>NZ_JAHGAM010000015.1:0-427508 GCF_030248595.1 Vibrio sp. D417a | reverse complement strand
CTTGCGACTTACATTAACGGTCAAACTGACCTAGTGAAAGCCTCAGTAGACCAAGACGGTAAACTGCAAATCTTTGCTGGCAACAACAAAGTCGAAGGCGAAGTCGAGTTTTCAGGCGGCCTATCTGGTGAGCTAGGTTTGGGCGAAGGTAAAAAAGTGACGGTAGATACTATCGACGTAACCTCAGTCGGTGGCGCACAAGAATCTGTTGCTATCATCGATGCGGCACTGAAATACGTAGACAGCCACCGCGCAGAGCTGGGTGCTTTCCAGAACCGTTTCAACCATGCAATCAGCAACTTGGACAACATTAACGAGAATGTGAACGCGTCGAAGAGCCGTATCAAAGATACAGATTTCGCGAAAGAAACGACGGCAATGACCAAGTCACAAATTCTATCGCAAGCGTCAAGCTCAATCCTTGCGCAAGCGAAACAAGCGCCAAACTCAGCGCTAAGTCTGCTAGGTTAATTTCAAACCTAAGACGAGAACCTCATTGGCTCGTGGTGAGAGATGAGCGAGTAAACCCAGCTTCGGCTGGGTTTTTTTCTGTCTTTTGGGGCCCCAGGATTTCTGCGAATCACGACATTAGAGCTTCATCACATTTCAGTAAGCCAAAGAAAATAATCGCAAAAAATTGAAAATTTCTTCTAAAGGATATTCATCGGTCGCCGTTAAAGGGACTGAGAGAAATGAGATGTACCTAAGTGAGGTGAGAGACACGACGGTACATTCACTAAAGCCTTAAGGAGATCAATTATGGCGATTAACGTTAATACTAACGTTTCTGCGATGACTGCACAGCGTTACCTAAACCAGGCAGCTGACGGTCAACAAAAATCAATGGAGCGTTTGTCTTCGGGTTATAAAATCAATAGCGCGAAAGACGATGCTGCAGGTCTACAGATTTCAAACCGCTTGAATGCACAAAGCCGTGGCCTAGACATGGCAGTGAAAAACGCAAACGACGGTATTTCTATTGCACAGGTTGCTGAAGGTGCAATGAATGAATCTACCAACATCCTACAACGTATGCGTGATCTTTCGCTTCAATCTGCGAACGGTTCTAACTCAAAAGCAGAACGTGTAGCGATCCAAGAAGAAGTAACAGCGCTAAACGACGAGCTAAACCGTATTGCTGAAACTACCTCTTTCGGTGGTAACAAGCTTCTAAACGGTACTTACGGTACTCAATCTTTCCAAATCGGTGCGGACTCAGGTGAAGCCGTGATGCTTTCTATGGGTAACCTACGCTCAGACACTTCAGCAATGGGTGGTAAGAGCTACGCAGCAGAAGAGGGTAAAGACGCATCTTGGACTGTTGGTGAGAAAACAGAGTTCAAAATGAGCTACACCAACAAGCAGGGTGAAGAGAAAGAGCTATCAATCAGCGCTAAGCAAGGCGATGATATTGAGCAGCTAGCGACATACATCAACGGTCAAAACGATGATGTAAAAGCCTCTGTTGGCGAAGATGGCAAACTACAAGTATTTGCTTCTTCTCAAAAAGTTGAAGGTGATGTTGAGTTTTCTGGCAACCTAGCAGACGAGATCGGCTTTGGTGGCCCGAAAGACGTAACAGTGAAAGACATCGACGTAACCACAGTAGCTGGCTCTCAAGAAGCAGTAGCGGTTATCGACGGTGCTCTTAAGTCCGTAGACAGCCAACGAGCTTCACTCGGTGCTTTCCAAAACCGCTTCAACCACGCAATCAGCAACCTAGACAACATTAACGAGAACGTTAACGCGTCTAAAAGCCGTATTAAAGATACTGATTACGCGAAGGAAACCACTGCGATGACTAAGTCGCAAATTCTTCAGCAAGCAAGTACTTCAATCCTGGCTCAAGCGAAGCAGTCTCCATCTGCAGCGCTAAGCTTGTTGGGCTAAGTGGTAAACCCAGCCTGAGGTCAACACCTTAGTGCTGGGGCACCAAAGCGATAGATTCTATCGTTAGCCCATAAGGTGGAAGGGAGATTGTAATGGATATATCCTCCTACGCATCGAACATCCAGCCTTACGGCACGCCAAATGGCACAAAGTTTGCAAATAAAAATGGCAATGATATAGGCACGTCTAGCCCAGCAAATTCAAATGGTGAGATTTCGCCGCAAAAAGCGAAAAACACCGAATACGACTTCTCTGTTCAAGCTGCGCTCGAGATGGCTGAAAGCCGTCAAGAACTGAACAAAGAAGAACGTGAAAAATTGGTCGCGCAAATGAATGAATTTGTCACGTCCATAAACAAAGGAGTCGCATTTCGAGTGGATGAAGAATCCGGACGAGATGTGGTGACGATTTATGAAGCCAATACCGGTGACGTGATTCGTCAAATTCCTGATGAAGAAATGCTAGTGGTATTGCGTCGCCTAGCTGAGCACACAGCCAACAGCGGGTTGTTGACTGAAAAAGTGTAAGTCGTTTTTAGAGGTGATTTGATGAGTTTAGGCCCTTTGGGGATGTCTGGCGGCATGGATATTAATTCCATGGTCAGCAAAATTGTGGATGCCGAACGCGTACCAAAGCAGCAACGCATCGACAACGAACGCACGACAATTAATGCCAGTATCAGTGCTTACGGACGACTCAGAGAATCATTGGATACGATGAAAAATCTCATGGCGAACTTTCGTCAGGAGAAAGCATTTGCCGTTCGCACTGTCGAAACGACCGATGACAATATCGTATCTGCCACGGCAACCACAGATGCTATCGCTGGCAAATATGCTATCGATGTGTTGCAGCTTGCTCAGAGCCATAAAGTCGCTTCTGACGTATTGCCAGAAGACGCAAAATTTGGCCCTGGTAAGCTGCAGATTTCGCTTGGTGATGAGCGTTTTAATATCGATGTTCGTTCCCGATCTAAGCTCATCGATGTCGTACGTGGCATCAATGGCGCTAAAGATAACCCTGGCGTTCGTGCATCTCTTATTAACGACGTCGAAGGTCCACGCCTTATCCTTGCTTCTAACCTCTCTGGTAAGGATCATCAAATCAGAGTCAGTGTGGAGGCAGAAAAAGGCAACCCTCTTAAATATTTCGAATACCAAACACTTGAAGACCGCGTCAACGTGCTTGAAGAAGCTCGTTCAGCGGCGGAAGATGTCTTAGGTCCTCTTAAATTTCCGGAACAACCAGCAGAAGAGCTGGATGCAAACGGCAATCCTCTACCTCCAGAAGAGCAAAAAGCGGCAGACGATGTACAAGATGATGCATCGCAAGCGCTAATCTCTGCGGCGGGTGCGGAAGCAGCAAAAGCTGGTCAAGAAGCCATTGATGAAGCCAACCGACGCGCGAGTTTACGCCCTGAAGACAGAATTCCAGGGTGGACAGAAACTGCGTCAGGTACTTTGTTGGACTCTTATGAAGAACCAGAGCTCGAACTCGACGAAAAGGCAATAGAGAAGGCACCAGATGTTCCAGGCTGGAATAATGCCGCATCGGGCACCCTAACCGATTCTTACGTTACGACGAAAGAGGCTAAGCAGCTTCTTGAGCAAGAAAAAGCGGAAATCGAGCAAAAAATTGCGAGTGAAAAGCAAGCGTTAGACGAAAAAGTGGCACGTGGTGAACTTTCCGAAGCGCAAGCTAAGCAAATTCATCGCGCTAAACTTGATCCTCAAGAACGTGAGCGTCTGGAAAAAATTGATGAAGCAGAAGCGAAAATCGCAAAGGCACAATCTGCTTTTGAACAATACCTTGGGATGACAGAAGTACAAGCAGGGCAAGATTCAGAAGTACTGCTTGATGGAGTGGCAAAGCTATCTAGCCACAACAATGTGATTGAAGATGCGATCGAAGGTGTTGATTTAACACTAAAAGGCAAATCAGAACCGAATAAACCGCCTGCTGAAATTGGTGTCGAGTACGACCGTCAAAGTGTACGCAACGATATCGAAAACTTTGTGGCAGCGTATAACTCGTTTTATCAAACCTCCCAAGCGTTAGCGAGTGTGGATCCGGTAACGGGTCAAAAAGGGCCGTTGTCAGGTGACAGCACCGTACGCAGTGCAGATTCACGATTAAAATCGGTCTTTTCTACTCGAATCGATAAAGCACCTGAAAACCTAAAGTCCTTAACAGAATTTGGCATTACGACCACACGTCAAGGCACCCTAGAAATCAACTATGACATGCTAGACCGCCAGTTGAACAATAACTTCAACGAGTTAGAAAAGTTCTTCGGTGGCAACACAGGTTTTGCTAAACGAGTCGAAGATGCGATTCACGGTATCACAGGTATTACAGGCAGTATTCGTACTCGAGAAAAAAGTCTCACAGAACAAAACTACCGTTTGAGTGACGATCAAGCGGCATTAGATCGCCGCATGGAAAGCCTAGAGAAGCGTACTCATGCGAAGTTTACCGCGATGCAAGATGCGACCGGTAAAATGCAAGGCCAGTTGGGCGCTTTGATGAGTGCGTTGGGTTAATAAATGCAAAAAGAACTCATGGAAATTAGTGATATAGATCAACTAATTACGCAAGAATTAGAAAAAATTGATTTTAATGCTGAAGAAATTCTTCGCTTGGTCGATATCAGGGAACGGTTATTGCAAAACCTGTTACCAATTATTCATCAAAATCCTTTGGTTAAGCAGGATGCAGAGTGGCAAGCATTGCTAACTCGTACCAAAAGAATTGTCGAGCTGATGCAATCGGAAACGTCAAAGGTCGGAAAAGAGCTCCATAAGTTTCGTTATGGCCAGCGTTCACTTCAGCAGTACAAAAAATTTATTTAAAAGAGGATTACTATGCGCGGTTCTTTGCAAGCATACAAAAAGGTATCAGTCGACAGCCAGCTTAGCGCGGCTTCTCCGCACAAAGTCATTCAAATGCTTATGGCTGGTGCGATTGAGCGCCTTATTCAAGGTAAAGCAGCCATGCAAGCAGGCAATATTCCAGCAAAAGGTGAGCGCTTGGGTAAAGCGTTAGACATCATTATCGCGCTACGCAGCTGTCTATCTATGGATGACGGTGGTGATATTGCTTCAAACTTAGATTCACTGTATGAGTTTATGATCACGCAAATTTCTGCTGCTAACCATCAAAATGAGCCTCAGCTGATCGACGACGTTATTGACATTATCCGTGAGATCAAGTCCGCTTGGGACCAAATCCCAACAGAGTTTCATAATCTTACCGCTGCTGAAGTTGGTATTTAATAGTCAAAACAATGCGTTAAGATACTAGACGAATATATTTGTCAATTGCGCAACGAGTTGTGTAGCAAAGTTTCTATCAAGCTCACACCTCTCCATTGCTTGGTTGCCTTATTTTTATATTCAAATAAAATAGAAGCCATTAGTAGCCCTAATGGCTTTTTTGTTGCTGATTTTCCTATTTTGTCTATCGTAAATTGAGTGTGGTGGTTCTGCCTTCTTTAGCACCCAATTGCGCAAATCAAGGTTTGGCCGCAACGCACCTAAAATAAAGGCAATCATTCTTACTTATGCATGGTTTGGCAAAGCTGCTTGTAATTGATGATGACGCATCAAGTCGTTTAAATTTAAGCAATATATTGGAATTTGTTGGAGAAAATTGCGAAGCGGTCAGTTCTGATCAGCTCAGCGATGTTGATTGGTCTAGCGTATGGTCGTGCTGTATTGTTGGTAATATTCCAGCAGGTCAAGCGGCGAGTACGGTTATCTCTCATTTAAACAGCGCTTACCACATCCCTCTTCTAGTCATGGGCCGTTTTCCTTTGCCTGTTGATGATCTTCCAAATTTTGTTGGTGAACTAGAGCTGCCGCTTAATTACCCACAGCTTAGTGAAGCGTTACGCCACTGCAAAGATTTTCTGGGGCGAAAAGGAGTGAATGTTGTTGCTAGTGCACGCAAAAACACGCTTTTTCGCAGCTTAGTTGGTCAAAGTAGAGGTATTCAAGAAGTTCGACACCTGATCGAGCAAGTATCAAACACGGAAGCAAACGTGTTGATCTTAGGTGAGTCCGGTACGGGTAAAGAAGTTGTTGCGCGTAACATCCACTATCATTCTTCATACCGCGATGGCGCTTTTGTACCTATTAACTGTGGTGCAATACCGCCTGAGCTCCTAGAAAGCGAATTATTTGGTCACGAAAAAGGCGCGTTTACTGGTGCGTTAACTGCCCGTAAAGGTCGATTTGAGCTCGCAGATGGTGGCACTATCTTTCTTGATGAGATTGGCGATATGCCAATGTCGATGCAAGTAAAGTTGCTTCGTGTATTGCAAGAACGCTGCTTTGAACGTGTAGGTGGCAATAGTACCATCAAGGTAAATGTTCGAGTTGTGGCGGCGACACACCGTAATCTAGAAAATATGATTGAAGAAGGCACGTTCCGAGAAGACTTGTTCTATCGTCTGAACGTGTTTCCAATTGAGATGCCAGCGCTGAAAGAGCGCAAACAAGATATACCATTGCTGCTGCAAGAACTGATGACACGTTTAGAGGCGGAAGGCGGACAACCTATCTGCTTTACACCTCGTGCAATCAACTCACTGATGGAGCATAACTGGCCGGGCAACGTACGCGAGTTGGCTAATCTTGTTGAGCGAATGATTATTCTGTATCCAAATAGCTTGGTGGATGTAAACCATCTACCAACCAAATATCGCTACAGTGACATCCCAGAGTTCCAACCAGAGAGCAATCCATTTGTTTCGGTGGAAGAGCAAGAGCGTGATGTATTCCAAGATATCTTCTCTGAAGATTTTAGCTTTGAAGATCAAGACGACCTTGATCACAGCATGAACGCCCCGCAAGCGCTGCCACCGGAAGGGGTTAATTTGAAAGAGCTGCTGGCTGATTTAGAAGTTAATATGATCAGCCAAGCATTAGAAGCGCAGGGTGGCGTTGTAGCGAGAGCGGCCGACATGCTGGGTATGCGACGTACTACGCTGGTGGAAAAAATGCGTAAGTACAACTTACAGCGCTAGGTAAAGTGAAGTTTTAAGACGATATCTGAATTATCACTTGTGCTAGTTAACATCGTTTTTCTGGCATCCAAAACTGTTATCTCTGAGTGTCAACTTATTGTCGATAGCTTAACGTCCTGATAAATATAAAAAATAGCTTGGTACGCTAATTGCTTACCAAGCTATTTTAGTTTTAGCGGCGATATTTCGACAGGCAGTAATGGATAACAACACCAATCAATCCCATTTAGATTCCGTAGAGAATCAGGTTGAGCGCTACAAACAGGTGCTCGATGTGATGCCTGCTGGAGTGATTTTGCTCGATACGTACGGAGTAGTGCGTGAAGCAAATCCAGAAGCGCACCGAATTCTTGAGATTCCACTGGTTAACGAAAAATGGTTCAACGTTATCCAGGCGGTGTTTGACCCACGTGAAGATGATGGCCACGAAGTTTCATTACGTAATGGCCGTAAAGTTCGACTCGCCATCTCGGCGTCCACAACAGGTCAATTGATCCTGATTACCGATTTAACCGAAACCCGTTTACTTCAAGCTCGTGTCAGTGATTTACAGCGCTTATCGTCGTTAGGACGTATGGTTGCGTCGCTTGCTCACCAAGTAAGAACGCCGCTGTCGAGCGCTATGTTATATGCATCCAATTTGGGAGCGCCAAATCTTCCTCCAGCGACAAAAGATCGCTTCCAAACCAAATTAATGGATCGACTGCACGATTTGGAAAAGCAGGTTAATGATATGCTGCTTTTTGCTAAAGGTGGTGATAATAAAGTCATTAAGCCATTTACGATTGCCCAGTTGGTAGCGGAATACCAGCCGATGGTCGAAACCGCGCTAAAAAACAACAGTATTGATTACTGCCTAGAAGTGGAAGAAGAACAAACTGAACTACTAGGCAATGCGAACGCCATTGCATCCGCATTAAGTAATCTGGTCATGAACGCGATTCAAATGTCTGGTAAAGAATCGCAAGTCGATATTTTTTTCCGCCCGGTAAATGGTGAGTTACGCATTTCTGTGCAAGACAGCGGACCGGGTGTGCCCGAAGAACTGCAAGCCAAAATCATGGAGCCATTTTTTACCACACGTTCTCAAGGAACTGGATTAGGGTTGGCAGTTGTTCAAATGGTTTGCCGTGCCCATGACGGTCGATTGGAACTTATTTCAGAGCAGGGTGATGGAGCCTGCTTCACCATGTGCATTCCGCTAGAGCGAGTGCAAACAGAAGCGCAATAAGCGGCTTTTGGTAATAACAATTTCTGGAGAATCATAATGGCGCAAAGCAAAGTGCTGATCGTAGAAGACGATGAAGGTCTTCGTGAAGCCCTAGTCGATACTCTGGCTCTGGCAGGGTATGAATGGTTGGAAGCGGACTGTGCTGAAGATGCACTGTTGAAGCTGAAATCGAATACGGTTGATATCGTCGTTTCTGATGTGCAAATGGCGGGTATGGGTGGCTTAGTTCTGCTCAAAAGCATCAAGCAGAATTGGCCTAACTTACCAGTATTGCTAATGACGGCGTACGCCAACATTGAAGATGCCGTGTCTGCAATGAAAGATGGCGCGATCGACTACATGGCGAAACCATTTGCACCAGAAGTGTTGCTAAATATGGTCAGTCGTTATGCACCGATAAAAAGTGATGACAACGGTGATGCCATCGTTGCTGATGAGAAAAGTCTGCGCTTACTCGCGTTGGCCGATAAAGTGGCACGTACAGATGCGAATGTTATGGTGCTAGGTCCGAGTGGCTCAGGTAAAGAAGTGATGTCGCGCTATATTCACAACGCGTCAAATCGTAAAAATGGTCCTTTTGTCGCAATTAACTGTGCCGCGATTCCTGACAATATGCTCGAAGCAACACTGTTTGGCTATGAAAAGGGCGCATTTACTGGTGCTGTTCAGGCATGCCCAGGAAAGTTTGAACAAGCGCAAGGTGGCACAATCTTGCTTGATGAAATCAGCGAAATGGACTTGAACCTGCAAGCGAAGTTATTGCGTGTTTTGCAAGAGCGAGAAGTAGAGCGCCTTGGCAGTCGCAAAAGCATCAAGTTAGATGTTCGTGTGTTAGCGACGAGTAACCGTGATCTTAAGCAATACGTGTCAGAAGGAAACTTCAGAGAGGACTTATATTACCGCCTGAATGTATTCCCAATTTCGTGGCCTGCACTTAAAGAACGTAAAGGCGATATTGCACCGCTTGCCAAGCATCTTGCTGAGCGTCATTGCAGCAAAATGGGCATGCCAGTGCCTCAATTCTCGACCGTTGCGTTAGAAAAACTATTGCAATACCCTTGGCCGGGTAATGTTCGTGAATTGGATAACGTGGTTCAACGAGCGCTGATATTAAGTGAAAATGGCGACATCGATGCAGAGCACATTTTGCTTGAGGGCGTAGATTGGCAAGATGCCAATAGCTTGCAACACGTGGTGCAAAATGCAGATATGGTCGTGCCCAATGTTAAGCCAGTTGCTCAAGCTGAGAGTGTTAGCCGCCCAGTAACTGGTGGAGAAGGCTTAGGTAGCGAGCTGCGCGATCAAGAATACGCCATTATTTTGGAGACTTTGGTTGAGTGTAATGGTCGACGCAAAGAAATGGCGGAGAAACTGGGTATAAGCCCTCGAACCTTGCGCTATAAGCTTGCCAAAATGCGTGATGCTGGTATAGATATCCCGAATTAACACAGACAACAGCCATAAGACGAAAAGTGTAAGTAAATTGATTGCTAATGTCTTATGGCACGTTAATTGCTGTGTCAATAATCAGTTTTGTTAATAGTCAATCTTTTGGCTTAGAGGTGCTAATGAAAATTGATGGTATTCAGGCAGAAATGCGCGCCATGATGGTAGAAGCAACCAATACGGCTCCTACTGCAAGTGGGGCGAAAGTTGGAGCGGATTTTAACGATCTCCTAACTAAAGCCATCAATAACGTGAACACACTTCAAAAAGCATCTGGTGATTTACAAACCCGTTTTGATCGTGGTGATGCCGATGTATCCCTTTCTGACGTTATGATCGCTCGTAACAAGTCTAGTGTCGCTTTTGATGCGACGGTTCAAATTCGCAATAAACTCGTTGAGGCATATAAAGACCTCATGAACATGCCAGTGTAATTTAGGTAATAAGTGTGGCAGACAAGTCTACAGATTTAACCGTCACTGAAGGCGGCTCAGATGGTGCACTGGTAGCAAGTTCCGATGTGGATGTGGAGAGTCAAAATCCAGATCTAGAGGAGCGCAGTGCGTCAAAATTCGATATGGCAGTGGGCGACCTCGATTTACTTCGTCAGGTTGTGCTTGTGCTGTCGATATCCATCTGTGTTGCATTGATCGTGATGCTGTTCTTTTGGGTCAAAGAACCGGAGATGCGCCCACTTGGTGCGTATGAGACCGAAGAATTGATCCCCGTTCTGGATTATCTGGACCAGCAGAAAATCAATTATAAGCTTGATGGCAATACTGTTTCTGTTGAATCGAGTGAGTACAACTCGATCAAACTTGGCATGGTTCGTTCCGGCGTTAACCAAGCTACAGAAGCAGGCGATGATATTTTGCTGCAAGACATGGGTTTTGGTGTTTCACAACGTCTCGAGCAAGAGCGTCTCAAACTCAGTCGAGAGCGCCAATTGGCTCAAGCAATTGAAGAAATGAAGCAAGTTCGCAAAGCACGAGTGTTATTGGCACTGCCAAAGCACAGCGTATTTGTGCGTCATAACCAAGAAGCGTCTGCGTCGGTATTTTTGACATTGTCGACAGGCACGAACCTTAAGCAGCAAGAAGTGGATTCTATTGTCGACATGGTAGCGAGTGCCGTGCCGGGAATGAAAACTTCTCGAATTACCGTCACAGATCAGCATGGCCGCTTACTCAGCTCAGGCTCCCAAGATCCTGCTTCTGCGGCGCGACGCAAAGAACAAGAATTAGAACGCAACCAAGAACAAGCGCTGCGCGAAAAAATTGATTCCGTACTATTACCGATTTTAGGTTATGGCAACTATACGGCGCAGGTTGACATCCAAATGGATTTCAGTGCGGTTGAACAAACTCGCAAACGCTTTGATCCGAACACCCCTGCGACCCGCAGTGAGTACGCACTCGAAGATTACAATAACGGTAACATGGTAGCGGGTATTCCGGGTGCGTTGAGTAATCAGCCTCCAGCGGATGCCTCAATTCCGCAAGATGTGGCTCAAATGAAAGATGGTTCTGTCATGGGGCAGGGGTCAGTTCGTAAAGAGTCCACGCGTAACTTTGAGCTAGATACCACCATCAGCCACGAGCGAAAGCAGACCGGGACGGTGGCTCGTCAGACCGTTTCTGTTGCGATTAAAGACCGTCGTCAAGTTAACCCTGATACGGGTGAAGTGACTTATACCCCAATGTCCGAATCTGAAATCAATGCCATTCGCCAAGTATTAATTGGTACTGTTGGCTTTGATCAAGGCCGTGGCGATTTGCTGAATGTATTGAGTGTAAAGTTTGCTGAGCCAGAGGCTGAGCAGCTAGAAGAACCACCAATTTGGGAGCACCCTAACTTCAGTGATTGGGTTCGTTGGTTCGCAAGTGCATTAGTGATTATTGTGGTTGTGTTGGTTCTGGTTCGCCCAGCAATGAAGAAATTGCTTAACCCTACCAGCGATGATGAAGACGAAATGTACGGACCAGACGGCTTGCCGATTGGTGCGGATGGTGAAACTAGCTTGATTGGCAGTGACATTGAAAGCAGCGAACTGTTCGAGTTTGGCTCAAGTATTGATTTGCCAAACCTTCATAAAGATGAAGATGTATTGAAAGCGGTTCGCGCTCTGGTTGCGAATGAACCTGAACTGGCTGCTCAAGTAGTGAAAAACTGGATGAATGACAATGGCTAACGATATCGTACCTCAAGATGACAACGCCGCGGGAATGCCAGTAGAGCTGGATGTTTCAACCATTACTGGCGAAGAAAAAGCGGCAATTTTGCTACTGAGCCTTAATGAACAAGATGCAGCTGGCATTATCCGTCACCTAGAACCAAAACAGGTTCAGCGTGTTGGTAGTGCGATGGCTCGCGCGAAGGATCTCAGCCAAGACAAGGTATCTGCTGTTCATCGTGCGTTTTTGGAGGATATCCAGAAATACACCAACATTGGTATGGGCAGCGAAGACTTTATGCGTAATGCACTGGTTGCCGCTCTTGGTGAAGACAAAGCCAACAACTTAGTTGACCAGATCCTACTTGGTACGGGCTCAAAAGGTTTGGATTCTTTGAAATGGATGGACCCACGCCAAGTGGCGAGCATTATTGTCAATGAACACCCACAGATTCAAACTATCGTATTGTCTTATTTAGAAGCAGACCAATCTGCAGAGATTTTGTCTCAGTTCCCTGAGCGCGTGCGTTTGGATCTGATGATGCGTATTGCCAACCTTGAAGAAGTTCAGCCATCAGCATTGGCAGAGCTGAACGAAATCATGGAGAAACAGTTCGCGGGTCAAGCGGGTGCACAAGCAGCCAAAATTGGCGGCCTGAAAGCAGCAGCGGAGATCATGAACTACCTAGACAACAACGTCGAAGGTTTGTTGATGGAACAAATTCGCGATCAGGACGAAGACATGGCGACGCAAATCCAAGACCTAATGTTTGTCTTCGAAAACTTAGTCGAAGTGGACGACCAAGGTATTCAGAAGTTGCTGCGTGACGTACCACAAGACGTGTTGCAAAAAGCACTCAAAGGTGCAGATGACTCGTTACGTGAGAAAGTCTTCAAGAACATGTCTAAACGTGCTGCTGATATGATGCGTGATGACATAGAAGCGATGCCGCCAGTACGAGTGGCAGATGTAGAAGCCGCTCAGAAAGAAATCTTAGCAATTGCCCGTCGAATGGCGGATGCTGGTGAGCTCATGTTGTCTGGCGGTGCTGACGAATTCTTATAATTTCTATTGCTTCGCAATTATCCTATTGCGGAGCACCCTCACTTCTTAATCGAACACACAATAGGTAACCCATGGCTGGCGATAGAAAACGTGGATTTATCCGTCCTGATGAAGATGATTCGATGATCGAACCTCAACGTTGGGGGCTGCCTGATTATGGCGAGCCTAAAGCCAAACAAGCAAAACAAACCGCGTTCAACTATGACCCGGGGTGGGTGCCGAATTTTGATGAGCCTGAAGAAGAGCAGCCACTTGCGCTAACCGAAGAGCAAATTGAACTGATTAAGCAAGGTGCTTATCAAGAAGGCTTACATCAAGGTCAGGAAGCTGGCTTTAAGCAAGGTTACGACAAAGGTAAAGAAGAAGGGTTGCAAGCCGGCCATGCTGAAGGTCTCGAGCTCGGAAAAGCTGAAGGGGTAACTGCAGGGCAAGAATACATTCAGCAGCAAGTTGAAACTTTTATGAACTTGGCCAATCAGTTTGCTCAACCTTTGGAGTTGATGAATGCTCAGGTTGAAAAGCAGCTGGTGGATATGGTGCTCTGCTTAGTCAAAGAAGTGGTGCACGTTGAAGTACAAACCAACCCTCAAATTATTTTAGATACAGTGAAGCAGTCGGTCGAGGCGCTACCAATATCAGGCCACCCTATTACCTTGCACCTGAATCCAGAAGATGTCGCGATTATTCGTTCAGCTTATGGTGAAGAAGACCTTGATTGTCGCAACTGGACGTTAGTTGCTGAACCATCGCTCAATCGAGGTGACGTCCAGATTGAAGCCGGTGAATCAAGCATTAATTATCGCATGGAAGAACGCGTCAAAAGCGTATTGCACAGCTTTTGTGGCGCCAACCGTCATCAAGAGGGTGAGTAATCCATGCAAGCACTCGCTGACCGCTTAAAAAGCTACAAAGTTGAAGGCCTTACGACGCGCCCTGTCGCCTCTGGCAAACTGGTGCGTGTGGTTGGGTTAACGTTGGAAGCGACCGGCTGTCGCGCACCAATTGGCAGTTTATGCTTAGTGGAAACCATGTCAGGTCAGATGGAAGCCGAGGTTGTCGGCTTTTCAGGTGACAACCTATTTTTAATGCCAAGCGAACAAATTACGGGCATTTTACCTGGCGCGAGGGTCACCCCTTTAACCAGTGACGCTGGTTTGCCTGTCGGCATGGAGTTACTTGGGCGCGTGATAGACGGGGTTGGGAATCCACTTGATGGACTTGGCCCTTTGTATACCGATCACCGTGCCTCTTTTAATGCCGAGCCGATCAACCCGTTGGCTCGAAAACCAATTTCTGAACCGCTCGATGTTGGCCTAAAAGCCATCAATGGTTTGTTGACGGTTGGTAAAGGTCAGCGTATCGGTCTGTTTGCAGGTTCTGGTGTGGGTAAATCGGTCACGCTTGGCATGATGACGCGAGGCACCACCGCACAGGTTGTGGTCGTCGGCCTGATAGGTGAGCGTGGACGTGAAGTTAAAGAGTTCATCGAAGAGATCTTGGGTGAGGACGGTCGTCGCCGCTCAGTGGTGGTCGCGGCGCCTGCCGATGCTTCACCTCTAATGCGCTTAAAGGGGTGCCAAACGGCATTAACGATTGCTGAATACTTCCGAGACCAAGGGTTAGATGTTCTGCTATTGATGGACTCGTTGACTCGTTTTGCACAAGCACAGCGTGAAATCGCACTTTCTGTTGGTGAGCCGCCAGCGACGAAAGGTTACCCGCCTTCTGTATTTGCCAAGCTGCCAGCGCTGGTTGAGCGAGCGGGTAATGGAAGTGCCGAGCAAGGCTCGATTACGGCGTTCTTTACCGTGTTGACCGAAGGGGATGATTTGCAAGATCCGATAGCGGACGCATCGCGAGCTATTCTTGATGGCCATATTGTACTTTCTCGTGAAATGGCGGATGCAGGCCATTATCCGGCGATTGATGTCGAGAAGTCGGTGAGCCGTGTTATGCCGCAAATCACGACCGAAGAGCACGTTCTGATGTCAAAAGCGGTGCGACAGGTCTTGTCTATTTGTCGCAAGAATCAAGATTTGGTCTCGATTGGAGCGTACAAACCGGGTACCGATCCTGCTATTGATGGCGCATTTACTTTGAAACCGAAGTTAGACGAATACTTGCAGCAGAGCATGAAAGAATCAGTGTCATATGATATGTGCGTCAATATGCTTAGAAACATTTTGGGTGGGTGATAGCGCATGAATAATGCGATGGAGTTTCTACTTGAGCAAACTAAGGATCGTGAAGACCAAGCTGTGCTTGCACTGAACAAAGCGCGTTCTGAACTCGAAGATTATTACCGTCAGGTTGAACAAATTGAAAAGTATCGGCTTGATTATTGCCAGCAACTCGTCGACCGTGGTCAGGCGGGCCTAACGGCAAGTCAATATGGACACTTAAATCGATTCCTTACCCAGCTAGATGAAACTTTATCTAAGCAAAAGCAAGCAGAAAGTCATTTCAAAGAGCAGGTTGAAAACTGTAAAGAATATTGGTTAACCGTGCGTAAAGAACGCAAATCCTATGAGTGGATGATAGATAAACGCGAAAAAGAGAAACAACTTGCTGAAGCTAAGCGCGAACAAAAGCAAATGGACGAGTTTTCCACCTTACTTTATAGTCGAAAACCACATCGTTTCTAAACGTTATCGGTTCGATATTGCATTACGGTGTTGCAGTTGACTACATCTCTACCGATTCAAGTAAGGTAACTTTGATTGAGTCTTGTTCAATTAGCTCAAATACCTTCGGTCGAATCTCGCGAACCCACCACTCGTTGTATGTTTTTTCGTAGAGAGCCTGGCGTGCTTGTTCATTGTCGAACTCTCTAAGCCAAACAAAATAGTCATGTCCATCATCACCAGTGTGGACGTAAGTATTCAGTACACGCATGCCTTGTGAACGTTGATAGGGCAACAGTTCTTCCTTCATCCAACTTAGCCACTGTTCTGTTTTGCCTGCTTTGATTCTATATTGGCGTAATTCTGTGATCTTCAAAGTGATTCCTTAATTGTTAAGCCAAGTGTCTGTTTACGCTTATCGTTTTTCAAAGTCAATCAAGTAGCTGTACATCATGTTAGGAACCAGGTTCTCGGATAGTACTGTTGATGTTTGTTCCATAAACATGCCATCTATTAGCTTACCGAGAATTGACTCAATATTGTGGTGTGATTTTTGCATTTTAGCTGTCAGTGTCGGGTCTTTTTGACCTTTGTTTGCCGCTAGTATTGCTGTCTGTCAGCGATACGCTCAGAGCCACGAGAACGAGAGTTTCTAAATGAGTGTGAATTTGTCCCATGTATCTGCGACTACCAAGACGCCAGTTTCTGATGTGTCCGCTAAAGCGTCCGCAGAGAGCACTGAGAGCAAGGGATTTTTAGAAACGTTAACCGATGCGTTTGCTAGTAAACAAAAGCCCGAAAAAGTAGCAACAGAATCGACAGTAGTTGAAGAAAAAGAAAGAGCGGATGTAGGCAGTACTTCTTCTGCTAACGTCTCGGACGAATTGTTGGCGCAAGAAAGCCAAGAATCCGTCAGTGACGAGCCCCATGGTTTTGATGAAATATCAGCAAACAAACCGAATGCAACCTTAAGTGAAGAAGCAAGTTTACAAAAGGCGAGTAACAGCACACCTTTGGAGAATGATGTTGAAGCTATTGAAAAAGTGAAATCAACATCAATCGATACGAGCAACCCATCAAATACAGTGGACGTAAAAAGCACGATGGGCGAAGGACAACAGCTTCTTGGTCGAATTGAACAAGCGAATCAAACCCTGAATGCGAGTAATGCATCCATCGATAGTGGCAAAGTTTTGCCTCAGAGCGCGAATTTAGTGCATTCGTTCCACGAGCAAGCAACCGTTTCGACACACCTTGATGAGCTGGCTTTGAATGAAACGCCATCAGCTCATTCGCTTGAACAAGCACAGATGATCCCAGGACAAGACTTAGAGCCAATTTTAGATAAGAATGGTCAACCTATCGATGTCGACAAACTTTCGCCTGAGTTTGCTGCTTGGCAAGAGCTAGCGAAACAAGCCAGCCATCCGACGGCTAAGAGCGCAGTCAGTGGTGAAGTAGCTAATGATCTGTCGCCGTTGTTAACAGACGTTGATGGTTCCAACATCGACGCGCTTCCACGAGTATCCTTGGATGAACTTGAAGTTATAGATACTAAGTTGGCGCAAGGAAAACCACTGACTCAGCAAGAAGCTCAGATCATTGAAGGGTTGAAACAAGGAAGGATCACGGCGGATATTCCTGATCAAGACCTTGCCCAATTTGTTGCGCTCCCTAATGACATTAAACAGATTCTCGCAGAGCAACAAGTACAACATAATTTAACTCGCCAGGCTGGACCTATGGCAGTGTCTCAGCAAATCCAGCATACAGCGGCTCAAGTACCCCAGCCACAAACTGCTCATAGTGGAGAAAAAGTCGCATTATCTCCAACGCCTGATACGTTGATAGCCGCGCAAGTGCCGACGTCGCTTCAAGGTGTGAAAGACGGAGAGATTAGCCAGAAAGTGATGAACGCAGCATTGGCGACTGGTGCGCTAAAGGCGACTGCTGATAAACAAGATAAGCCGGACCTCCAACACGGTTTCGCTGGACAGCTTCAGGCTATGGCAGGTCAGCAGGGAATTAATGTACAGCAACAAGCGCGTATTGATGCTGCACAACAAGCTCAGCTTCCGTTGCAACTAACTAAAGAGCTAGCCAACGAGCAAGTTGCGGAAAAAGTGCAAATGATGATGTCGAAGAATCTGAAAAATCTCGATATTCGTCTTGATCCACCAGAGTTAGGTCGTATGCAAATTCGTATGACCATGAATAACGACGTTGCCAATGTACATTTTACAGTGAACAACCCGCAAGCTCGTGACATTATTGAACAGACGCTCCCTCGTTTGAGAGAAATGCTAGCGCAACAAGGTATGCAGCTGGCTGATTCTTCCGTCCAGCAACAAAACAGCGGGCAACAGCAAGGTAGGTATACTGCTGAACAACATGGTCAAAGCGCGCAAAGTGGCGGTTTTTCTGGACAGTCCGAAGAGGGTTTTGAATCTGATGTCAATCTGGATTTGAATGTCGCTTCAAAGCGTGATGGAATTAGTTTTTACGCATAAAAGGCCGTTTAACGGCAATGGCATACGGTTACCAAGCAACTCACTAAAACGTCTTGGTAACTCAAAAGAACAATAAGAGACAAGAATGGCAGAAGAACAGTTACAAGGGGCCGATGCGCCGAAAGGAAAAAGCAAGTTACTTATCATCATCATCGCTGTTGTAGTATTACTACTTGGTGGCGGGGCAGCGGCATTTTTTCTAATGGGCTCTGATGAACCTGCTCAGGCTGAATCGTCTCAACAGGCTCAAGTGAAGGCATCGGATGCTGCGCCCATCGCGTATGTGAATCTTCCTCAGGCATTTGTATTTAACGTTACTGGGGATAGCCGCGATAGGTTGGTTCAAATTAAAGCGCAGTTAATGGTTCGCGGTGCAGAAAATGAAGAGTTGGCGCGGTATCATTCGCCACTGATTGAAAGCTCTATGCTATCAACGTTTGCTTCCGCGACGGTTGATCAATTGCGCTCTCCTACAGGACGAGTGGAATTGCGCGATCGTGCTTCCGAAGATATCAAAGCAGCGCTGAATGCTGCGGTCGGTAAGCCAGTGATTGAAAAAGTACTGTTTACAGATTTTGTTATTCAATAGGTAAAACGTGACCGATCTATTAAGCCAAGACGAAATTGATGCGCTATTGCATGGGGTTGACGATGTTGATGACGTCGATGAACCGATAGAAAACGACACTGAGGGTGCCGTCAATTTTGATTTCTCGTCGCAAGACAGGATCGTACGTGGTCGAATGCCGACGCTCGAACTTATCAACGAGCGCTTTGCACGGCACATGCGTATTAGTCTGTTTAATATGCTGCGTAAAACGGCAGAGGTGTCGATCAATGGCGTGCAGATGATGAAGTTTGGTGAATACCAGAACACATTGTACGTGCCAACCAGTTTGAACATGGTGCGTTTTCGTCCGTTAAAAGGCACTGCGTTGATCACCATGGAGGCTCGTTTAGTCTTTATTCTGGTAGAGAACTTCTTTGGCGGTGATGGTCGATTCCACGCCAAAATCGAAGGCCGTGAATTTACCCCAACGGAACGCCGCATCATTCAGTTGTTACTGAAAATTGTATTTGAAGATTATAAAGAAGCGTGGTCGCCAGTGATGGGGGTAGAGTTCGAATATCTCGACTCTGAAGTAAACCCAAGTATGGCAAACATTGTCAGCCCGACAGAAGTGATTGTCGTGAGTTCCTTCCATATAGAAGTTGACGGCGGTGGCGGCGATTTTCATGTCGTTATGCCTTACTCCATGGTTGAGCCTATCCGTGAACTATTGGATGCAGGTGTTCAGTCCGACAAGATGGAAACGGACGTTCGCTGGAGCTCAGCACTACGTGAAGAGATCATGGATTGTCCGGTTAACTTCCGCGTGAACTTGCTCGAAAAAGACATTTCTTTGCGTGACCTCATGGAGCTGCAACCTGGCGATATCATCCCGATTGAAATGCCAGAACATGCGACGATGTTTGTAGAAGACCTACCGACCTATCGCGTAAAAATGGGTCGTTCGGAAGACAAATTAGCGGTGCAAATTTCTGAGGAAATTGAGCGCCCACATGTCGTCAAAACAGATTTAGCTTTCTTAGGTAAAGACATCATGTCCGAGCTTGAGAGTGAAGACGATATAGACCATTAAGATACCTTATTAAATAGACATGCTATGGCATGAGTAAGGCGTAACACAGGATAGAAAAATGGAACCAAGTGACGATCAAAAGCTAGCAGACGAATGGGCAGCCGCTCTTGGCGAAGACCCGTCTGCCCCTTCTGTAGACGTAGATGAAGTATTGGCTGCGCCACTGGAAGAGCTAAAAGACACTTCAAGCCCAATTAGCGAAGATGAGCGTCGTAAACTCGACACTATTATGGATATCCCGGTGACGATTTCGATGGAAGTCGGTCGTTCTCAAATTAGCATTCGGAACCTGTTGCAGCTTAACCAAGGTTCGGTTGTTGAGTTGGATCGTCTAGCCGGTGAGTCGCTCGACGTATTGGTTAACGGTACTTTGATTGCTCACGGCGAAGTCGTGGTCGTCAACGATAAGTTTGGTATCCGTTTGACGGATGTGATCAGCCAAACTGAACGAATTAAGAAGCTGCGTTAAGATGAGTCGTTCAATCAAAATGCGATTGAAGCAAATCACTGGAGCACTGAGCTTAATGCTAAGTGCTCCTTATGCATTTGCTGCCGCACCAAATAATCTGGATCTTGCGACGACACTTGGCTCGCTTGTGCTTGTAATCGGCGTGATTCTTTTGCTGGCTTGGTTGCTGAAACGTATGCAAGTGCCAGCGATGGGACAACAAAAGGGCTTGCGTATAGTGAGTCAGTTGCCAGTGGGTACAAAAGAAAGAATCGCAGTAGTTCAAGTGGGTGAAGAACAGTTTTTGGTTGGGATTACTAGCCAATCGATCCAAACTTTAGCCAAGTTAGATAAGCCACTGAAAGAGGAAGAGTTGGCGACCAATGCTTTTGCGACTCAATTTAGCCAGCTGATCAAAAAACATGACAAAGGGTAATCCAATTCGTTTGCTCCTGAGTACGTTGTTACTTTTTGTCGGCGTGCTGTTTTCTTCATTTACCTTTGCTGAAGCAGAGGAGTCAGCGCTGCCAGATAACTTAGCCGATGGAAGTGGTGTTACAGTTCAGGCTATGCAAAGTGATACTGGTGCTAGCCGTGCTATGTCCGTTTCTAGTGGCGGTGGTATTCCAGCATTCACCATGACCACGAACCCTGATGGCAGTGAAGACTACTCGGTTACACTACAAATTTTAGCGTTAATGACCATGCTTGGCTTCTTGCCTGCCATGGTGATTCTGATGACCTCGTTCACTCGAATTGTGGTGGTGATGTCGATATTGCGTCAGGCAATGGGTTTGCAACAAACGCCTTCTAATCAGGTTATTATTGGTATTGCGCTGTTTTTGACCTTTTTTGTTATGTCTCCTGTCCTGAACGAAATCAACGACAAAGCTGTTCAGCCTTATTTGAACGAGCAAGTTACGGCGCGAGAAGCGTTTGATGCTGCACAAGCGCCAATGAAAGCATTTATGCTTAAGCAGACCCGAATCAAAGATTTGGAGACGTTCGTAACCATGTCAGGAGAGCAAGTCGAGAATCCAGAAGATGTGTCGATGGCGGTGTTGATTCCGGCTTTTATCACCTCAGAGCTAAAAACTGCATTCCAAATTGGCTTTATGCTCTTCTTGCCGTTTTTGATTATTGACCTTGTAGTCGCTTCGGTACTGATGGCAATGGGTATGATGATGTTGTCACCAATGATTGTTTCGTTGCCGTTCAAGTTGATGTTGTTCGTATTGGTCGATGGTTGGAACTTGATACTCTCGACACTCGCGGGCAGCTTTGCCCTTTAGTTAAGCGCAGATAGAGGATAAGACATGACACCAGAAATGTTTGTCGAGCTTTTCCGTGAAGCACTTTGGATGGTGCTTATCATGGTCTGCGCCATTATCATCCCAAGCTTGCTTATCGGCCTTGTAGTTGCGATTTTTCAAGCTGCGACATCCATCAACGAACAAACATTGAGCTTCTTACCGCGTTTGATTGTCACGCTTTTGGCCCTGATGCTGTTTGGGCATTGGATGACGCAAATGTTGATGGAATATTTCTATGGCTTGATTGAACGCTTACCTCAGGTGCTTTATTAGAGGCGCCTATGGAGTACCCCACTAGCGTTGTCTTAGATTGGATCGCAAACTACTTCTGGCCCTATGTTCGTATCTCATCCATGTTGATGGTGATGACAGTAACCGGGGCCCGATTTGTTTCGCCAAGAATCCGCCTTTACCTCGGTTTAGCCATCACTTTCGCTGTCATGCCAGCTATCCCCGCCGTACCTCAAGACATTGAGCTACTCTCGTTTCGTGGCTTCATGACCATTGCCGAGCAAATGATCATCGGCATAGCGATGGGTATGGTTACTCAATTTATGATTCAAACCTTTGTCCTACTTGGTCAAATATTGGGTATGCAATCAAGTTTGGGCTTTGCTTCTATGGTTGATCCCGCAAATGGTCAGAACACGCCATTGCTTGGTCAGTTATTCATGTTCTTAACGACAATGTTTTTCCTTGCCACCGATGGACACTTAAAAATGCTGCAATTGGTGGTATTCAGTTTTAAAACTTTGCCGATTGGCTCCGGCTCTCTAAACGCGGTTGATTTTCGTGAAATGGCAGGCTGGCTTGGTATTATGTTCCAAACGGCACTGAGTATGTCTCTATCTGGCATTATTGCGCTACTGACCATTAACTTGTCGTTTGGTGTAATGACCCGTGCCGCACCACAGCTGAATATCTTCTCGCTTGGTTTTGCTTTTGCTTTGATGGTGGGTCTATTACTTTGTTGGTACATACTGGCTGGTCTATACAGTCATTATGAAATGTTCTGGACAGTGGGTGAGGCGCAGATTTGTCGGCTTATTCGCTTGGAGTGCTAAGATTTGGCAGAATCAGACGGTCAGGAACGCACCGAAGAAGCCACGCCCCGACGGTTACAACAAGCCAGAGAAAAGGGGCAGGTCGCTCGATCTAAAGAGCTCGCATCAGCATCTGTGCTGATCGTTGGCGCCATTTCATTGATGTGGTTTGGAGAGGCGTTAGCACGTTCATTGTTTTCCATCATGAGCCGTTTATTTGATCTTCAACGAGAAGAGATTTTCGATACTGCAAAACTGTTTGATATCGCTTTGGGCGCGATGAGTGATTTGTTGTTCCCACTATTTTTGGTGTTAGCGACATTGTTTACCGCCGCCATGATTGGAGCAGCAGGTGTGGGAGGAATCAGTTTTTCTGCCCAAGCGGCCATGCCCAAGCTGTCGAAAATGAATCCGCTTAGCGGCTTAAAGCGAATGGTTGGCATGCAAAGCTGGGTAGAGTTGATCAAATCAATCCTTAAAGTGGTTCTGGTCACTGGTGTCGCCATCTATTTGATCCAAGCATCGCAGGCCAATCTGATTCAATTGAGCATGGATGTGTATCCGCAAAACATCTTCCATGCTTTAGATATTTTGCTGAACTTTATTTTGCTGATCAGTTGCTCGCTATTGATTGTGGTTGCCATCGATATTCCATTTCAAATCTGGCAGCACGCTGATCAGTTAAAAATGACGAAGCAAGAAGTCAAAGACGAATACAAAGAGACTGAAGGTAAGCCGGAAGTGAAAGGCCGTATTCGTATGTTGCAAAGGGAAGCGGCTCAACGTCGAATGATGGCGGATGTTCCTCAAGCTGATGTTATTGTTACTAACCCAGAGCACTTCTCGGTAGCGCTTCGTTATAAACAGAAGACAGACCGTGCGCCAGTCGTGATCGCTAAAGGTACTGACCACATGGCGATGAAGATTCGAGAAGTCGCCCGCGAACATGACATTACGATTGTGCCTGCACCACCTTTGGCTCGTGCGTTGTACCACACGACAGAACTCGAGCAAGAGATCCCCGATGGGTTATTTACTGCCGTCGCTCAGGTTTTGGCATTTGTATTCCAATTGAAGCAATACCGAAAACGAGGTGGACAGCGCCCGAAAATTCAAGATTATGATTTGCCAATCCCGCCCGAGCACCGTCATTGATACGAAAAGCGGTAAAGCCTTAAAAAAGCTCGTTTGATCAAAAGCTAAGCTTTATTTGAGTGTTTAGTCATTATTTTGGCGCTAATTATGGTACATAGATTGCTTAAAACGCTTTAATTATCAACCCTACCTAAACTTTTAGGCTAAAGCGGTCGCGTATTAATAGTAAGAGCTTACGTGACGCTTCAATCGATTGAGATCTCTCGCAGTATGAAGTTAAGCCTGCCGTTTGCAGATAAATTGCCACGAATCCCTCAACGTGAAATGCCAGCTATTGGTGCTCCGGTGATGGTTTTGGCCACCCTAGCGATGGTGGTACTGCCGATTCCAGCATTTTTGCTGGATATGTTCTTCACCTTTAACATCGCGCTTTCGATGGTGGTGTTGTTAGTGACCGTTTACACACGTCGCCCTTTGGACTTCGCTGCTTTCCCAACGGTATTGCTGATCGCCACGTTGCTCCGCTTGGCTTTGAACGTTGCCTCGACTCGTGTCGTCTTACTGCATGGTCATGAAGGCGGTAATGCGGCAGGTAACGTAATTGAGGCGTTCGGTAACGTCGTTATTGGTGGTAACTACGCGGTCGGCCTAGTGGTTTTCCTCATCTTAATGATCATCAACTTTATGGTGGTGACCAAAGGTGCGGGTCGTATCTCTGAGGTAAGTGCTCGCTTTACGCTTGATGCGTTGCCGGGTAAGCAAATGGCGATTGATGCGGACTTGAATGCCGGATTGATAGACCAAGAGCAGGCAAGAGTTCGTCGTTTTGAAGTGACCAAAGAAGCGGATTTCTATGGCTCGATGGATGGTGCCTCGAAGTTCGTAAAAGGTGACGCGATTGCCGGTATTTTGATTCTGTTTATCAACATCGTCGGCGGTCTGTCGATCGGTATGGCGCAGTATGGATTGGGTTTCGGTGAAGCGATTGAAATCTATACCTTACTGACAATCGGTGATGGTTTGGTCGCACAAATCCCATCGCTATTGCTGTCGATTGCAGCGGCAATGATGGTGACGCGCCAAAACACCGATGAAGACATGGGTGAACAACTGGTCTTCCAGATGTTCGACAACCCAAAAGCGCTGATGATTACTGCAGCTATTCTTGGTGTGATGGGCATCGTACCGGGCATGCCGCACTTTGCGTTTTTGAGCCTGGCAGTCGCGGCCGGTGCAGCGGCATATTTCATCGACAAACGGCAGAAGCAGAAAGCGAAAGAGCCCGCTTTACCAGCAACAGCAGATGAAGGTACAGAACCTTCCTCACAGCGCGAACTGTCTTGGGATGACGTCCAGCCAGTCGATATTATTGGCTTGGAAGTAGGTTATCGCTTAATCCCTTTGGTGGACAGAGATCAAGGTGGGGAACTGTTAGAGCGCGTAAAAGGCGTGCGTAAAAAGTTATCGCAAGATTTTGGGTTCCTAATTCCAGCGGTTCATATTCGTGACAATCTTGAGCTGACCCCAAACAGTTACCGAATTACATTGATGGGGGTTGCGGTGGGCGAAGCAGAGATTCGTCCGGATCAAGAGCTAGCGATTAACCCAGGTCAGGTGTATGGCATGATTGATGGGGAGCCAACCATTGACCCTGCTTTTGGACTGGAAGCCGTATGGATCCGAGAAGATCAGCGTGAGCACGCGCAAGCCTTAGGTTATACGGTTGTTGATTCATCAACGGTATTAGCGACGCACCTGAGCCAGTTATTGACCAACAACGCATCACAGCTAATTGGTCATGAAGAAGTAGAGAATTTATTAGAAATGTTGGGACGCAGCGCGCCTAAGTTAGTCGAGAACTTTGTTCCTGACCAATTACCATTAGGTGTGGTGGTGAAAGTCCTACAAAACTTGTTAAACGAGGCCATTCCAATCCGCGATATTCGCACGATTGTTCAAACTTTGGCTGAGTACTCAAGTAAGAGTCAAGAAGCTGACATATTGACGGCAGCAGTTCGAATTAGTCTTAAACGTCTAATTGTTCAAGAAATCAATGGTATAGAGCCTGAGCTACCAGTGATTACTTTGATACCCGAACTGGAACAAATATTGCATCAAACTATGCAAGCATCAGGAGGCGAATCCGCGGGGATTGAACCGGGACTCGCTGAGCGATTGCAATCTTCACTAAGCCAAGCGACACAGGAACAAGAACTGAAAGGCGAACCTGCCGTTCTGCTTACTTCTGGTGTATTACGCTCGACGTTGGCGAAATTTGTGAAGAACACAATACCTAATCTCCGGGTACTGTCTTACCAAGAAATCCCGGATGAAAAACAGATCAGAATTGTGCAAGCCGTGGGTAACTGATCTCACGCATCATTAATGGATTCATAGTTTGAAAATAAAGCGATTTTTTGCCAAAGACATGAGAACGGCGCTGCTCCAAGTGAAAGAGGAGTTAGGCGCGGAAGCGGTGATCATGTCAAACAAGAAAGTGGCTGGTGGAGTAGCGATTGTTGCGGCGATAGATAGTGAATCTAATCCGTCTCAAGCAAGCGCAGCGTCACAGCAAAATCGCGGTGCTTCTCAATCGAATCGCTATAACGAACATCGTCAAATGTCATCGTCTTCTGCTGATCGTTACCAAGATCGTCATTTAGATGAAGATAAAATTAGCCTGAACAGTAATAACAGTAACAATGAAAAAACAGGCTCAATGACGCAGCGATTCGCTAATATGCTTAAGCAATATAGCGGTGGTGCAGCAGATGCTGACGACCACGTAGCGGAAAATGAAGATTCGCTCTCGGCTTTGCTGCAACGCCAAAATAAGCATCGCGACGGCTACAACCAAGAAAAGCCAGCGCCATATCAACCAGATTCACCTTTGGCGAAGCTAATCGCACAGGACAATCGATTTGAACGTCCGACGCCCAAGCTGGACCCGACGCGCTATGACCGACGTCGCCCAAGCGATGAGCGTGGCGAATCGGCCGATGAGCTAGAAAGCATGCGCGAAGAGATGACGTCAATTCGTCGTCTGTTGGAGCACCAAGTTTCTGGCCTGATGTGGCAAGAAGTAGAACGCCGTGAGCCGCTAAGAGCGATGCTGATTAAGCGCTTAGAGCGAATGGGCGTTTCTCCGGAGTTAGCAGACCAGATGGCCTGTTATATCCCGGAAGATACAAAGCCAGCGCGAGCGTGGAAAGCGTTATTGTCGCTGGTGGCGGATCAAATCAATATTCCTAAACAGGACATTTTAAAACGTGGTGGCGTAGTCGCATTGTTGGGTCCGACGGGGGTTGGGAAAACAACAACCGTAGCGAAACTCGCAGCACGCGCAGCCATGGAATACGGTGCCGACAATGTGGCCCTTGTGACAACAGATACATATCGCATAGGTGCACATGAGCAGCTCTCAATTTACGGAAGAATCATGGGTTGTCCCGTAAGAGTTGCTAAAGATTCTAACGAGTTAGCCGATGTTATATATCAGCTAAGAAACAGAAGACTGATTTTGGTCGATACGGCAGGGATGGGGCAACGAGATGTGAGGCTTTCCGAGCAGCTCGACACTCTAATGCAAGAGAGCGGAGAAGTGATTCACAGCTACCTTGTTTTGCCGGCTACCGCACAACGTCGTGTTCTACAAGAAACGCTGGATCACTTCCGACGTATACCACTTTCGGGTTGTATTATGACGAAGCTTGATGAGTCATTAAGCCTAGGCGAATTCATCAGTGTAGTGATTCAAAACGCAATGCCAGTAGCTTACATCGCTAATGGTCAGCGCGTACCAGAAGACATTGTGATAGCGCAACCAAAATATATGCTTGCGAAAGCAAATGAACTGTTAGAGAAGTCGACAGAGAACGAACCTCACTTTTGGAACAGTGACAGTGAAGGACTCTAAGGCGGCGGACTACTATGACTGAGAATATGATACACGATCAAGCAAGCGGCCTCCGTCGCTTAACACAACCATCGTTGACCAAAGTGATTGCTGTTACTGGCGGCAAAGGTGGTGTGGGGAAATCAAACGTAACACTGGGTCTGGCGATTTGTATGGCTCGCCAAGGCAAGAAGGTGATGGTTCTCGACGCTGATTTAGGTCTGGCCAATGTGGACGTGATGCTCGGAATTCGTGCAAAACGTAATCTAGGACATGTCTTAGCGGGTGAATGTGAGCTAAAAGATGCGATTGTCGAAGGGCCTTATGGTATAAAGATAATTCCTGCAACTTCTGGCACACAGAGCATGACAGAGCTTTCTCACGCTCAGCATGCTGGACTCATCCGAGCATTTGGTAGTCTTGAAGACGAAATGGATGTCCTGCTGATTGATACCGCTGCTGGTATCTCTGACATGGTAATCAGTTTTTCGCGAGCAGCTCAAGATGTGGTTGTAGTTGTGTGTGATGAACCGACGTCAATCACAGATGCCTATGCATTAATCAAGCTGTTGAGTAAAGAACACCAAGTTCAACGCTTTAAAGTTGTAGCAAATATGGTCAGAAGCTACCGTGAAGGGCGAGAATTGTTTGCAAAGTTGACACTAGTCACAGAGCGATTCTTGAATGTTAGCCTTGAACTCGTAGCATGTATTCCATTAGATGATAAAGTACGACAGGCTGTAAAAAGACAAAAAATTGTCGTTGATGCGTTCCCACGCTCGCCTGCCGCTTTAGCTATCAGCTCACTAGCAAACAAAGCGTTGACGTGGCCACTACCGAAAACACCAAGTGGACACTTGGAATTTTTTGTGGAAAGGTTGCTAAATCGTACCGAATTCGCAGAGGACCCTTTTGGTGAATAAAGCGATAACCTATGACCAACATGGCAAATTTAATAGCCAGCAGGCGTTCATTGAACGTTATTCAGTGTTGGTTAAGCGCATTGCTCACCACCTACTAGGCCGTTTACCGCCGAGTGTTCAGGTAGAGGATTTAATTCAGGCCGGCATGATCGGTCTTATCGAAGCTCAGCAGAATTATGATGGTTCTAAAGGTGCGAGCTTTGAAACTTATGCAGGTATCCGTATTCGTGGCGCAATGTTAGATGACATGCGTAAAGGCGATTGGGTACCGCGTTCTGTTCATAAAAATAATCGAGAGATTAACCAAGCGATTGCGGAGCTGGAAGGCGAATTAAATCGAGATCCTACTGATTCTGAAGTAGCCACGCATCTCGGTATGACACTGGATCAATATCATAGTGCTCTTACCGATATCAACTGCTCAAAATTAGTCGGTATTGAAGATTTAGGCGTTTCTGATGATGTGATTTCACCGGCGGATGAAACCGATGACAGCAACCCATTCAAAGGGGTAGTTGATGAATCATTTCGAAAAGCACTGGTTGAATCAATAAAACAGCTTCCAGAGCGTGAAGCTTTGGTTCTTTCGCTTTATTATGATGAAGAACTCAATTTGAAAGAAATTGGCGATGTGTTAGGCGTAAGCGAATCTCGCGTAAGTCAAATACTGAGTCAAGCGATGCAACGTTTACGTACCAAGCTCAGTGCGTGGACACAAAATGACTAAAAACACTGATTTTACGATTCAGTGGAGGCAATTTTGAATAAAAACATGAAGATCCTTATTGTTGATGATTTCTCAACAATGCGCCGTATTGTTAAAAACCTGCTTCGTGACTTGGGTTTCAATAACACTCAAGAAGCGGACGATGGTTTAACCGCATTACCAATGCTGAAAAAAGGTGACTTCGATTTTGTTGTAACTGACTGGAACATGCCAGGTATGCAAGGCATCGATTTGCTTAAACACATCCGCGCGGATGCAGAACTTAAGCATCTGCCAGTTCTAATGATCACGGCTGAAGCGAAGCGTGAGCAGATCATTGAAGCTGCTCAAGCAGGTGTAAACGGCTACATTGTTAAGCCATTTACTGCTGCAACATTAAAAGAAAAATTAGATAAAATTTTCGAGCGTTTATAACTCTCTCTTTCTCTTTGTTATTCGAGTCATTCATACCAATTATTAAATACCTATTAAATGACTCGTTTAGCGTTTTCAAAGTGATAAGAAGAACTAAACGTAAAAGGGTCTATTCAGAATGATCTCACTAGAGCAGGCGAAGTCACTCGTTCAAATGCTAGAAAACGGGGAACAAGACCAAGCCAATATGCTTGTTGCCTCGATCTACGAAGGTGCCGATAACCCAATGCTGCAAGAAATTGGAGCGTTAACTCGAGACCTTCACGAATCACTCAAGCAGTTCAGTCTCGATCAGCGCATGACCGAAATTGCGAAAGACGAAATCCCTAACGCTAGGGATCGTCTCAATTATGTGATCGAGAAGACAGAGCTTGCAGCCAACAAAACAATGGATGCGGTCGACTGCTGCCTTCCTATCGCTGACAACCTGCATGATTGCCTTCTAAAAGTTCGTCCTCAATGGAATGAACTCATGCACGGGCGCATAGAATTAAGCGAATTTAAAGCACTGTGCCACCGAATCGACGGGCTATTAGTGCAAGTCGAAGGTGACAGCACTGAATTGCGCGGCCAGTTGACCGAAATTCTCATGGCGCAAGACTTCCAAGACCTAACTGGCCAAATCATTCGCCGCGTAATTACGTTGGTTAATGAAGTTGAAGGCCGCTTAGTGGAAATCCTAACCGTATTCTCTGGAAATAAACTTGAAGAACATATTCAAGTTTTGTCAGAACCGGCAGATAAAAAGAATACACAAACAAGCGAAGCCGAAGGCCCGATTCTTCATCCAGAACTGAGAGAAGATGCGGTTTCATCGCAGGACGAAGTCGATGACTTGTTGTCCAGTCTTGGATTTTAAAGGTAACGTATGAGCTACGATTTAGACGAAGATATTCTTCAGGACTTTCTCATTGAGGCTGGGGAAATTCTCGAGCTGCTTTCTGAGCAGTTGGTTGAATTAGAAAATAACCCAGAAGACAAAGACTTACTTAATGCTATTTTCCGCGGGTTTCATACCGTAAAAGGCGGTGCCGGCTTCCTTTCATTGGCAGAGCTAGTCGATACTTGTCATGGTGCGGAGAACGTGTTCGACGTTTTACGAAACGGTCAACGCACGGTAACGCAAAACTTAATGGATACGATGCTAAAAGCCTTGGATACGGTTAATACCCAGTTCCAGGCTGTTCAAGATCGTGAGCCGTTAGAAGCTGCGGACCCTGAGCTTCTTGAAGAACTTCATCGTCTATGCAAACCTGAGTCAGAAGATGAAGTAGCGGCAACCGTAGTTGAAGAACCAGTGGCTACTCCAGAGCCTATCATCGAAGAACCTGCTGCGCCGTCAGCACCATCAAGTGTCGGCTCTGTTGATGAAATTACCCAAGACGAATTCGAAAAGCTACTGGATGAGCTTCATGGTAAAGGTTCAGCGCCAGGCACCTCAATGTCTGCGACACCTACAACGCCATCTGAACCGCCTCAATCGAGTGCACCATCAGTTGAAAGTGGTGATATCACTGATGATGAGTTTGAACGTTTACTCGATGAACTGCACGGTGTAGGAAAAAGCCCTTCTACGGCAGAGGCTGCTGCATCTGCATCCGTACCAGTAGAGCCACCTAAAGCGGCAGAGCCTTCCGCTCCAGTGTCATCTTCATCAAATCAAGACAGTGACTTAATGACGGACGAAGAGTTCGAAAAGTTACTCGATGAGCTACATGGTTCAGGTAAAGGTCCAACGCTAGAAGAATTAGATATGGCAACGAAGCCAGCGTCAGCAAACGTAGAGCAAAGCCCTGCGAAACCTGAGCCTGTTGCTAAGCCAGCACCCGTTCAAGCAGCGCCAGCACCAAAGCCAGAATCTAAACCAGTCGCGGTAAAAGAAGAAGCTAAAGCACCAGCGGTTAAAAAACCTCAGGCTGAAGCAACCGTTCGTGTTGATACCTCGACACTTGATACCATCATGAACATGGTGGGTGAGCTCGTATTGGTTCGAAACCGCCTATTAAGCCTTGGTTTGAATAGCGACAACGAAGAGATGTCCAAAGCGGTCGCTAACCTTGACGTGGTAACTGCGGATCTACAAGGCGCGGTAATGAAAACGCGTATGCAGCCAATTAAGAAAGTGTTTGGCCGTTTCCCGCGCGTTGTCCGTGACTTGGCTCGTAACCTAAATAAAGACATCGTGCTAGAAATGCGCGGTGAAGAAACCGATCTCGATAAGAACCTTGTAGAAGCATTGGCCGATCCGTTGATTCACTTGGTACGTAACTCGGTTGATCACGGTATTGAAATGCCAGACGCACGCGCGAAGGCCGGCAAATCACGCACAGGTAAAGTGATTTTGTCAGCATCGCAAGAAGGGGACCATATTGAACTATCCATCGTAGATGATGGTGGCGGTATGGACCCGAACAAACTGCGTGGCATCGCGGTGAAGCGTGGCATGATGGATGAAGATGCGGCGGCACGTTTAACAGATAAAGAGTGCTTCAACCTTATCTTCGCACCTGGTTTCTCAAGTAAAGATAAAATTTCTGACATCTCTGGTCGTGGTGTGGGTATGGACGTGGTTAAGACGGCGATCAATACCTTAAACGGTTCAATCGATATCGATTCTGAGCTAGGCAAGGGCACTAAGATTACGATCAAGGTACCACTAACGTTAGCGATTTTACCGACTCTGATGGTTGGTGTTGGCGGTCATCCGTTTGCTCTACCACTGGCTTCGGTGAGTGAAATTTTCCACTTAGATCTTAGCCGTACAAACGTGGTAGATGGTCAGCTGACGATCATTGTACGTGAGAAATCTATCCCGCTATTTTACTTACAAAACTGGTTAGCATCCAAATCGCAAAACGTCCAAGAGCGTACTGGTCACGGTCACGTGGTGATTGTACAGATTGGTAACCAACGCGTTGGTTTTGTTGTGGATACGCTTATTGGTCAAGAAGAAGTGGTTATTAAGCCACTCGATAATCTATTACAGGGCACTCCAGGTATGGCTGGTGCGACAATTACTAGCGATGGCCACATTGCATTAATTCTAGATGTGCCTGATTTACTTAAGCGATACGCTGCGGCTTCACGCCTTTAAGCAAAGCTGACGTTATTAAAAGGAATAAGATGGCGATTAAAGTACTAGTCGTTGATGATTCGAGTTTTTTCCGACGTCGCGTGAGCGAAATCATCAACTCAGAATCGCGCCTAGAAGTGATTGACGTTGCGGTAAATGGTAGAGAGGCGGTTGAGAAAGCCAAATCTCTCAAACCTGACGTCATCACGATGGATATTGAAATGCCAGTGATGGATGGCATTACAGCTGTACGTGAAATAATGGCCGCTGCTCCAACGCCAATTCTAATGTTTTCGTCCCTGACCCACGACGGGGCGAAAGCTACGCTTGATGCGCTAGATGCGGGCGCATTGGACTTCTTACCGAAAAAGTTTGAGGACATTGCGCGTAACCGTGAAGAAGCGGTGTCATTACTTCAACAGCGTGTGATTCAGATTGCCTCGAAGCGCGCTTTCATGCGTCGACCTATCGCTCGCCCAACAGCGAGTACCAGCACGACTACTCGATCATTAGGTTCAAGAACGGCTTCACCTGTGACTCCAACACCAACTCGACCTGCTGCGACAAAGTACCGTGCTTCTGGTAAGAAGTATCAACTGACGGCAATTGGCACATCAACAGGTGGCCCCGTTGCTCTACAAAAAATTCTGACGCGTTTGCCGATGAACTATCCGCATCCGATTGTATTGATTCAACACATGCCAGCAACGTTTACTGCTGCGTTTGCCAGTCGTTTGAACACCTTGTGCAAGATTCAAGTGAAAGAAGCACAAGATGGCGATGTGTTACAGCCCGGTGTCGCATACCTTGCACCAGGTGGGAAACAAATGATGGTGGATGGACGAGCGAGCGCTGCTCGTCTTCGCATTATTGATGGCGGCGACCGCATGAACTACAAACCATGTGTGGATGTGACTTTTGGTTCTGCCGCAAAAGTATATAGCGACAAAGTGCTCTCTTTAGTGTTGACAGGCATGGGTGCAGACGGTCGTGAGGGCGCTCGCATGTTGAAGTCTGCAGGCTCAACTATTTGGGCACAAGATGAAGAAAGTTGTGTTGTTTATGGCATGCCCCAAGCGGTTGCTAAAGCAGGCATTTCTTCAGAAGATTTACCGCTTGACCGCATCGCTGAACGCATGTTGGTGGAAGTTGGCCTAGCTTAGGATTCATCATGATTGTTTGGAGTGTAGCTAACCAGAAAGGAGGCGTGGGTAAAACCACCTCAACAGTGACATTGGCGGGCTTATTGAGCCAGAAAGGCCATCGAGTATTGATGGTTGATACTGATCCTCACGCCTCACTGACTACTTATCTCGGTTATGATCCTGATGCAGTAACTTCGAGCCTATTTGATTTATTCCAGTTGAAGACGTTTTCTCGTGAGACGGTTAAGCCGTTGATTTTAGAAACAGAGCTGGAAGGAATGGATATCATTCCCGCGCATATGTCCCTTGCCACGCTTGATCGCGTAATGGGTAATCGCAGTGGTATGGGATTAATCTTAAAACGGGCGCTGCAAACTGTCTCACAAGACTATGACTATGTGTTGATTGACTGTCCGCCAATCCTTGGCGTGATGATGGTGAACGCGTTGGCAGCCAGTGACCGAATTTTGATTCCTGTTCAAACAGAGTTTTTGGCAATGAAAGGTCTAGAGCGCATGATGCGTACGCTATCCATTATGCAAAAATCTCGCCCGGGCGGTTTCAAAGTGACTATCGTCCCAACCATGTACGATAAGCGCACGAAAGCGTCATTGCAGACATTGATGCAACTGAAAAAAGATTACCCAAATCAAGTGTGGACCTCAGCGGTGCCTATTGATACCAAGTTCCGCGATGCCAGTTTAAAGCACTTGCCAGCTTCGCATTTTGCATCTGGTAGCCGTGGTGTGTTTGCCTATAAACAGCTACTGATTTACCTGGAGAGGTTGGCGTTCGATGAGCAGTAATGATGTGCTGTCCAGTGAACAAGCACTTGATGACTACTTTAATGCATTACTGGATGATGAAACTGAAATAACGACTCTTGAGGAAGACCTTGACCTGTTGGCTCAAGAGGTATCATCTGCAGAGCCAGAGCCAGAGCCAGAGCCAGAGCCAGAGCCAGAGCCAGAGCCAGAGCCAGAGCCAGAATTACAGCTACAATACTCGGAGCCAGAAACGTACCAGTTTCAAGAAACATATCCGCCAGAGTTGGAAGCTCCAAACCTGGAAGATGTTCAAAGGCTATTAAGTCAGCTTGAAGCAAGCAACCCAGTGGCTGAGTTGGATATTGATAGTATTCTTGAACAAAATACGATTGATATTGCAGCAGAGATAAAAGCGGCTGAGCCTGAGGTACAAACCTTTAGTGAGGTGCCTGAGCTTCAGGGTGTTGAGGAAATACAGGACTGGGTGATTGATGAGCCAGTTTTTGAGGAAGCGCAACCAGAGGTGGATGAACCTCACGCAGTGATCGAACAAAGTATCAATATAGAATCGAACGTCGATACTGAACTCGAAACACAAGCAGATTCCGATATACCAACGGTCTGGGAAAGCACGAAGCGAAGTGAGGACTTCCAAGTTCTTTACTTTGATGTGAATGGTGTCACGTTTGCTGTACCTCTTGATGAGTTAGGTGGTATTCATCGCATTAGCGAGCTTAACCATTTGATAGGAAAACCCGCCTGGTATTTGGGGCTACAAACAAATCGCGAGCAGCAGTTTGATGTCGTCGATACCGCGAAATGGGTGATGGCAGATAAGCTTCGTGATGATAGCTATAAAGATAACTACCAATATGTCGTCATGCTTGGTGAGAGCATGTGGGGGTTGGCCAGTAACCAATTAATGGGGACTGAAACGCTTAATATCGACAAGGTTAGCTGGCGTGAGCAGGCGGGTAAACGCCCTTGGCTAGCGGGCATGGTAAAAGAAAAAATGTGTGCCTTAATTCATGTCCAGGCGCTCATTGACATGCTAAACGCCGGTTTAGATGTCAAATCACTGAATTAGATTTAAGTCGGGAACGACATTAACGAGGATTAACTATGTCTCAAGCTTTTGAAGTAGAAGTGAAGAAAGATGCATCGAATGACGAAGTTCTTCAGTGGGTGACGTTCCAGCTAGAAGAAGAAACGTACGGCATCAACGTAATGCAAGTTCGTGAAGTACTTCGTTATACTGAAATTGCCCCTGTTCCAGGTGCACCAGATTATGTACTTGGTATCATCAACCTACGCGGTAATGTAGTTACTGTTATCGATACACGTTCACGTTTTGGCCTGATGGAAGGCGAAGTCACTGACAACACTCGTATTATTGTGATCGAGTCTGAGCGTCAAGTGATTGGTATCTTAGTAGATAGCGTGGCAGAAGTTGTTTATCTGCGTTCTTCTGAAATTGATACGACGCCTTCAGTTGGTACCGACGAGAGTGCGAAGTTCATCCAGGGTGTGAGCAACCGTGACGGCAAGCTTCTTATCCTTGTGGATTTGAACAAGCTGCTAACAGATGACGAGTGGGACGAGATGGCTCACCTTTAATGGCTGAATGATGATGGCTGAAGAGACTCTTTTATCTGCTCCATTCCTTGCGGGTGGCGTCGCTTTTATCGTGTTAGTATTGGTTGTTTTGCAACTGCGGATTCGCTCGGGGTTACAAAAGCAGTTAGACCAACAACGATCTCAATCTCGACACGCAGATAAAGAAGTGCAAAAGTTGAGTAAGCAGTTACTCGAAGTGCGCTCGGTTGTCGTTGGTCTTGGACAAAAAGTGACGGAGCAACAAGACATTATTCAGCACTTAAACGAGAGAATTCGCGAACTCGAACACGCTGATACTGATGGTCGCTTGTACAGTCGCGCTTCTAAAATGGTACAGCTTGGCGCTGATATCAACGAGCTGATTGAAGAGTGCGAACTACCAAAAGCCGAAGCTGAGCTGATGCTTTCACTGCAGAAGAAACTGGCGGGGAAAGAGAAGATTCCACCATTAAGTGGTCAGCCATCAGATGACGCAGAATATCCAACGCGTGGACGTCGTCGACGCTAAAGGTTATCAAGCGATAAAAAAGAGGCGTTATTACGCCTCTTTTTTTGTTTTTAGCCGCTAATGCTCTTCTTAAATACAACCCTAGATAACCTTCAGTCGATCTTGCTCTTAGCTCTGGCTTCTCAAATTCAAAATGAGCGCTTATAACTACTTATAGTTAATTTTATTAAAGTGTGATGATTAATTAACAAAAATACATGAACTTACATGTAACCTAGCCCTCTTATCCTGTTTTGTCATAACTAAGCTGTGCTAATATAGCGGCTCGTTCATTTTTTAGTTGAAGCTCTATGTTAGAAGTGTCTAACCTGACAGCAATCCGTGATGAAAGGGTTCTGTTTGAAAACCTGCAGTTTGAAATTAAGCCTGGTGAATTGGTCCAGATCGAAGGGCGTAATGGTACTGGTAAAACTACATTGCTACGGATTGTGACAGGGTTAGGTGATAGAGAAGAAGGTGTCATTAAATGGAAAGGCGAAGAGGTTGAAAAATCTCGTGATGTTTTCCATCAAGATCTGCTTTTCTTAGGACATCAAACAGGAGTGAAACGAGAGCTTACCGCATTAGAAAACTTACGTTTTTATCAATCTATTCAAAATAATCGCTCTTCAGACGAAGAAATCTTTATCGCTTTGACTCAAGTAGGATTAGCTGGTCGAGAAGATGTGCCTGTAGCACAACTTTCCGCAGGTCAGCAACGACGAGTCGCATTGGCAAGGTTATGGCTCAGTAAGCAAATTTTATGGATTTTAGATGAGCCGTTGACTGCCATTGATAAGCAAGGCGTCAAGGTGCTTGAATCTTTGTTCGCAAGTCATGCTGATAATGGCGGTATTGTTGTCTTGACGACGCATCAAGATATGTTTGCGGACAGCCCGAAACTTAGAAAAATAAAGCTGGGTGACTGATATGATTTCATCGATGACCACCATCATTCGTCGTGAGCTCCTAATCGCATTTCGCCGTCAGGCAGACATTCTGAACCCGCTGTGGTTCTTTATTATTGTCATTACTCTCTTTCCTCTGAGTATTGGACCAGAACCTAATTTGTTAGCACGTATTGCAGCGGGCATCGTTTGGGTTGCCGCATTGCTGTCCGCCTTATTATCATTAGAGCGTCTATTTCGTGATGATTTTCAAGACGGTGCACTAGAACAAATGATGCTAATGCCGATTCCATTGCAACTTGTAGTGGTTTCAAAGGTCATAGCACATTGGTTGTTAACAGGGTTACCTCTGATTTTAATTAGCCCATTATTGGCGGTTTTACTTTCGCTCGACTTCAATACTTGGCTATCGGTTGTACTAACCTTGATGATCGGTACACCAACACTAAGTTTTATTGGCGCCATTGGTGTGGCGTTGACTGTTGGGTTGCAAAAGGGTGGCGTTCTTTTGAGTTTGCTTATTCTTCCGCTCTACATCCCAATTTTGATTTTCGCAACATCGGCAATTGATGCTGCCGCACTCGGTATGGCGTATAACGGTCAACTAGCGATTTTAGGTGCGATGCTAATGGGGGCGATGACATTAACGCCTTTTGCCATCAGTGCCGCATTACGAGTTAGTGTTAACTAACTCAATAAAGTGCCAATGAAGCGGCGCTTGATCAAAGAATTATTATTAAAGCACTGCTACGGTCTCAACCCTTTAGACAGTGTCCCTGAAGTAAGAGTGAGAACAAAACATGTGGAAATGGCTACATCCTTATGCCAAGCCAGAAGCAGCTTATCGTTTGAGTGGTAAGTTTCTGCCTTGGTTTTCTGTATTGGCCCTCGTATGCTTATCGGTTGGTACGGTTTGGGGGCTTGCATTTGCGCCTTCAGATTACCAACAAGGTGACAGTTTCCGAATCATCTACATTCATGTCCCATCAGCTATTTGGTCTATGGGCGTTTATATGTCGATGGCGATCGCTGCATTTATTGGCCTAGTATGGCAAGTTCGCCTATCTGATATGGCGGCACTTGCGATGGCTCCGATTGGTGCAGTATTTACTTTTATTGCTCTACTTACAGGTGCTGTTTGGGGCAAGCCTATGTGGGGCACTTGGTGGGTATGGGATGCCCGTCTTACATCTGAATTGATTCTGCTATTTCTCTACCTTGGTGTGATTGCGCTCTACCATGCGTTTGACGATCAAAAAACCGCTGCAAAAGCCGCTGGTATCTTAGCGATCGTAGGCGTAGTAAACCTACCTATCATTCACTTTTCCGTGGAATGGTGGAACACGCTTCATCAAGGTGCGACGATCACGAAATTTGAGCAACCTTCTATTTCATCCGACATGCTTTGGCCGTTATTGCTGAACATCTTTGGCTTTGCGTTCTTCTTTGGTGCCGTGACGATGGTCCGTTTTCGTAACGAAATCATCAGTAAAGAAAGTCACCGCCCCTGGGTGCGCAAACTCGCAACAGAACAAACTCAGTGAGGTAACTGATAATGCATTTTGAATCTCTGAGCGACTTTTTTGCCATGGGTGGCTACGCATCATACGTATGGAGTGCGTTTGGTATTACTTTCTTATCCATGCTGATTCTTCTGATCACTAGCCTTCGCCGCGGTGATGCATTATTGAAAGAAGTGAAAGCAAAAATTGACCGTCAAGCTCGTATCGACGCAGCTAAGAACATGGAGAACACCTTATGAACCCGAGACGTAAAAAGAGGCTAGGTATTGTACTAGCGATCTTTATCGGTATTAGTGCCACCATTGGTTTGATACTTTATGCGCTTAACCAAAATATGGACCTTTTCTATACTCCAACGGAATTGGTTAATGGTAAGCCAGATGGCACCAAGCCAGAAGTAGGCCAGCGTCTGCGTATCGGTGGAATGGTGGTTGTGGGCTCAGTTCGTCGAGATCCTAATTCTTTGAAAGTGAGTTTTGACCTGCACGATGTCGGTCCGAAAGTGACGATTACCTATGACGGTATTCTTCCTGACTTGTTCCGTGAAGGGCAGGGTATTGTTGCTCAAGGTGTACTGAAAGATGCCACGACAGTTGAGGCATTTGAGGTCCTAGCGAAGCACGATGAAGAATACATGCCACCAGAAATTGCAGAAGCGATGAAGAAAACGCATGAACCGCTTCAATACAGCACCGAACAGAAACAAGGAAGCGGCCAATGATTGCTGAAATCGGTCACTTTGCTCTCATTCTTTCGCTTGCAATGGCAGTGCTGTTGAGCGTATTGCCATTGTGGGGAGCATCGAATAATAACACCATGCTCATGAACACAGCGCGACCGCTATCTTGGTCTATGTTCCTGATGCTGTTGTTCTCTTTCGCCATTTTATGTTGGGGATTTTATACCAACGACTTCACGTTACAGTATGTAGCGAGCAACTCGAATAGTCAGCTTCCTTGGTACTACCGTTTAACCGCAGTATGGGGTGCACACGAAGGTTCACTGTTGCTATGGGTGTTAATCCAAGCTGCTTGGACTGTCGCTGTAGCGACGTTTAGTCGTGGTATGCCGCAAGAGTCGGTTGCACGTGTACTTGCTGTTATGGGCATGATCTCAGTGGGTTTCCTACTGTTTATCATCCTAACGTCGAACCCATTCCTACGTACGTTACCGTTCTTCCCGGTTGACGGACGTGACTTGAACCCTCTGCTTCAAGACCCTGGTTTGATTGTTCACCCGCCAATGCTTTACATGGGCTATGTTGGTTTCTCGGTTGCATTCTCTTTTGCGATCGCATCCCTAATGACCGGACGCCTTGATACGGCTTGGGCTCGTTGGTCTCGTCCTTGGACAACCGCTGCATGGGTATTTTTAACACTTGGTATCGCACTAGGTTCTTGGTGGGCTTACTACGAACTTGGCTGGGGTGGCTGGTGGTTCTGGGACCCAGTAGAAAACGCATCATTCATGCCTTGGTTAGCGGGTACCGCATTAATGCACTCTCTTGCCGTGACAGAAAAACGCGGCACATTTAAAGCGTGGACGGTACTATTGGCAATCTCTGCATTTTCGTTGAGTTTGTTGGGCACCTTCTTAGTCCGTTCCGGTATTTTAGTATCGGTGCACGCGTTCGCGTCTGACCCGTCGCGCGGTATGTTTATTCTAGGCTTCCTCGTTTTCGTTATCGGCGGCTCTTTATTGCTGTTTGCCGTAAAAGGGGCAGCAGTGCGTGTACGAGGTAACTTCGACTTAGTCTCACGTGAAAATGCGCTCTTAGCCAACAACGTATTACTTATCGCCGCTCTTGTTGTGGTGTTAGTGGGGACACTGTTGCCGCTCGTACACAAGCAGCTTGGTTTGGGGTCGGTCTCTATCGGTGCGCCATTCTTTGATATGCTATTTGCGTGGTTAATGATGCCATTTGCTTTTCTGCTTGGTATTGGTCCTCTTATTCGCTGGAAGCGAGACAATTTATCTAAACTTGTGAAACCAATGCTCGTTTCAGGTGTGCTTGCTTTCGCCTTGGCCGCGCTATGCGTGTACCTGTTTGCCGATTTCTTCTCAACCATGGCTTACATTGGTTGGGTGATGGCGATTTGGATTGTTGCGATGCATGGCTTTGAACTGTACGAGCGCGCAACGCACCGTCATAGCTTTAGTGAAGGTGTTCGCAAGCTGCAACGTAGCCACTGGGCAATGATGTTGGGTCATGTTGGTCTGGCGGTATCTGTTATCGGTATTGCGATGGTACAGAACTACAGCATCGAGCGTGATGTACGTTTAGCACCTGGCGAACACTTCCAAATTCAAGGCTATGATTTCTACTTCTCAGGCTTGCGTGATAAAGATGGTCCAAACTACGATGGCTACATCGCAGACTTTGAGATCACACACGATGGCAAATACGTGAATACGCTTCACGCAGAGAAGCGCTTCTACCGTACGGCTAAGTCTATGATGACTGAAGCAGCCATTGACCGTGGTATTAGCCGCGACTTATACATTGCAATGGGTGAACGTTTAGACGACAACCGATCTTGGGCTGTTCGTATTTACTATAAACCGTTCGTTCGATGGATTTGGGCTGGCTCTTTGATTATGGCATTAGGCGGCGCACTAGCGATTTCTGATAAACGCTACCGCTTCCGTAAATCGCCGAAGAAAAACGCGAAGTCAAAAGAGCAGGAGGCATAACATGAATAAGAAAATCTTATTTATTCCGCTTGTCGCTTTCATGATTCTAGCGGGCATTTTCGCAACCCAATTAATGCGTAACCAAGAGGGCGATGATCCAACTAAATTGGAGTCGGTTTTGGTTGGCAAGCCAGTTCCTGAATTTCATTTAGAAGACCTGGCTGAGCCTGGAAAACAGTACGACCAATCAATTTTTAAAGGTGAACCGTTGCTCTTGAACGTTTGGGCAACGTGGTGCCCAACGTGTTATGCAGAGCATAAATACCTAAACGAATTGGCGGGTAAGGGCGTTAAGATCATCGGTATGAATTACAAAGATGATCGTAATAAAGCAATAGGTTGGCTGAATGATCTCGGCAACCCGTACTTGATCAGCCTATTTGATGGCAGTGGTATGCTTGGCCTTGACCTTGGCGTTTATGGTGCTCCAGAAACATTCATTATTGATGCAAATGGTGTGATTCGCTATCGCCATGTAGGGGATGTAAACCCACGTAATTGGTCAGAAACACTGGAGCCGCTTTACAACAAATTGGTTGAGGAGGCGAAGCAATGAGAAAGCTAATTCTTGCCGTTTTTGCTGCGATGACATTATCTCTTGCTGCTCATGCGGCCATTGAAGTGTACGAGTTTGATAATTTGGAACAAGAACAGCAGTTCAAAGAGTTAAGCCATACGCTCCGTTGCCCTAAATGTCAGAACAACACGATCTCGGATTCTAACGCTGAACTTGCTCAGGACTTACGCCATAAGGTGTACGAAATGACCAAAGAAGGTAAGTCCAAAGATGAGATTGTTGATTACATGATCGCCCGTTACGGTAACTTCGTGACTTACAACCCACCATTTACGGTCGCGACTGCGATTTTGTGGCTAGGGCCACTCGCTGTAGTACTGGGTGGTTTTGGTTTGATTGTGCTGCGTAGCCGTAAATCTAAAGTTAAGGCAAAAGCGAGCAGTGACGAGCAATGGGATGAGCAAAAAGAAGCTCGTTTAAAAGCATTGCTTGAAGAAGAGAACAACGGAGATAAGAAGTAATGACACTATTTTGGATTTCCACCGTTGTTCTCACGCTTATTGCTTGTGCGCTGGTGGCTTTGCCGCTGCTTAAACAAAAAGCGAACAATGATGATGTGTTACGCGATGAGCTTAACAAGGCATTTTATAAAGATCGACTATCTGAGCTTGCAGAAGAAACTGACGAAGGTCTAGTTGAAAGTGAAGACGAACTGATTTCTGATCTAAAGCAATCACTGCTTGACGATATCCCTGGTGATAAAGCGCAAAAAGAAACTAAGGTTTCTCCAATCGCGGTTTTAGTTCCATCGGTAATTCTGACGGTGGTGCTGAGCTATGGTTTGTATTATAAATTTGGCGCGTCAGACGATATTGTTCAATGGCAAGAAGTGTCTGCAAATCTACCTGAGTTATCGAAAAAGCTGATGTCGGCTTCTTCTGAGCCGCTGAGTGACGATGAAATGGCGGATTTGACCCTTGCCCTTCGAACTCGCTTACATTACCAGCCGGAAGACTCGACAGGTTGGTTACTGCTAGGTCGTATTGCGTTAGCAAATCGTGATGTCACCACAGCTATCGATGCGATGGAAAAATCGTACCGCCTAGAGCCCAAAGACCCAGATGTGATGTTGGGTTATGCACAAGCTCTGATGCTGTCTCAAGAGGAAATGGATCAAGCGACGGCTCGCTCATTACTCGGCAAGCTGATGCAGCAAGACTATGTCGATCTGCGTGTGTTTTCTTTGTTAGCGTTCGATGCGTTTGAGCGTCAAGACTTCCCGGCAGCCATCAAGTACTGGGGAATCATGCAGCAAATGATTGGTCCAGAAGATAGTCGCTACGAGATGTTGTCACGCAGTATTGAGAGTGCTCGTAAGCAAATGGGCGAAGCGGTTTCACCGGATAAGAGTGTAGCTGTGACAATTAATGTGGCACCAAATGCTCAGTTGGATCCAAACGCAGTTCTGATTGTGTCAGTACATCGTTCAGATGGCTCCCCAATGCCTGTGGCTGCTGCTCGTTATCCGCTAGGTACTTTCCCTCGCACAGTCGTATTAGATGATGGCAATGCCATGATGCAAGGGCAAAAGTTATCTACACTCGATAAGCTCATCGTCCGTGTGCGTGTAGATTCTGACGGTAACGTAGCAACGCGTGATCAAGATTGGCACGGAGAAAGTGACGTCGTTGAATTTGGCGCACCAGTAGAAGTGACCATTGATCAGCAGTATTAATTGTTAACATCTGTCTCTGAAACATGACAACGAGGTAGAGTCAGTTGCCTTTAGTGGTATGACTCTAAACGATCGAGTAGAATACCGAAGGCCAGCGATTGCTGGCCTTTATTTATTCCCATATCTGAGTCATCTTTACTATGTATCCTGCTCAACATACGTACAATGGTTAATCGGGGTGACTTAGGTACATTAATAGTCGTTATGGAAAATAAAATGTATAACAAGGGTAAATCTACCTTCTTGTTGCTGTTAGCCGTTGGACTGGTTGGCTGTTCAAGTGCGCCTGATGAAGCAGTAACAGGACAAGAAACAAATCAAACGACTTCTGATGTGTATGACCCGTTGGAAGGCTTTAACCGAACCATGTGGGAACTCAACTACGAATATTTAGATCCGTATTTGGTTCGTCCTGTATCACTTGCGTATGTAGAATACACGCCAGTTCCTATTCGTTCTGGTATCGCTAACTTCTTATCGAACTTAGATGAGCCAGCAAGCATGGTTAATAACTTAATCATGGGTAATGGTACGAAAGCTGTGGACCACTTTAACCGTTTTTGGATTAACTCGACGTTCGGTATTTTCGGTTTATTCGATATTGCAAGTGCCGCGGGTATTACGAAGTACGACGAGAAAGCGTTCAGTGATGCAGTAGGCCACTATGGTGTTGGAAATGGTCCTTACTTCATGGTTCCAGGTTATGGTCCGTATACCTTACGTGAAGTGACAGATACCGTAGATAGTACGTATTTACCCCTCTCTTATCTCAACTTCTGGGCGAGTTTGGGTAAGTGGGCGTTTGAAGGAATGGAGAAGCGTGCTTTATTAGTACCGCAAGAAGCGCAGCTAGACTCGTCGCCGGATCCATATATTCTAACTCGCGATGTTTATATACAGCGTCAAAACTTTAAAGCAGAAGTTGAAACGGTAGAAGAAGTTAACATCGAAGAAGAAGAGTATTTAGATGAATATCTAGAAGACTTTTAAGCGTTGTTCTTCATAATCGAGAAATGAAAAAAGGCTTAGCTGATACTAAGCCTTTTTTGTATTTTGCAGCTTGGTTAGAAACGGTAGTTTGCTTGAACACCGATTAGCCAAACATTACCCGTAGTTTCGCCTACGAATTGGCCGCCGACTTGTTCTGCAGTGTCGTCTGACTTGTAACCACGAGACTCAACGATTGGTGCGTCTTTCGCAAAAATATAGGTGAAGCCAGCGTCTAGGCTGAAGTCTTTCGTCCAATCGTACGTTGCGCCAATACTTAGCCAAGTGCGGTCAGTTTCTGGAATAGTAATCGTGCGGTTTTTGTCGCTTACCGCTGAAGTATCGTATGCAATACCAGTGCGTAGCGCTAGCTTAGGATCAAGCTGGTAAGTAGCACCAACAGCAAAGCGATAGTTGTCTTCCCAGTTTTCTACTTTAACCATATGCGTGCCAGCAGTATTTAGACGTGCTTCCAATTTCTCGAAAGAGCTCCAATCCGTCCAGTTAACGCTTGCGTGTAACGCAAGTTGGTCTGTTACTTGGTGGAAGCTTGCCAATTCAGCCGTTGCAGGCAGGTTTAGATACATGTAGCCGTTGTCGCGTTCAGAAGTATCGAAGCCAAAACCAAGACCTTCAGCATGGCCTTCAAGCTTTAGTTCAACTTCAGATTTGTACGCGAAGCCGATACGGTTATTTTCATTGATCTGCCATGCTGTACCAACTTGCCAGCCCCAAGCGGTATCGTCACCTTCCATGTATTTTAGAGCAGTACCTTGAGGAACACTGATTGGTTGATTAGTTTCAGGATTTAACCCTACAACGTTATTCTTAGGAGCTGCTGCGCCAAAGCTGCCTTCGCCGATGATGTAACGGATACCACCACCAACGCTGATTGATTCATTGACTTTGTAAGCTGCGTTCAAGTTCGCTTCCATTGTCGTTACGCTTGCTTCGTTACCGAAGTGCGAGGCACCAAAGCCTTTACCTAAATCGGTTTCCATGCCGTAGTTGGTGCCAAATGCCAAACCAATCGCGAATTTCTCATTATATTGGTGTGATAGGTAGAAGTTTGGAATGATTGCATCATGTGCGAAGTCATCTGAAGATGCAGAAGAAGTGCTACCGTGGAAGTTTACATCACCTTCAATATCAATATTTGGGTTCACATAGATTGCACCAACGGACACTTGAGTGCCTTCCAAATAAGTTAGCATTGCTGGGTTACGCCATTGTGCACTTGCGTTGTCAGCCATTGCAGCTTCACCAGCATATGCTCGACCTAGGCCTGTTGCAGAATATTCAGCAAGTTGGAAACCTGCTGCGTTAGCCATGCCCGTTGCGCCAAGTAGGCTTAATGCCACTGCTGTTGATAGAAGAGTCTTGTTGGTTTTCATTCGAATGTTCGCTGATTTGTTTATAACGTGGGACAAAAGTTTAAAGGTAGAGTTTTTACTTTAGAAATGAAAATCCAGCGTAAGTGGTTATTTGGAATATTATGCTTTTAAATGTTATTTGTGCGGTTTAATAATCTAACTGTGAAAGGCTTGTAAACGGAATTCAGCGAACAGCTGTGCGTCCTAATTGTGAGATTTAGATACACGTGTTCACTCAAATTGAGTGGGCAATAAATCGCAGATATGAAAAAAGGCTGGAAATCCAGCCTTTTATATAAAGTATTTTTCTACTAACTAACAGCGAAGCGTTTAGAAGCTACGGCTGTATTGTAAGCCGAATAGAATTGCATCAGCATGAGTTGTTGCTGTTACACCGGTAGAAAGAACAGGAGATAATTGAGTATTCTCATTAACTTTTACATCTTCACCTAACAAGTACGTGAAGCCAAAATCGATGTTTGAGCTATTATCAATATGGTAAGAGAAACCTGTGGAGAACCACTGGCGATCAGAGTCTGGTACCGAGATAGACGTTACTTTATCTTGAGCGCTTGTGTCGTACATGTAACCAGCACGAAGTGTCCAGTTGTTGTTTAGGTAGTAAGTACCACCAATTGCGTAGTGCCAGCCATCTTGCCATTGATAGTCTTTCGAGTAACCACCTCTAAGTAAACCCTGATTTAGGTTCTCAAAATCAATTTGGTCGAAATCTTTCCAACCGATGTATTGGATGCTGTAGTGTACAGCAAACTTAGTGTCTTGGATTTTGTGGAAACCAGAAAACTCGGCCATATCTGGTAGAGGTAGCGTGATTTCCTGACCTTTGTCGTCTTTCGCCGTAAATTCAGGGCTGTAACGATACGCTAGACCAAAACGGTTGTTTTCATCTAGTTCGTACACAGTACCAACGTTAAAACCAACAGCCCAACCATCAGCTTTATCTACGTCCAGAATTTTTTGACCGCCAACCCCTGGGACTGAAGAGCTAGTTGTACGCTTCATTGTGCCTTGGCCGTAGATTAAATCTAAACCAGCACCAAAGCTCCATTGTTCGTTTAAACGGTAAGAACCCGCCAATCCAAAGTTGAAGCTTTTTACATCCGTAAGACCACCGTACTCGGTTGCGGTGTAGTTATCTGAAAATTCAGTTTTAGTGCCGAAATTAGAGTATGCGTTTACGCCCCATGCAAACTTGTCATTTACTGGAACGATTAGGTGAATGTTTGGAGCTATTGACGTATCACCCACATCATCAGTATCAGCAACACTTACAGTACTGGAGCCCAAAGGAGTATTAACGTTATATTTCGCATCTTTCACTTCAATCATTGAAGTAATGCTTTCGAAGCCTAACGAAAGTTCCATTTTATCAAATAGAGCCATTGCTGCTGGGTTACGAGCCATTACCGCGGCGTTATCTGCGATTACTGCATCACCAGCAAATGCACGGCCGATGCCAGTTGCTGATTGAGCGTTGATTTGGAAACCCGCTGCCATCGATTGACCTGAGGCAAAAGCTACCGTTACTGCTAGGAGAGTCTTTTTAAACAGACGCGTGTTCTGAGTCATTTGTTTTTCCTTATTAGATTCGTCTCTTTGGACGATAAATTGAGCTTTTGCTCAGTGGCGCAGATAGTAGTATCAATAATTGCTTGGACAAATCCGACCATTGGATAAAATTGAATAAAAATTGCAGAAATGATGTCTAAAAGACGGGAAATTGCACTTAAAATGCATAATTTAGAGTTTAAGCTCTAAATGCGATAGGGGTGGTGAATGTTTTGTGTTCTATTTATACAAAAATGCCGCTAAATAAGATCATTTAGCGGCATTTAACCTTTTGAAGGCTGGAAATCGTCGAAGTTGTTACATTGGCTTAATCATTGATGCAAGAGTCGTAGCGAGCGCATCAATATTTTCACCTTCTTCCCCGACTAAAATCAGGCTTGAACTCCCGACGGGCTGAACGATTCCGGTCATGCCATCCTTATTAAAGTCGGTACTTTGTTCGCTTGGAATACCAGTAATAAATAACGTTACTTTACCTTTTGGACCTTGGAACACCATATGCACCGCATTGGATTCACCAAAACCGCAGTGGTTTAGGTAGTAAACGTGATATGGAAAGTTTTCACTAAACTGGTAATGAAATGGCGACATTTTCGCATTAATTTGCGAGCTCGGTACATCCTCATCAAGATGACGAACAAACGGTTCTTCATGAATAACGTGTTTCATCGCGGTATCCGCTAAACTGGCTTGTGCTGGAGACACCAAAACATTTCCCCAGTTTACTTGACCAACTAATAACCCTGCGGTGAACGCAATAGAAGCAGCAAGTGCCATTGCTTTGCGGACAAAGTTTGGTCTGACGACCTTCTCTTCATCAAGTGCACTCGACGTCTGGCTAAATAAAATCTTATCTGCGAGATCTTCGGGTACATCCACATTCATGGCTTGTTTAATTTTTACATCGAGATCCAAAACGTCATCAACAAACTTATTGTTGGCGTCGCTACCAGCTAAAGCTTGCAGAATCTCTTCATCCTTTTGTTTTGGATCCGACAAAATACGACGACGAAATTCTAAATCATCCATTCTTTTGTCCTCTCTTGGTATCTTGAGAATCCAACATCTCTTTAAGTTGATTACGAGCGCGAAATAGTCGAGTCATCACTGTGTTTTTATTTAAATCAAGAATGTCACCAATTTCTTCTCCACTGAAACCACCAACAACTTGGAGAAATAAAGGCTCACGGTATTCAACATCGAGCTTCATGATCTGTGCCTGCAGCCATTCTTGCTGATGATGTGGTTCATCGCTGACTTTAGCATCATTGCCGTAATCATCGATATCAACTAAATCAAATTGTTTACGTTCGAAGCGGCGCGCATTTTCTCGTCTCAATATTGTGATGAGCCAAGACTTGGCAGCTTTTTCGTCCTGGAGGCTATCGAGTGACTTCCAAGCTCTAAGACAGGTTTCCTGAACTAGATCTTCCGCGACCGCTTTATCTTTGCACAACCAATATGCGTAGCGGTACAAGTCACGATGATACCCTCGGACGAGCGCTTCGTATTTTCTTTGCTTGTCCATATCAGAGTTGACCGGACTGTTGGAATTTTTCTTTCCAAACATTTTTAATATGGCCACAGGAGCCTCCATCCTCGCTCTGTGAGTTTCTTATTTGTTCTGAGCATGACTTTACTTGCTTCATCGCTTAGCGGTTTTGGTTGCAGGATTTGTCATGCAACCCCTTTGACACAATAAGCCATGTGGTTACCTAAAAGTGTATACGCAAATGTCAGATATCATCGAACACGAATTGATATATATTGTTAACAATATCATCATTAGTAATCAATGGCTTGGATAAGTTCACTCGATGGAGCATTAAAAGGGACTTCTGATGGTGGATTCTTGAATTATTTTGAATCAATAATCGCTCTAGGTGAGCTTAAAACTCGTAAAATCACTATAAAATTGATCTATTTCAAAATATCAAGCAGTGAAGGGGTTATAGTACACCTTGTCATCTCGTTAGTCATTGCGACTAACATGTTGAGCAAGATGACACTTCCTTTTGAAGGCTGACTTTACTTTCTCCTAATCAGGAAACTGATTACTTTTCAATTGGCGTAAGTTAATTGTTTTATAGATATTCCGACCACACAGTTATGTGTGGTTTTTTTTTGCTTCGATTTTACTTTCCGTATACCTCTTACCGTTTTAACTCTCTATAGTTAACCATTAGTAATCGCATAAGAATCAAAGAAGTAGAGTAATTGAACTACTTGCTTCACGTTTATTTAAACGCACGTTTGATAAATTTAACAAATTCATTACAATGCATCAGGTCAGACCTCTTGTATTTAAGGAGAAACAATGGGCAAGCAGGAAGTAAAAACACGCAATGGTGAGCGTGTCGCTATTGTCGCGGGGCTTCGAACTCCCTTTGCTCGTCAAAGCACGGAATTTAGCCAAGTGCCAGCGGTCGATTTAGGGAAAATGGTAGTAAGCGAAATGTTTGCTCGAACAGATATTGATCCGAAGCTAATCGAACAAGTGGTATTTGGACAAGTAGTACAAATGCCTGAAGCGCCAAACATCGCACGAGAAATCGTGTTAGGCACTGGTATGAACATCCATACTGATGCATACAGTGTGACTCGAGCGTGTGCGACGAGTTTTCAAGCGGCGGTTAATGTCGCAGAAAGCATCATGGCGGGAACCATCGATATTGGTATTGCTGGCGGTGCAGACTCTTCTTCCGTCCTGCCTATTGGCGTATCAAAGAAACTGGCCGCTAATCTGCTTGCTCTTAGTAAGACAAAAACAATGGGTCAGAAGCTTAGTATCCTCAAAAACTTGAGCTTTAAAGACCTGATGCCAGTGCCACCAGCAGTAGCAGAGTACTCTACGGGTTTATCCATGGGACAAACTGCAGAGCAAATGGCTAAAACACATGGTATTTCTCGCGCAGAACAGGATGCGCTTGCACATCGTTCTCATACGCTGGCTTCTCAGGCTTGGAAAGAAGGAAAAATCCAAGATGAAGTGATGACGGCTTTCCCTGAACCATACAAAAAATGGATTTCGGAAGACAACAATATCCGTCATGACTCAACGGTTGAGGGATACGCGAAATTGCGACCTGCGTTTGATCGTCAGTATGGCAGTGTTACGGCAGCGAACAGTACGCCATTGACTGATGGTGGTGCGGCAGTGATGTTGATGCGAGAAGGTAAAGCGAAAGAGCTCGGAATGGAGATCCTTGGTTACATCCGAGGTTATGCATTCTCTGCTATCGGCGTGGAAAAGGACATGCTGATGGGGCCGACTTATGCCACAGCGAAAGTGCTTGAAAATACAGGCTTGGAACTGTCAGACCTGACGTTGATCGACATGCACGAGGCCTTTGCTGCTCAAGCATTGGCGAATGTGAAGATGTTTGCTTCCGATAAGTTTGCTCAAGAAAACCTTGGTCGCTCAAAAGCGATTGGTGAAATTGACATGGATAAGTTCAACGTGCTTGGCGGATCAATTGCTTATGGTCACCCATTTGCTGCGACTGGTGCGCGTATGATGACGCAAACCCTACGAGAGCTAAAACGCCGTGGCGGTGGTATTGCATTGAATACTGCATGTGCTGCTGGTGGTCTTGGTGCGGCAATGATTCTGGAGGTTGAGTAATGAGCGAGCAAAAAGCATTTAGTCTAAAGGTTGATGAGCAAAATATTGCTTGGTTAGCCATCGATGTTCCTAATGAAAAAATGAATACGCTGCAGGCGGCTTTTGCTGACGAAATGAAAGAAATTTTTGCTCAGCTAAAAGACTCCAGTGGTATTAAAGGGATGATCATCCACTCCCTAAAACCGGACAATTTTGTTGCGGGTGCTGATGTTCGAATGCTAGAAGCATGCACCACAGCAAGTGAAGCGGAAGCCTTAGCAAGGCAAGGTCAGGAGTTGTTCCAGCAGCTATCGGACTTACCTTATCCTGTCGTTGCGGCTATTCATGGCCCATGTTTGGGCGGTGGTTTAGAACTGGCTCTTGCATGTGATTATCGTGTTTGTACGGATTCTGACAAAACGCGTTTAGGTCTGCCAGAAGTACAACTTGGTTTATTGCCAGGTTCTGGTGGTACTCAGCGTCTGCCACGTTTGATTGGCCTGTTACCGTCGTTGGACTTGATCCTGACGGGTAAACAACTTCGTGCGAAGAAAGCTAAAAAATTGGGCGTTGTGGACGCCTGTGTGCCTGACACCATTTTGCTCGACGTAGCAAAACAGTTTATCGACAAAGGTAAAAACAAGGGCACGAAAAAGCTATCGACGAAAGAAAAGGTGATGTCTGGTAGCGGGCTAGGGCGCAAGTTTGTATTTGAGCAAGCTGCGAAGAAAACGAATCAAAAAACTCGCGGTAACTATCCAGCAACGGTTGCAATTCTAGAAGTTATTCAACATGGCTTAGAGAAAGGCTTCGCTAAAGGTCAAGAACTTGAAGCGAAGCGCTTCGGTGAGCTTGTGATGAGCTCAGAGTCAAAAGCGCTCCGTTCGATCTTCTTTGCCACAACAGAAATGAAGAAAGAAAATGGCACGGATGCGAAACCAGCACCAGTTCATAAAGTTGGTGTGCTTGGTGGTGGTCTGATGGGCGCCGGAATCAGCCATGTGTCTGTTGCAAAAGCAAAAGTACCTGTTCGCATCAAAGACGTTAGCAACGATGGCGTTTTAAACGCGCTCAACTACAACTACAAGTTATTTGAGAAACAGCGCAAACGTCGCATTCTATCCAAGGCCGATCTGCAAGCGAAAATGCTGCAACTGTCTGGTGGTGTCGATTTTACCAGTTTTAATCATATTGATGTCGTAATTGAAGCCGTTTTTGAAGACTTAGATCTTAAGCAAAAAATGGTGGCGGACATTGAAGCGAACGCTAAGACAGAAACTATCTTTGCGACCAATACTTCTTCGTTGCCTATCCACAAAATTGCAGAAAAAGCAGAGCGTCCAGAAAACGTAGTTGGTTTGCATTACTTCAGCCCAGTAGAAAAAATGCCTTTGGTGGAAGTGATTCCGCATGAAACGACGTCAGATGAAACCGTTTCAACAGTTGTTGCACTTGCTAAGAAGCAAGGTAAAACCCCGATCGTAGTGAAAGACAAAGCGGGCTTTTACGTGAACCGCATTCTTGCTCCATACATGAACGAAGCGGCGCATATTTTGTTGGCTAACGAACCGATCGAAAAGATTGATACGGCGTTGCTTGATTTTGGTTTCCCTGTCGGCCCGATTACCTTGTTGGATGAAGTTGGTGTCGACATTGGCGCGAAAATTATGCCGATCCTGGTTAATGAGTTAGGTGACCGATTCAAAGGGCCGGATGTGTTTGATATCTTGTTAAATGATGGACGTAAAGGACGCAAGAGTGGTAAGGGGTTTTACACTTACAAGGGCAAGAAGAAAGATGTCGACAAATCGGTTTACAAACTGCTTAAGCTCGACCCTGAATCTAAGCTAAGCGATAACGATATTGCGTTGCGCTGTGTGCTGCCAATGCTGAATGAAGCGGTACGTTGTTTGGATGATGGTATCATTCGCTCGCCACGTGACGGCGATATTGGCGCGATATTTGGTATTGGTTTCCCACCGTTCTTGGGTGGTCCGTTCCGTTACATGGACCAATTTGGCATTAAAGAGCTCGTAGAGAAAATGAATGAGTTTGCATCGAAGTATGGCGATCGTTACGCGCCATGTGATGGCTTGCTTACTCGAGCTGGTGAAGGGACAACGTTCTATTAAACGTTGCTTCGGTAGAGAAAAAGGCTTGCCAGTGGCAAGCCTTTTTCATAAAGAAGAAATGGTTACTTCTTCTTGTCTTTCTTATCTTTATTGTGGCCTTTACCAGGGTTGTCGTCCCCATGAACGCTGCTATTACCTTTTTTGTCTTTATCATTCCACTGTTTTGAAGAGCAATCATCTGATTTGATGGATACATTGTCTCCGCTAAGGCGCACACAGTCGTCACTTAGTTCGAAACCATCGCCTTTGACTGAGATTTCAGCGTGAGCAGATGCCAATGGCAGTATAAGAGCCACAAGTAAAAGTGCTTTTTTCATGATTACCTCATTAAGTTATTTTTAGTGCGGTAATTAGAGCATAAGCCGCAATGGCGCAATTTCAATTTTCTGCCAATTATGGTGCCGATTCAATCTATGAGACCGACAACCTCATGGGTTTGTAGGTTCATTCTAGTAATCGACAATTTTATTTCTGCGCAACTAGATCACCCCAAGCCGCAATCTTTTGGCCGAAGTTGGAACTCTTCAATCGATCCTATTTCTTGTCCTAGATGGATGCGCGGAGCCTCCGAATGCGCTTGACCTTGAGAGTGCATGATCAAACGATTTGCAGTACGAGGTTTCAATTCGTTCACAACGAAGCGAATCATGTCTGCGCGCGTCAGCTTCTTCAACTCCGCAAGTACCTTGTCACGTTGGTTAAACTCAGTGTCTTTGTTTCCTATCGCAACCCAAAGACGTTGAGCCCGACCTCGAAGTGTGGTGTCCGGCGTTGCTATTTGGTTCCACAAGCCGCGCTTACTGCTGTGCCATTGGTAATCGTTTAACTCTAACAACACCATATAAAAGGCATTTAAAAACTCATCGATTGAGGTAACCAGCTCGGCAGGTGCTGCATTAGGTGACTGCACATATAGTACAATACCAGGGTGACGATTTAGCGGCATATTGCCAGTGCCTACCATGTAACCTAATTGCTGCTTGGTACGGATTTCGTGGAAAAACGTTGCCGACATAAGGTGATTGGCCAATGAGTATAGCGCGATACTACGAGGCTCAATATCCTCGCACTGGTGGTAAATAACGACCGCGGAATCTTGCTGGTTACAATGCACCTCACGTTGAAAACTGCCATTTTTACCTAGCATAATGAGCGGACGAAGTGCCTCTTCATAACGTTGCTCGTTAACTCTTAGAGCATCCTTCAAGGTCGTAGCCATGTCATGGGCTTGCTGGCGTTGCCAGTCTCCGTAAACAAACATTTCAACGTGCAGTTCTGCAAGAATGGATTCTACGAATACCGAGAGTTCATCGACTTCGATTTCTTCTAGCGCTTCGACTAAGGTTGCGAAAGGCGGGTTATTGGGTTGAAGTAACCCAGTAAGTGCGTTAAACAGCTGCGAAATAGGGCGATCTTGTGAAGCATTTCTCCAGTTTCGTAACAATTGTTGTTTGATGGTTTCAAAGCGAGCAGGGCTGAAATCTCGAGAAGCAAAACGGTGCAGAATCACTTCTAGCAACTGAGGCAGCTTTTGACTGAACCCTGAGAGGGTTAAGGTCACGCCACCTTGGTGAGCATACATGTTGTAACCCATCCCTGCGATTTCTGCTTGATAGGTTTCTTTTGCTAGCGAATCGAGGAACATCTCTACACATAAGCGCGTTTTGACGATGTTCTTTGGTGATGCAACGGCATGAGAGCTGTCGATAGCGACATAAACGACACCTTTGGGCACGCGAAATTCGTCATCTTGCAAATGCCACAGCCGAAACCCTTCGAGATCCTCAATCAACTCTGGCAGTGAATCACCATTTTCGAGTGGCATGGGGTCGAGATCGTAGCAAATATAAGGGTTCTTTTCCGGTAAGACGAATTGCCAGCTTGGATCGATTTGTTGATAGAAACGACGTTGGCTTTCACTAAAAGGCGTGACGGAGTACGGGGTAAAGTACCATTCGGCAGTACGATTGTATTCCAGGCCTTTAGCAATCAAAGTGACGCGCACATTATCGATGGTTAAGTATCGCAGCAATGAACGCTGTAACTCTTCATCGTAGCCCGCCATTTTGTAGTCACCATAAACCGTGTCTTCCGGTTGATAGTGCTGCATGTTGATCACCAGATGGCTGACGAGATCCATTGGGCGCGATGGCTCTTGGAAGCGGAAAGCCGATTCTAATACCGCTTGTTTTTCGAGATAGCGCCATTCATCTAACCCGTCTTGTTTGATCATCGAGAGGTATTGAAAAACTGCTTGAACGATATCATCAACATGATCTAAGCCGTTTGGCGTCAGGGTGCAGCTTACGGTAAAGTCTCGGTAGTTACTGCCACTCGCGCCGCCGCCCGCTGAGAGAGAAGTAATCCAGCCTTTTTCTTTGAGTTGAAGCATCAAACTGCCTTCTCCTTCATAACCCAACAGGTGAGCAAAGTAGGAGAGTGGCTTCACGCTATAATGCGCATCCATTCCCGGCATGGGGAATGTGAGAATCAGTTTACGGAACTCTTTGAGCGGCTCGACTTGAACCAAAATGCCCGTGCTTTCCTCAGTGCCGATCGGTACATCAATCGATTTTCCACGAAGATGGTGATTTGGGATGTCGGCAAACATGGCTTCTACCCAAGCTTGCTGTTCATCGAGCGGCTGTGGCCCAAATAGAGTCAGTGTCATCAAATCGGCGGAATACTGAGAGTGGTGAAACTCCACAATTTCGTCGCGGATGGATTTACCATCTCGGTCGCCAAGAGTATCTAAGTTTCCGACAGAGAATTTTGAAAACGGGTGCTCTGGATTGATGACTTCTTTGTTAACTTGATACAGGCGACGAGAATCATCATTGAGTTTGAGCTTGTATTCGGAGTCGACAGCCTGGCGTTCTTTGTCTAATGCTTCTTCGTTAAACAAAGGTGCGGTAAAAAATTGGCTAAATCGATCTAAGGCACTTTCAAAGGCATTTGGAGCAATATTGAAAAAGAAACAAGTGTGCTCTGTACCAGTCCAAGCGTTGTTTGTTCCACCGTGTTGGCTAATATAGCTTTGAAACTCGCCCACTTTAGGGTATTTTTCCGTACCCAAAAAAAGCATGTGTTCTAAATAGTGTGCCAGACCTTGGCGATCGTTTGGGTCGTCGAAGTGTCCAACGTTCACTGCCAGAGCAGCTGCCGACTGTTGAGCTGTATCGGAATGAATCAGCAGTACACGCAGTTCATTGCTCAAGGTAATGTAGCGGTATTGATTTGAATCGTTAGGACTTAGATGCACGATGCGTCTCCAGATTTCGCATTACAGTAATTTAGGCTCCCCTCGCGGGGGGCGCAAAGTTTGCGTTTCGACAAATACTGCTTGCCGTATTTTTGTTATTCGTAGACTTCTGCACAGGCCCATCGCGTTTGCGTATGGGGAAGAACTGTTTGAGTGAATGCTCTGAACTCATTGCACAGTTAAATAGTGTGATGAACTGAGTACATTCTTTTAATAGATTGTTAAGAAAGTCGCTATCTTTAACAAGCGAATTGGTATAATGAACAGATAATTATATCAGTATTTTTGTTTCGTCATTGTTAAAGTTAGCCCCGTCTATCTAATAAAGATAGCAGTCAACCTTTTGGTAGCGTTAGCTATCCCTAGGAAATAACATGAAAATATTCATCATGCGTCACGGTGAAGCCGAGCATTTTGCAGATTCAGACGCAGCACGACAATTGACCCCAAGAGGCAGAGTCGAATCAGAAGCGGTTGCGAGAGCCTGTAAAGAACAGGGTTTTGCGCAATTCGATAAAGTGTTGGTGAGTCCGTACATTAGAGCTCAACAAACTTGGCAAGAGATCAGTGCGTATTTCTCTGCAAAAAGCATTGAAACTTGTGAAGATATTACACCTTATGGCCAGTCCGAGCATGTCTTCGATTTCGCAAGTGCGTTAATAGAAGTCGAACAATTGGACTCGCTTTTGTTCGTATCGCATTTGCCTTTGGTCGGTTATCTGACTTCAGAGTTTGTAAAAGACATGACACCACCGATGTTTCCTACATCAGGGCTAGTGTGCATTGAATATGATTTACAAACACAAAATGGTGAAGTGCTATGGCATATTACGCCATAAGTGTCTAAACCAAAATAAGTGTTTGCAAATTAGAGACCGAATAAGAAAGGCAGGATATCCCTGCCTTTTCGTTTCGTCGTGTCTACAGCAAGCTTGTTACTTTTCAGGAATTGAAAGCAACACTAACAACGCACCATCACCACCAAATTCTAGTGGCGCTTGGTGAAAAGCCATAACGTCAGGATGCTGTGCTAACCAAAGTGGGGCTTTCTGTTTCAGGATGTGTTTCCCAATACCATGTTGCACACACGCACAATGAATCTCGTTTTTGATGCAATAGGCTATCATCGCACCAAGCTCGCGTTTTGCTTCTTGCTGTGTCATGCCGTGCATATCGAGGAACACGTCCGGTACATACACGCCACGACGTAGACGTTTGACTTCATAAGTGGAGACGTCGTCACGTGCATAACGAGTTGGACCTTCATCGTTTAATAGAGGGACAAACTCGTCTGAAAAGTAAAATTCAGAGTCACTCGCTTCACGGTTGGAGCGCTTGATTTCTTTTTGCTTAGTATTTTTTTTTGGTTGCTGGATTATGGTATCCTGTCGCAACTTTTTTACGCCCTGTACTGCTTCCTGAAACAAGGCGAAATCGTCATCGTTCTCGGTGTCTTTTTTGCTCATTAGGTAAACAATTTCATTAATAAACTTTATTGGCAGTATTGTAGCGCTTTTCGGAGGCAATTTTGGATAAGATTTTTGTAGAAGAAGCGGTATCGGAGCTGCATACCCTTCAAGATATGATTCGTTGGACGGTAAGCCGCTTTAATGCAGCGAACCTGTTTTACGGTCATGGTACTGATAATGCGTGGGATGAAGCTGTTCAGCTTATCCTGCCAACCTTATACTTGCCGATTGATGTGCCTCCGCACGTATTGAACTCTCGCCTAACGACAAGCGAGCGTCTGCGTATTGTTGAGCGCGTAGTAAAACGCATCAACGAGCGTACGCCAACAGCATACCTAACAAACAAAGCATGGTTCTGCGGTCTTGAGTTCTTCGTTGATGAGCGTGTACTTGTGCCACGTTCTCCTATCGGCGAATTGATTCAAGCGGAATTCCAACCTTGGTTGGTGGAAGAGCCTACGCGCATCATGGACCTATGTACGGGTTCTGGTTGTATTGCGATTGCTTGTGCGCACGCTTTCCCTGAAGCAGAAGTGGATGCGATCGACATCTCTACAGATGCTCTACAAGTGGCTGAGCAAAACGTACAAGATCACGGTATGGAGCAGCAAGTGTTCCCAATTCGCTCTGATTTGTTCCGTGATCTTCCAAAAGAGAAATACAATCTAATCGTGTCCAACCCACCATATGTGGATGAAGAAGACATGAACAGCCTGCCAGATGAGTTCACGCATGAGCCTGAGCTTGGTTTAGCTGCGGGTACGGATGGTCTAAAACTAGTGCGTCGTATTCTTGCTAACGCGCCAGATTATCTAACAGATAACGGCATTCTTATTTGTGAAGTCGGAAACTCAATGATTCATATGATGGAACAGTATCCAGAGATTCCATTTACTTGGATTGAGTTCGAGAACGGCGGTCATGGCGTATTTATGCTAACGCGTGACCAGCTGGTTGAGTGTGCAGAAGAGTTTAAACTGTACAAAGACTAATAGAGTCTTGCACTAAACATCAAAACACCGAGCTTTATGCTCGGTGTTTTTTTTATGCATACCTCGCCGATATTAACTCTTTACATCAAAACGTAATAAAGCCACTATGAATCCACGAAGAATTGGAAAGCAGCTATGCTCTGTTTTGAGAGAGCGTGGCGATAAAAACTTGAGGAAGTAATGGCAGGAAACAGTATCGGACAACATTTCCGAGTGACGACATTCGGGGAAAGTCACGGTATCGCACTGGGATGTATCGTAGACGGGTGTCCTCCGGGGTTGGAAATTACAGAAGCAGATCTACAAATCGATCTCGACCGCCGTCGTCCAGGCACATCACGTTACACCACACAACGTCGTGAACCGGATGAAGTTAAAATTCTTTCTGGCGTTTTTGAAGGCAAAACCACGGGCACATCGATCGGTTTGCTAATTGAAAACACCGATCAGCGCTCAAAAGACTACTCTGACATCAAAGATAAGTTCAGACCGGGTCATGCTGATTACACTTACCACCAAAAATATGGCATCCGCGACTATCGCGGTGGCGGCCGTTCTTCAGCTCGTGAAACCGCAATGCGTGTGGCGGCTGGTGCAATCGCGAAGAAATACTTAAAAGATGAGTTTGGTGTTGAGATTCGTGCTTACTTGTCACAAATGGGTGATGTATCTATCGACAAGGTAGATTGGAGCGAAATCGAGAACAATGCGTTCTTTTGCCCAGATGTGGACAAAGTAGAAGCATTTGACCAACTTATCCGTGACCTGAAAAAAGAAGGCGACTCAATTGGCGCGAAAATTCAGGTTGTGGCAACTAACGTGCCTGTTGGTCTTGGTGAACCTGTATTTGACCGTCTGGATGCAGACATCGCGCACGCACTAATGAGCATCAACGCGGTGAAAGGCGTAGAAATCGGAGACGGTTTCGAGGTGGTAAACCAAAAAGGCAGTCAGCACCGTGATACGCTTGCTCCTGAAGGTTTTGGTAGTAATCATGCGGGTGGCATTCTTGGTGGTATCTCGACTGGTCAAGACATTGTCGCAAACATTGCGCTTAAGCCAACATCAAGTATCACTGTGCCGGGTGAGACCATCACAAAAGAAGGTGAACCAACTCAGTTGATCACCAAAGGTCGTCATGACCCATGTGTGGGTATTCGTGCTGTGCCTATCGCAGAAGCGATGCTGGCAATTGTGGTGATGGATCATTTACTACGCCACCGTGGTCAAAACCATGGCGTAACAACTGAAACACCGAAGATTTAAGAGCTTTGTGTCATTCCAGCGAGCTATAGCGAGACTAGGAATCTAATTTCAGCACGATGAAAAGAGAAAGAAACATCTCTGACAACAGAGTGCTCGGATAATAGATCCTGAATCATGCTCCTTCGTCGCTGTTCAGGATGACTGAATATAAAATTATGCCACTCACTGAATCGCGGGTGGCACAATTTTATCAGGCAACCTTTTTTGTTTAAGTAGTTTTTGCTTAATGAATCGAGCCTTCGGTTTCCAAATGGAAAGAAGGCAGACGCCACTTAAAGCGTACCGCAGCCATACGCAACATGTAACCAGTAACCAGTGTAATAATAGTGGCAGTGACATCGGGAACATTGAATTCTAATAGCGCTAAGTACATTCCTGATGCGATAAGAGCGACAGAAGCGTAAAGCTCTTCATGCAGTACCAATGGTGTTTGGCGACAGATTAAGTCGCGAAGTAGCCCACCGAATACACCAGTTACTAACGCTGAAACCATACAAATACCAGGGTGCAAGCCCATGCCCATCGCAATTTTTGTTCCGATGATACTAAACACGATTAAACCTAATGCATCGAGGCGAATGAACAGACCTTTCAGCTTAATCACCCATTTCGCTAAACCTGTTGTTAGCACACCTGCAACACACGTAATTGCAAGGAACTCTGGGTTTTTTACCCAACCAAGAGGGTAGTGGCCTAATAGAATGTCACGTACGGTGCCACCACCAATGGCCGTTGCGCTGGCCACCAACATAACACCAAACCAGTCCATCTTTCTTCTACCAGCACTTAACGCACCTGTCATGGCTTCAGCCGTGATACCAATGATATACAACACACTTAGCAACATAGGGAAACACTCAACGTAAAAAGTCACTACGTTCTACGAGAATCAGCGTAGGCGAAGTAACAACACTTACAAACGGTTCTATCTCTCTTAAAAAGTGATTAAAACCAGCAACATGCTTGTAATCAAACGGCTTCAAAATAGCGGTTTGAACGGCATCAAAATAAGGCGAGAGTGTAGTGGTAAATAAGTACGCTGACGAATGAGAAATTGTATGGAGAAAGCGACCTTCAGATAAATTCAACTAATAACCAAAAATGTGGGGGTGCCTTTACCTCATAACTAAAAACAGCGACAATATGCAGCGCATGTCAAACTGAAGTACAAACTCGACGATGACCCACGAATACCAAGACTTAATCACCATTTTTAATGACACCTTTTTAGAACAATTTAATACGAAATTAGAGTTAGGTGGTGATGAGCCTATTTATCTTCCTGCTGATGATGAACACCCTCATCATCGGATTATTTTTGCTCGGGGTTTTTACGCCTCTGCTTTACACGAGATTTCGCATTGGTGTGTGGCTGGTCCAGAGCGTCGTTTGCTGGAAGATTTTGGTTATTGGTATGAACCTGATGGGCGAACAGCAGAAGTTCAAGAGGAGTTTGAGAAAGTTGAAGTGCGACCTCAAGCTTATGAATGGATTCTGGCACAAAGCGCTGGCTTCCCTTTTACGGTGAGTTGTGACAATCTACACGGCGATTTTGAACCAGATAGGCTCGGCTTTATGAAAAAAGTGCATAAAGAAGTGCTAGGTATTTTGGACGTTGGCTTGCCTTTGCGAGTGAAAATGCTTTCTGATGCCCTGCGCGCATTTTATCAAACTAAGCCACTGGAAGCGTCGGACTTTTGCGTTAAATAACCACTAATAACCTCAGAGATACACCATGATTATTGAATTTGAAGAAAAACTACTGGAACTGATTGATGCTCGAATTGAAACAGCATCTGACGATGAATTGTTTGCTGGTGGTTATTTACGTGGTCACATCTCTTTATCCGCGGCGTCTTGTGAAGAAGAAGGGATTAGCGATATTACTGAGCTGAAGTCACGCATTGAGAGCAGCTTAGAAAATGCGCGTACCGAGTTAAGCCCGGCCGATCGCGTGATTGTCAGTGATTTGTGGCAAGAGCTCCAGGCTCAGGCTTAGTCCCTAAGCAGCGTTCTCCCTTTATTTAATCCTAGTCATTTACTACTTCGAAAAATTCGAACCTCTCCATAAAATTTTTGTGGTTGTAGCGAAACTGTTCAACTTTTATTCTGATCAGCATAAAACGTGAACAAAGGATTACAACCATGAAAATTGTCGCATTTGGTGCATCTACCAGCTCTAACTCAATCAACAAACTACTTGCTACATACGCAGCAAATCAAGTCGAAGGCGCTCAAGTGAATGTTCTAGACTTAAACGATTATCAAGCGCCAATGTTTAGCGAGGACAAAGAGAAAGAAATAGGTCAAGCTGAAGGGGCTGTCGCGTTTTTACGTGACTTGGCGGAGGCTGACGCTCTCGTTGTCTCCTTCGCAGAGCACAACGGTTCGTACCCAGCGGCCTATAAAAACTTGTTCGATTGGGCGACGCGCATTGAGCGTAATGTATTTCAAAACAAACCTGTCGTTTATTTAGCAACTTCCCCAGGTCCCAGTGGTGCGCAAAGTGTTCTTGCGGCGGCGACAGGTTCTGCACAATTTTTTGGCGCGGATGTAAAGGCATCGTTATCGGTGCCGAGCTTCTACGAAAATTTTGACGTGGAATCGGGTGAGGTTGTAAACCCAGAAGTGGCAGAGCAAGTGAAACAGGCAGTTGCACTGCTGAAGTAATCTCAGTACGAGCGACTTAATGAGTTAGCGATTCCCGACACGTATCTGTGTCGGGAATCAAAACAGAGAATACTCTTACAGCTCGGTAATGGCTTTGCCTTTTCTTAGTTTACGAACCCACATTCGACTTGGGTGAAGTTCGGTCAATACATCAACCGGTAATGGCAGCGGGTCCCCACAGATCTGGGAGGCCAACACTTCAGCTAATAATGGTGCAGAGCTCAGTCCACGAGATCCTAAACCTAAGAAGCAGAATAGGTTAGGGTACTGATGAATGGTTTCTACCTCTTCTTCTTTTTGATTTTGTAAGTTGGCGTATTGCGTTTTGATCGTCTCAAAGTCACCCACATTTCCGACAAATGGTAAGTGATCTCGGCTAACACAACGAATACCTTGGCGAGATTGATTACCAGTGATATCTACCTCTTTTGCCCATGTTTGATTCGGTACACATTTCACTAGCTTTTCCGCATTATCTTTTTGGGCGTTTTCATCAAATTCGTAGTCAAGGTGACTGCGGTCGTAGCTTGCACCGATACACAAGTGTTGATTACTTGGGTTAACAGGTGTCATGTAACCGTCGTAACACAACACCGTTTTCAGCTGACTCAGCGTTTCGGTTGCTGGCGCATGACTGACTTGTCCTTTCACTTGTCCCATTGGTAGGGAAGCGGTTTGACTCAATGTCTGGAACTCATGGCCGTTCGCAATTACAACCGTTGAGTGCTCAAATGTTTGACCACTCGCCGTTAGTAGCCAGAGCTGACGCTTTTCATCCCAATCTAATGCCTCAACAAGATGTTCAAACTTCGTTGAGAGTAACGACGTCTTCTCCAATTGATTAATTAACCCGCGAGTTAACTCGGCAGGACACAGCCACCCTCCCATTGGGTAGTGCACAGATGCCATATCAATAGGTAACCCGATAGTGTTCGCAGTCTCCTCGGCGGACAGCTTGTGAATGAGCTCTGGTGTGAAGTTACCCGCAAGTATTTTCTCCAGTTTGTCTGTGGATTTGTCATCCCACATCAACTGAGTCACGCCACACCAGTCATGATCAAAATCGATCTCTTGTGCTGCTTGTTCAACAAACTGACGTGCGAACAAAAATGCAGGAGCAAACACTCGTGAAACACCCGTATGCGGGCCATTAAGCAGTGGATAAACGGCTCCTTGTCGATTGCCTGAAGCTCCTTTGGCTGGTTGTTTGTCTTTACAGTAAAGGGTGACGTTTTGGCCACGACGAACTAACGTTTTCGCTAACGCCGCGCTGGCTATACCACCACCAATGATGGCTATCGAATCAAGATTGCTAGATGCTGTGCGATTGAACCAAGGGAGATGGTTCGACTGCTTTTCACGTTGCTCCATAGAGCCGGCGATCATTTCTCGTTTAGTGCCGAAACCTTTCACCTTTTTCATTGTAAAGCCAGCTTCGTTCAAACCACGACGTACAAAGCCTGCTGCGGTAAACGTGGCAACTGTACAATCTTGCTTGGCTAGCTTTGCCATGTTGTTGAACAGGCCTTGGTTCCACATCTCTGGGTTTTTGCTTGGCGCGAATCCATCTAAGAACCAAGCATCAATCAAACCTTGTTCGTTGTATGGGACTTGCGGCATGCAGTCTTTAATGTCACCAAACCAAAGGTCGAGTGTGATTGCACCGTCTTCTAAAACAATGCGATGACACTCCGGCACAGCGGCAGGATAGTGCTTTTGTAACTTTTCCGCGTACTCAGCTAGCTCAGGCCAAGCTTCATGCGCCTTCTTTAAATCGGCTTTGCTTAATGGGTATTTTTCAAAGCTAATAAAATGCAGCTCTTTCAATGTTGCGTCCGGATGCTGACGACGAAACTCACTAAACCACTGGCATACTGCTAAGAAGTTTAATCCCGTGCCAAATCCTGTTTCACCAATGACAAAACGTCTTTGGTCAAATTCCTGCCATCTTTCTGGGAGATGATTTTGTTTTAAGAAAACGTAGCGTGTCTCTTCAAGACCGTTTACGTTAGAGAAGTAAACATCATCAAATTGGTCTGAAACCGGAGTACCAGCTTCGTTCCAACCAAGTTCTGCGTTTTTTATTGAAGTCATAATGGTGCAAATTTGTGATTTGGCGCGGTAAGAATGGGGCGATTGTACGAATTTATGGGAAAGCTGACCACTTTTGTTGACTATCTTAGTTATCATCTAGCGGATTTTTGAATTATAGGAATGTCATAATGAAACGAGTCGTAATCACCGGTATGGGTATTGTTTCAAGTATCGGTAACAACGTCGAAGAAGTTCTAGCGTCTCTTAAAGCGGGCAAATCTGGCATCACTGCATCTGAGCAGTTCAAAGAACACGGTCTTCGTTCGCAAGTATGGGGTGACCTAAAAATCAACCCGGCGGAACACATCGACCGTAAGCAGATGCGCTTTATGGGTGATGCGGCTGCTTATGCATACCTATCAATGGAGCAGGCAATCGCAGACGCTGGTCTTACAGAAGAGCAGGTTTCAAACGACCGTACCGGTATCGTTGCAGGTTCTGGCGGTGCTTCTGCATACAACCAAACGGTAGCGACAGACACGATGCGCGCCAAAGGCGTAAAGCGAGTTGGTCCTTACATGGTTCCTCGTACTATGTCTTCTACTGTTTCTGCTTGTCTTGCTACGCCATTTAAGATTCGTGGCGTGAACTACTCAATGAGCTCTGCATGTGCAACATCTGCACACTGTATCGGCCATGCTATGGAGCTTATTCAACTAGGCAAACAAGATATTGTTTTTGCTGGTGGCGGCGAAGAGCTAGATTGGTCTCAAACTATGATGTTTGATGCGATGGGCGCACTGTCAACCAAATACAATGACACGCCAGACAAAGCATCTCGTACATACGATGCAGACCGTGACGGTTTTGTTATCTCGGGCGGCGGCGGCATGCTGGTTATTGAAGAACTAGAGCACGCACTGGCACGTGGTGCGAAAATCTACGGTGAAATCGTAGGTTACGGTGCGACATCAGATGGCTACGACATGGTAGCGCCATCAGGTGAAGGCGCAATTCGTTGTATGAAGATGGCGATGCAAGACGTTGATGGTGTGGATTACATCAACACGCACGGCACATCGACACCAGTTGGTGACGTGAAAGAGCTTGGTGCTATCCAACAATTGTTTGGTGAGAACAGCCCTGCAATCTCTGCAACAAAAGCAATGACTGGCCACGCACTCGGCGCAGCGGGCGTGCACGAAGCAATTTACTCAACACTTATGCTAGACAAAAACTTCATTGCTCCAAGCATCAATATTTCAAACTTGGACGAAGCAGCACAAGGTCTGGACATCGTGACAGAAGCTCGTGATGCAGAGCTAACGACCGTAATGTCAAACAGCTTTGGCTTTGGCGGCACAAACGCAACTTTGGTTATTAAAAAGTACCAAGGTTAACTGAATTTGTTGGCGCCTTGCGAGAGTACTGTAAACGCCAACAATCCAGTTTCCAGAGCTTGATCAGTCACACTGATCGAACAGACGCAGACTCTATCCCATGGAGAGCGGGATAGGATCCTTTTGTTCTGGAACTTTGCCCGGCTATTTAGCCGGGCTTTTTCTTTTCTCTGTTTCTGCTTTTCTCTAGGCTTCCCGTCAATCGATTCTATAGGAGTTACCTCCTTGAGGTTTATTGGTGTTATATCTTGAGATTTTTCGGGAAAAGGGCACAATCGCTTTAGTTTCGCATCTTGCGAATAAACGAACTCTTACAAATGGATGTTAGAACGCTGGCGCTATGAAAATTATTGTTGATGAAAATATGCCGTATGCTGAAGAACTATTCAGCCAACTCGGTAACGTAATTCTAAAACCAGGTCGTACACTGACCGCCGATGATTTAGTGGATGTTGATGCCCTAATGATTCGCTCAGTCACCAAAGTGAATGCTGACCTGATCAGCAAAGCAAACAAGCTGAAGTTTGTTGGTACGGCCACGGCAGGCATGGATCATGTTGACCAAGCACTCTTAAAAGAGAAAGGCATTTTCTTCACTGCGGCGCCAGGGTGTAACAAAGTGGGTGTGGCGGAATACGCGTTCAGCGTGATGATGGTGCTTGCTCAGCAACAAGGTTTCTCGGTATTTGACAAGACGGTAGGTATTATTGGTGCAGGCCAAGTAGGTAGCTACCTAGAGAAATGTTTGAAAGGCATGGGTATTAAAGTTCTCATCAATGACCCATTCAAACAAGAGGCTGGTGATCCTCGTAGCTTTACTCCGTTGACAGAACTGATTGAAAGCTCAGACATCATTACACTACATACGCCAATCACCAAAGATGGCCCATACCCAACGCATCATTTGATTGATGAGAAGGTATTAAATGGTCTCCGCAGCGATCAAATTTTGATTAACGCGGCTCGAGGTCCCATCGTTGACAACGCTGCTTTGAAGCAACGTCTTTTGAAAAATGATGGCTTTACAGCGGCACTCGACGTATTTGAATTTGAACCAGAGGTTGATATGGAGCTTCTGCCTCTGCTAGCATTCGCAACCCCTCACGTTGCAGGCTACGGCTTGGAAGGGAAAGCTCGCGGTACAACGATGATTTTCAACAGCTACTGTGAGTTCTTAAATAACGAATTACGTGCGCATGCCAGCGATTTACTGCCAACCGCGCCTGTTCCTACTATGGTATTGGACAGAGCTTGGGACGAAGCAACACTGCATAACATCACGCAGTTAATCTATGATGTGCGTAGAGATGACGCTCTTTTCCGCCGTGAAATCAGTAAGCCAGGCGCTTTTGACCTGATGCGTAAAAACTACTGGGATCGCCGTGAATACAGCGCTGTCACGCTAGTGGGTAACAAAACATGTAACCTTGCTCCATTAGCAGAACTAGGTTTTCAGATTGAGGTAAGTCAATGAGCCAGCAATATAATGTTGCCATTTTAGGTGCGACCGGTGCGGTCGGTGAAACAATTTTGGATGTGCTTCAAGAGCGCAAATTCCCAGTAGGCGAAATCTTCCTACTCGCGAGTGAGCGCAGCGAAGGCAAGACTTACCGCTTCAATGGTAAAACGGTACGCGTTCAAAACGTAGAAGAGTTCGATTGGTCTCAAGCGCATATCGCACTGTTTTCTGCTGGTGGTGAGCTATCAGCCAAGTGGGCTCCAATTGCCGCTGATGAAGGCGTGATTGTTATCGACAATACATCACACTTCCGTTACGAGTACGACATTCCTCTTGTTGTGCCAGAAGTAAACCCAGAAGCGATTGCAGAGTTTCGTAACCGTAACATCATCGCGAACCCGAACTGTTCAACCATCCAAATGCTGGTGGCACTAAAACCAATTCACGATGCGGTGGGCATTGAGCGTATTAACGTATCAACTTACCAATCGGTGTCTGGTGCAGGCAAAGCGGGTATCGATGAGCTAGCAGGTCAAACGGCGAAGCTGCTAAACGGTCTGCCTGCAGACAAGAAGCAATTCTCTCAACAGATCGCGTTTAACTGTATTCCACAAATCGATCAAATGATGGAAAACGGCTACACCAAAGAAGAAATGAAAATGGTGTGGGAAACACAGAAGATCTTTAACGATCCATCAATCACAGTCAATCCAACGTGTGTACGTGTTCCTGTATTCTACGGTCACGCAGAAGCACTTCACATTGAGACTCGTTCACCTATCGATGCACAAGAAGTCGTTAACTTGCTTGAACAAACTGACGGTATCGAAGTGTTCCACGGTGAAGACTTCCCTACACAAGTTCGCGATGCGGGCGGTAAAGACCATGTAATGGTTGGCCGTATCCGTAACGATATCAGCCATCATAGCGGCGTAAACCTGTGGGTTGTTGCTGATAACGTGCGTAAAGGCGCGGCAACTAACGCGGTGCAAATCGCAGAAGTTCTGATCCGCGATTACTACTAAGTCGTTTACAATTCATTTCAAAGCCTCGCACAGTGCGAGGCTTTTTTGTACGAACGAAACAAAATAGTGTGAGATTAGTACGAATATGGCGAGAGCCACACATTTTTTATTCTCAACGCTATAGTTTTGCATGCGATATCCGATATATTTAACCGATCACCATTTCAAATTGTATTTAGCACAAAACTGAGCCTTCTATGCGTCAAAATTATAAGCGTTTGTTAGCAGCCCTTGTGTTGATGAGCGCGACTCAGACATCATCAGTGGTTCAAGCCGAAGGAATTCGTCTTGTTGGACCGTCTGGTGAAGTGCAATCATCTCCGAGCTATGCTGAAGATATTGAGCGAGCATTACCTGCTCCTCCTGCGAATACTCAACCGTCACGTTTCTTTGGTCCGACTGGTGAAAATCAAACACTATGGTCGATCGCTTCAGAATTACGACCTTCACGCGGTGTTACCGTTCAACAAACGCTTCTTGCCATTTACCGAATTAACCCTCAAGCGTTTGAGAACCAAAACATTCATGAATTGATCCCAGGTAGTCGGCTACGAGTACCTTCTCTAGAGCAAGTGCAAAGCGCGACCACAGCGCAAGCTGTTGCGATTATGAAGGCGCATGAAGCTAAGTTAAAACAGCCGAAGCCGACAAATAGAGCGACGCCAGCACAACGAGTCACCGAGCAACCAAAGCCACAAATTAAAGTAGAACCCAAGCCTGCGGCTAAGCCAGAGACAGTGGCAGCAACGGAGCCAAAACCAACTCCGAAAACAATACCCGTCATCCCTGCGCCACCAGTAACCACCTCTCCGCAGGGTGAAAAGCAGGTCAGTGCGCTAAAGGACAAACTTCAAGGCTCACAAAGTGAATTAGAGTCATTAGAAGAGAAGAACCATCGTCTTCGATTGATGCTGTCAGAAGTGCAAAGCGAAGTCGAAACTTTGAAAAGCGAACTGAATGACGAAGAACGCATTCGCTCAGAAGTCGAGAAACTGCTTGCAGAAGAGCGCCAGCGCCTTGCTGAACAACAGCGCATGCAACCAAGCACCATGGACAAAATTTTGTCTAATGGTTGGCTTGTTGGTCTTGCGGCATTAATTCCTGGAGCTTTGATTGCGTTGCTAGTTGTTATGCTTCTTGGTCGACGCTCTAAAGCGAAAGGGGAAGAAGCGGCTGCACAGGAACAGCAAAACGTTGATCCTCTTGCGGCGCCAATCGGTTTAGCGGCGGCGGATGAGCTTGATGAAGAGCTCACGCTTGATGATGAATTGTTTGCAGATGAAGATATCAACACACAGTCTTTACAAGAAGAGAAGTCAGATTTAGAAGAAGACGTCTTTGCTAACCTCGACGATGAAGAACTTGATTTCAATCTGGAAGGGGACGATGACCCATTTGCAGATATTGGCGATGACGGTGACCTAGATGTTGGTCTGGATGAGTTTGAGTCATCGAACAATGGTATCCAAGTCAACGGCGAAGAAAAAGCGCTTGGTTTAGAAGAAATGGAGCGAGCCTTAGATGAGGTTGCTCCAGAACTAGAAGTGCTCGATGACGATGAGTCTGGCTTCGATCTTTCGGACGATGCGAATGAGAAATCAGACTCGCTTTCAGACGACGCATTTGCCGAGTTACTTGCAGCCGATGAGCCGTCAGAAGAGTTACCAAGTGACACTGTCGACCAGGATATGCTTGATGACTTGTTTGCTGAACTTGGCAACGATGACTTCGATTTAGATACTGATGAGCCTGAGTTAAAACAGCCCGTTTCGGATGATGACTTTAGTGTAGGAGAGGCATCTGACGACGATATCGATAAGCTATTGGCCCAGTATGAACAACCGGCTAGTGAATCGGAAGTTCGAGAAGCTGACGCCAATGAAGGCCCTGTTCTAGATGAAAACAGTACAGAGCTACTCGATGAACTCATTGATTTTGATGAAGATGACACAGACGAGTTTGATCCACTAAACGAGCTAGAAGCAATCTCTGGTTTTGAAGGTGATGACTCGATCGAAGAGTTAGACGCAGATAGCACAGACTTACTGGATGAACTCATTGATGATGTTACCTCTGAACTTGATGAAGAGACTGAAGCTGATTTAGATCCGTTTGATGATCTGATTCGAGAGGACGAGAGCCCAGAGCAGAATAAATCGGAAGAGGAAGAGTTACTGAAATCACTTGGTTTTGGTGAGCCAGACGCCGACGAAAAGCCATCTTCCGTAGTTGAGTCAGAACAAACTCATGAAGATCAGGACATTGAGTCTGGGTTGGACATCGACGCTTTATTAAGTGAAAGCCAACCAGACACGCAACAAGCTGCAAAAGAGCAACCATTAACCGAGCCAGAGGCTGCTTCAGAGCCATTTAGCAGCGATGAATTTCTTGGTGATTTAGAGGACCTCTCACCAGAGAATGATCCTTTAATGAGCGAGCTAGACGACCTATTTGAGTCAGACAGTGAAGAGCTTCTGCCAACAGAACAAGAAAAAGCGGATTTTTCTGCTGAACTTGACGCTCTATTTGATAGTGAAGACGATTTACCGCAGCAAGTTGAAAAAACACAAACGGAGATAGAGGAAGCTTCATCACTACAACAAGAGGCTACCGATACTGATTCAACACAAGAACCATCCGTGGAGTCCGATACTGAGGTACAGCCTCACGTTGAGCAAGAGGAAGACATTCCAGCCTTCACACCGACACCAAATACAATAGAAAATGAATTCGGTGTTCCACAAGAAGAAGATTGGCTACTGGATGAACCTGAATTGGAGCCGGAAACTGAGTCGACCAACGATTCAGAAGATGAACTCAATTTTGATGAGCTAGATCTTCCAGAATTCAGCGAAGAAGACGCATTGGCGTCTATGTCGGATGAGCCGGAGTTAGAAACGTCCGAGTCCGTTGAGCCAGAACAGGTTGAAGCCGACTTACCAACTGAATCAGAAGATGAATTCAATTTTGACGAGCTGGATCTTCCTGAGTTCAGTGAAGAAGACGCATTGGCGTCTATGACGGATGAGCCGGAGCTAGAAACGTCCGAGTCCGTTGAACCAGAACAAGTTGAAGCCGACTTGCCAACTGAATCAGAAGATGAATTCAATTTTGATGCGCTCGATTTGCCAGAGCTCAGTGAAGAAGATGCACTGGCGTCTATGGCTGGCGAACCTGCGTTAGAAACGTCCGAGTCCGTTGAACCAGAACAAGTTGAAGCCGACTTGCCAACTGAGTCCGAAGAAGAGTTCAATTTTGATGAGCTGGATCTTCCTGAGTTCAGTGAAGAAGACGCATTGGCGTCGATGGAAGAAGAGCCAGAATTACCGAGCTCTGAGACTGCAGATATAGAACCAATCTCCGGTGAGGATGAAGAGTTAAGTTTTGACGACCAAGATCTTCCAGAGTTCAATGAGGAAGATGTTCTCGCGTCAATGAACGAGGGTGCGTCAGAGAGCCCTAAGGTTGAAGCAGAGACATCGAGACCAGCTATTCAAGCCGATAACGATCATGATGCTTTGTTTGAAGTATTTGCGCAGCAAAACGGCTTTGATACTGACCCAGAAGTGCAGCCAACAGCGACAGAGGGTGAGCCGCTCAGTAATTTGGATGATGAATCATCAATGGCTAACCTTCTTGCGGAAGACGCAAACTCAGAAGTATTTGAAGGTAAACTAGACAGTGACACCATCGCAAGTGCAGGTATGGATTTTGAAACCATGCTTGATGTTGGAGATGATTGGGATGGCTTTAAACCCGCTGCTGATAACGTAAGTTCTACTGAAGAAGTGCCTGAGGACCAGCGTGATGTTTGGAATTCGAGTGATGCACTAAGTCAGCCAGAGATCGCGCAAGAAAACTGGGCAGAGCAAAGCGACTTGGATGACTTCGACCCGAAGAAAAATCAATTTATGACGATTGATGAATTGATGGCTCAGGTCGACAGAGAAGGTGGTGAGTTCGAAGAAGAAGACCTTAAGCTCGATGTCGGATTGAACGAGTTTCCAGATGTTATCGGCGAGATCGGCGATATTGACGTAGATAACAATGCTGAAGCGGCTGGGAAACTGGATTTGGCTAAAATCTATCTCGAGATGAACGATTCTCAAGGGGCGATTAAACTACTAGAAGAGGCGATTGTTTACGGTGAGGATGATATTCGCCGCGAAGCAAAAAGCCTGATTGACGCCATTAATGGCCGATAAACCGAAACAAAAGGGTAGCGTTTGCTACCCTTTTTGTGTCCCGTTAGTAGGATGCTACCTTTAGGTCACCCTTGGTGAAACTGGCAACTTGAGGTGACTTGAGTATATACTTCCCGCCCCATTTTAGAGTTCGAAGGTTAAGATGAGAATCGCATTAGGTATCGAGTACAACGGTACAAACTACTTTGGTTGGCAGCGCCAAAGAGAAGTGAAAAGTGTCCAAGAAGAGCTAGAGAGAGCATTGTCCGTCGTCGCTAATCACCCAGTTGAAGTTCAGTGTGCTGGTCGGACAGACGCAGGCGTGCATGGCACGGGACAAGTTGTGCACTTTGATACCAACGTTACTCGAAAAATGGTAGCTTGGACCATGGGCGCAAACGCGAACATGCCGAGCGATATAGCGGTTCGTTGGGCTAAGGAAGTTTCAGATGATTTCCATGCAAGATTCTCAGCGACAGCGCGCCGTTATCGTTACATTATTTTCAATCATGCTTTACGTCCAGGCATCTTAAACTCGGGGGTTAGTCACTATCATGGTGAGCTCGACGAGAAAAAAATGCATGAAGCAGGGCAGTTCCTACTCGGCGAAAATGATTTTACGTCGTTTCGCGCGGCGCATTGTCAGTCTCGCAGCCCATTTCGAAACTTGATGCACCTGAACGTTACGCGCCATGGAAACTATGTGGTTATTGATATTAAAGCCAATGCGTTCGTGCATCATATGGTTCGTAATATCACAGGTAGCTTGATAAAAGTTGGACGTGGCGAAGAGAGTCCTGAATGGATCAAGTGGTTATTAGACGCCAAAGATCGCAAACTAGCGGGTGCGACAGCGAAAGCGGAAGGTCTGTACCTGGTAGATGTAGACTACCCAGAAGAGTTTGGGTTACCTGAAGTGCCGATCGGTCCACTGTTTTTACCAGATAATTTGAACTAATTTTACAAACTTATTTCAAAATATCGGTAGTGTTTACATTGAATGTGAACGGAAAACATACGCTATTTACGATATCAAAAATAGGTACAACCAGTTTTTTATCTACAGTAGCTGCAAGATATGGTTTAATCCGTCGGTATTATGTCGAATTTATATCTTTCGCAATGAAGCGGAAGAGTTGAGAGAAAAGGTCTTCCATGAGTTGGCTTGAAAAGATTTTAGAGAAAAGCAATCTAGTAAGTTCACGCAAAGCTTCTATCCCAGAAGGCGTGTGGACTAAATGTACCTCTTGTGAACAGGTTTTATACCATGCAGAGCTAGAGCGTAACTTAGAAGTTTGTCCAAAGTGTAACCATCACATGCGTATGAAAGCGCGTCGTCGTTTGGAAACATTTTTAGATGAAGGTAATCGAGTTGAATTAGGTTCTGAACTTGAGCCACAGGATAAACTGAAATTTAAAGATTCTAAGCGATACAAAGAGCGTATCTCTGCTGCACAAAAAAACAGCGGTGAGAAAGATGCGCTAGTTGTGATGCAGGGTGAATTGCTTGGTCTGCCGCTTGTGGCGTGTGCGTTTGAATTCTCCTTCATGGGTGGTTCAATGGGTTCAGTCGTTGGTGCTCGCTTTGTGAAAGCAGTGGATGCAGCCATTGAAAATAACTGTGCGCTTGTTTGTTTCTCAGCAAGTGGTGGTGCTCGTATGCAAGAGGCTTTAATGTCTCTTATGCAAATGGCAAAAACCAGTGCTGCGCTTGAGCGTTTATCAGAAAAAGGTCTGCCGTTTATTTCTGTTCTAACTGACCCTACAATGGGTGGTGTATCAGCAAGTTTGGCTATGTTAGGTGATATCAACATCGGTGAACCTAAGGCCCTCATTGGCTTTGCTGGTCGTCGTGTAATCGAGCAAACTGTACGTGAAGATCTTCCTGAAGGTTTCCAGCGTAGTGAGTTCCTACTTGATCACGGTGCTATTGATATGATCGTTGACCGTCGTGAAATGCGTCAGCGTGTGGGTGGTCTTATCGCTAAGATGACTAACCACAAGTCTCCTTTGGTGGTTTCGGTTAACGAATCTCCAAATGAAGAGCCATATTCTGTACCAGAAGCGGACGAAAAAGGGTAAAGTATCAACTAACATAAAAACCAAAGAATTTAATGGTTAAAGTTAGATGACCCAAAACCCAATTCCTCAAGCCACATCTTCATTAGAGATGTGGCTTGATTATTTAGCAAATATTCATTCCTCAGCAATTGATCTAGGCTTAGACCGTGTCCAAGCGGTAGCAAACAAAGCCAATCTTACCAAACCAGCTCCAACCGTAATCACCGTTGCCGGAACCAATGGCAAAGGCTCAACGTGTGCGTTAATGGAAGCCATTTTACTTGATGCTGGCTATTCAGTCGGTGTTTACAGTTCTCCGCACCTGATTCGTTACAACGAGCGTGTACGCATTAATGGCGTTGACGTTGTAGATGCAAAGCACTGTGAAGCATTCGATTATGTAGAAAAGCAGCGTGGTGATGTTAGCCTTAGCCTCTTTGAATTCGGTACGCTTGCTGCGCTACGTATTTTTCAAGTAGAGAAAGTTGACGTTGTCTTACTTGAAGTAGGACTTGGCGGCCGTCTAGACGCCACTAACGTTGTTGACCATGATGTTTCTGTTATTACGAGCTTAGCGATCGATCATGTGGATTGGCTTGGTGATGACATCAATGTTATTGGTTTTGAAAAAGCGGGCATTTACCGTTCAGGGAAGCCAGCAATTTGTGGTCAACCAACGCCACCAGCGACCGTGGCGGCTCATGCTGACGATATTGGTTCTGAGTTCTTCCAAGTAGGTATTCAGTACGATTACCAACTAACTGATAATGGTTGGAAGTGGAGCAGTGGGGCATTTGAGTTAGAGGATTTACCAATCCCATCGCTACCATTACAAAATGCAGCTACTGCACTGATGGCACTAGGGGCTTCGGAATTGCAAATCACTGACATAAATATTGTCAATGGCTTGAATAATGCGCGTTTGGCGGGGCGTATGCAAGTACTGCATCACGAACCTGAAATAGTCCTTGATGTCGCTCATAACCCGCACTCTGCTGAGTATTTGGTAGAGAGAGTGAAGCAACAATATCTGGGTAAGAATATCCATATTGTGGTTGCAATGCTGCATGACAAGGACATTAAAGCAACCATTGAAGCTCTAACTCCAGTTGCAACACAATGGTATCCAGCGTCGCTTACTGGACCGAGAGCGGCGACCGCTGATGAATTGTGCCAATACTTACCTGATGGGCAAGTTCATTTTGAAAACCCTGTTGACGCCTTCGAGAGTGCGAGAAGCCACGCAAAGACAGGAGACGTTATTCTGGTGGTTGGCTCATTCCATACCGTCGGAGAGGTATTGGAACATTGGCAATCAAATAATAAATAAGTAAAGGTATTTTGATGGCAAGTAAATTCCAAAGTCGTTTAGTCGGCACCATCATTCTAGTCGCAGTCGGAGTCATTGTTCTTCCCGATGTGCTAGATGGTAAGAAACTGCACTACAAAGAAGAATTTGCCAGTATTCCTATCAAACCAGAACTTGATAGTGATGTGGAAAACTTCGAAATATTAGAGCCAGTGGAAGACGACATTACGTTACCGGATTCTCCGGTTGAAGCTGTAGTGCAAGAACGTGAGGATGCTCAAGTAGCCGTTTCTGAGCCCGAGCCAGCGCCAACATCTAAACCTGAGGTCATCAAACAACCAGAGCAAGTTGAGGTCGTCACTCGTCCTGTTCAAGAGAAAAATCAATATGAAGATTCAGCTTGGATCATTCAGTTGATGGCACTTAAGAATCACGAAAATGCTGTCGCGCTTGTTGCGGATTTGCAAAAGCGTGGTTATCAAGCTCACACAAAGAAAGAAAACGAGTTTACGAGAGTGATTGTTGGCCCTGATGTGTCAAAAAGTAAACTTGAACGACAAGTTCAAGAATTACAAAAAATTACAGGTTCAAAAGGTCAATTGCTTAAATTTAAGCCATTAAATCCATAAGAAAACGTTTGCGTCAGCATTTTTTCTGTTAAAATGCGCGCCAACTTAAGATGAAGAAAAGATGAATTGGATAGATTTTATCATTTTAGGTGTGATCGGATTTTCAGCTCTGATCAGTTTAGTTCGCGGTTTTGCTAAAGAAGCTTTGTCTTTGGTGATTTGGTTCGGAGCGTTTTTTATCTCCAGTAATTACTACGCCAAATTGGCGGTGTACTTCACCAACATCGAAGATGATATGTTTCGTAACGGAGCGGCGATCGCGGCGTTATTTGTCGCAACCTTGGTAGTTGGTGCAGTGGTGAATTACGTCATTGGTCAACTGGTACAAAAAACAGGGCTATCAGGTACGGACCGAATTCTCGGGATTGTATTTGGTGGTCTACGCGGAGTCTTAATTGTTTCTGCGGTGCTGTTTTTTATGGATGCGTTTACTGCATTCCCAAGCTCGGATTGGTGGAAAGATTCACAGTTGATCCCTGAGTTCAGCCGTATCATCGCCCCATTCTTCGAGCATTTACAAGCAACATCAAGTTTTCTGTCTGGCACTATCTAGTAGTGCCAGCTACTGTCGCAAATCGAGGATTAGGACATGTGTGGTATTGTTGGAATCGTGGGCACAACGCCTGTAAACCAGTCTATTTATGACGCGTTAACGGTGTTACAGCATCGTGGCCAAGATGCCGCTGGTATTTGTACCATAGAAAGCAATCGTTTTCGTCTGCGTAAGGCGAACGGTTTAGTCAAGGATGTATTTGAAGCAAGACACATGCAACGCCTGCAAGGCGAGGTCGGAATTGGTCATGTTCGTTACCCTACAGCAGGCAGTTCAAGCGCTTCAGAAGCTCAACCTTTCTACGTAAACTCTCCTTTCGGTATTACACTTGCCCACAACGGTAACTTGACCAACGCTAACGAAGTTCGTCAGAAGCTGTTTGAAAAAGATCGCCGTCATATCAATACCACTTCAGACTCCGAAGTGTTACTAAATGTACTGGCGCACGAAATTGACTCAGTAAAAGGAAATGTCACGACCGAAGACGTATTCCGCGCAGTCACCAATGTTCATCGCACAATTCGCGGTGCTTATGCTGTGACCGCCATGATCATTGGTCATGGTATGATTGCATTTCGTGACCCACACGGTATTCGCCCGCTGTGTTTAGGTAAGCGTGAAGTTAACGGCAGAGCAGAGTACATGGTTGCGTCTGAATCGGTGGCATTGGATGCGGTCGGTTTTGATTTCGTCCGTGATGTTGCACCTGGTGAAGCGATTTACGCAACGTTTGACGGTGAGCTTTACACGAAGCAGTGTGCAGATAATCCTAAGCTGAACCCTTGTATTTTCGAGTTCGTGTACTTTGCTCGTCCAGATTCGTTCATCGATAAAATTTCGGTATACAGCGCTCGCGTTGAAATGGGTAAAAAGCTGGGCGAACGTATTCGTGAAGATTACGCAAACCTTGATATCGATGTTGTCATTCCTATCCCTGAAACGTCTTGCGACATTGCACTGCAAATCGCACAAGCGATCGATATCCCTTATCGCCAGGGTTTCGTGAAAAACCGTTATGTTGGACGTACGTTTATCATGCCTGGCCAGCAACAACGTAAGAAATCAGTACGTCGCAAGTTGAATGCTATTCGTTCGGAATTCAAAGGTAAGAACGTGTTGCTGGTGGATGACTCTATTGTTCGAGGTACAACGTCAGAGCAGATTATTGAGATGGCTCGTGATTCTGGTGCCAAGAAAGTGTACATGGTCTCAGCGGCTCCTGAAGTTCGTTTCCCGAACGTATACGGCATTGATATGCCAAGTGCTACAGAGCTTATTGCCCATGGCCGTGACAACGATACAATTTGTAAGCAGATTGGTGCCGATGCGCTTATTTATCAACGCCTAGAAGATTTGGTAGAGGCGGTCGGTCTTGGAAACCAAGATATTACTCAGTTCGATACATCCGTGTTTAACGGCGAATACGTAACGGGTGATATTGACCAACAATACCTAGATTTTTTAGATGGTCTTCGTAACGATGATGCGAAAACACAACTTGAAATCCAACAGGATTTAGCAAACCTAGAGCTTCATAACGAAGGCGCATAGGGTGCGTTTTCTTAAGTCGTAAAAAAACCAGAGCTTCGGCTCTGGTTTTTTGTTTTCGCTATCTAATTAGTGAATGTTATAAGCGATCACAAAGTCAATAAAGAGGCGAACTTTCTCTGGCAGGTGGTCTTTGTGGTTGTAAAGCATATAAATGTCGCGCGGGTTTGCACTCCAATCTGGCAGTACGCGTACCAAATCGCCGCTCTCGATGTACTCTTTGATCATGACATCTGGCATTAGTGTGATGCCTAAACCTTCGGAACAAGCGCTGCGCACCACATTGAGAGCGTTTGCTTGAAAACGACCACGATCAACATTCACCACAGACTCGCCTTTGCTATTAATCAAGGTCCACTTAATAAGCGGGTACCCTTTTAGCAATGAATGGTTAGAGAGCTCTTCTGCATGATGTGGCGCAGGATTCGAGGTTAGATAGTCAGGGCTTGCAACGAGAATATCCTTCACTTCGCCAATCTTACGCGCGATGAGGCTAGAGTCGCGTTGAGGTCCCACTCGAAAAATTACATCCCATTCAGTAGGGTCAAGCTTGTCCGCATTATTCTCTGTCGTTAGCTCAATGTTGATGTCCGGGTACTGCTTCATAAAGCTGTTGAACATCGGCATCATCATTCGTTTAGTTAAGTTGTAAGGCGCGGATATCTTAATCTTGCCGGATGCTCCTCGGCAGTCGTCAGTGATTTCCTCTGCTGCGGTTGTTAGCCTTTGTAGTAAAGGAGAGCACTCATGGTAAAAACGTTCCCCTGCTTCAGTGAGCGAAAGTTTGCGAGCATGACGGTTCAATAGTCGAAGATTGACAGAGTCTTCTAGCGCTTGAATGCGTCGGGTGATGGTCGCAACCGGGATCATGGTTTTTCGCGAAGTTGCGGTGTAGCTCCCATTTTCGACAACCAGTCGAAACAGGTTTAAGTCATCTAATTTCATATTTCCAGACACATTAAATTACCGATTACGGTTAATTTATAATTAACTTTGTGATCAAAGCTTGCTTTAAGTCAACATGTTGCATCATTTGAACACAGCAACCCTGTTTGAGTAAATACTGTTATACGCCGTAATATTTGTATTAATGCAGTTTCCGAGCTAAGTTTTATAACAAGGCGAAGCGGCCTCGGGTCTTGCTGTGACACGTTTTGCTGGAAGTAAACACAACAAAAATAATGACTTAATAATAAATCTGTTTTTTTGACTGAGCTTTGTGAGGGATAAAGGTATGTTTAAGACTCACAGTCAAACGGCAATGGTCTCGGCACAGGAAGTGATTAATCAAAAACTAATAATGTTGGTGGACGATGATCCAATATTTCGTAAAGTAACCAATGCCTATTTAGAAAGTCAGGGTTTTAAAGTAGTAGAAGCAGAAAACGGCCTAGAAGCGCTTCAACAACTCAGGGAATGCCAACCCGATCTTATCTTATGTGATTTATCGATGCCGGTCTTAGATGGTATCGAGTTCGTCGAAGAAGTTAGTCTCGAATACCCATATATGCCGCTTATCGTGGTATCAGGCACGGATGAAATGTCCGATGTCGCGAAAGCGTTGCGATTTGGTATTAAAGATTTTCTTCCTAAACCGATAGGTAATTATGAGCACCTATCTCAGGCGATAGAGAATACGCTAGAAGATACCGATAGTCACTTTTCAGAACAACGTGACTTTTCAAGTCAGTGGTTTAGAGTTGATGATGGTGGTGAAATCCCAGATGAACAAGAGCTGTATTGGCATCTGGAATATTTACAACAGAATCCGAGTGCGGCAAGAGATTTACTGCAAGCGCTATTGCCAGAGAAGGATGCTGCTCAGGGAGATTGGCGCTGCTCGTACCGTTTATTGCAATCGACGGATGTGATGCCCTTGGTTTTCGATTATCGTTGGTTAATGAATGGTCAATTTGCGTTTTATCTCGTTGATTCTGCTTCCCAAGCTAATGATGGAGTTGCGACGACATTGCTCGTTAGGGCATTGTTTGACGATTATCTCCGTAACTTGAAAAGTTTCAGTGCTGATCTCAAGGACATGGTAGGGATCATTGAAAAAGGAATTGAGTGTTCGGAGTGTGCGGGTGCAGTCAATGCTGTGTTTGGTGTCGCCGACCTCGCTTCATCCTCGGTCTCTATATTGCCTGCGGGTTTAGATAGCCATTGGTCTGACGGAAATACGAATCAACACATCGCAGCAGGTAACCGTTTAGGGGGAGGAAGTATGAAAAACTTCATCACCCGCGATTTACCGCTTAGTGTTGCAGGACAGTTGTCTATCGGGTGTTTAGGTTCTTCAAGTTTTAGTTTAAGTATTACCCGGAAATCCCGACTAGTATAATTATGACTTGCAAACCAATAAGCAGCGTCCTTACGCTGCTTATTATCTTTTTAGAACCACCAAAACAACATACGTTTAGTTTAATAACCTTACTTTTTACTGGTGTTTAGATTTGGCTGTTTAATGTATAGTCAGCGCTTAAAACAATAATGACCCATTTGTGCAACGATAATTTAACGCTGTGCCTTGGGAGAAGCAAAGTCAACTAGTGAGAAGACACATCATGGCAGATAAAGATTTTAAAGAGCCTTATAATATTTTTTATTTTTTAGGTTTTATTGCAGTTCTTTTGATCCCAACACTTCCTGCAACGCTAACCTGGCTTCGTGTAATGAATGGTTACGCAGGCTTTTAATCTAGCTATTTTGTACCGGAGTTCACCATTCGTATTAAGCGTTACTTTTTCAATACTGTTGGTGGACTCTGTATTGTGCTCGGCATAGCCGGCATAGCCCTTCCACTTTTACCCACCACACCTTTTATTTTGCTTGCTAGCGCATGTTTTATGCGTGGTAGCCCCGCATTTCATCAATGGTTACATAACCACAAAACGTTTGGACCCATTCTCGACAATTGGCATAAGCATCGGGCTGTTACTTCAAAAGTAAAAAAGCGTGGTGCGATTTTTATTGCGCTTAGTTTCATGGTTTCAATCGTTGTTGTCCCCCTCGTTTGGGTAAAAATTGGTCTTTTAGTGATGCTAATCGTTTTACTCAGCTGGTTTATGCGTCTGCCTGTGATTGAGTTGGTTGCTGACCGAGAAGAAAATCACTAAGATTGTAGAGAATAGTGTGCCCGCTCTTCGAGTGGGCGTTTGTATTTTCAGCGCCTGTGACTTTTACGAAAATAAGTACATAGTGGTGAAAACCTATTGTTCGTTGCCCTCGTGATACTGCGATTAGAGAGGGCGATGAGCCAATCTAAGTAAATCGGTATTATGACTACAGAAACAATTTCACTGATCAAATCTAGCATCAAAAGCATCCAAGACTACCCAAAGCCAGGCATTCTATTTCGTGATGTGACGAGCCTTCTTGAAGACGCGAAAGCATACCAAGCAACGATCAACTTACTTGTTGAACGTTACAAAGATATGGGCTTTACCAAGGTTGTGGGTACGGAAGCTCGTGGCTTTCTATTTGGCGCGCCTTTAGCGCTTGAGCTAGGTGTTGGTTTTGTACCAGTGCGTAAACCAGGCAAGCTACCACGCCCTACTGTTGCTCAATCTTATGAGCTTGAATACGGCGTTGATACACTAGAAATCCATACAGATGCCATCGTTGAAGGCGACAAAGTACTGGTTGTCGACGATTTATTGGCAACGGGCGGTACTATTGAAGCGACGACTAAGCTGATTCGCCAACTGGGTGGTGAAGTTGAGCACGCTGCGTTCGTTATCAACCTACCAGAAATCGGTGGCGATAAACGTTTAGAAGCATTAGGTCTAAACGTGTACAGCATCTGCGATTTTGAAGGACATTAATACATTCAATGAGTTATTTAGCTTTAGCGCGAAAATGGCGTCCTAATCAGTTTGACCAAGTTGTCGGACAAAAACATGTCCTGACGGCGTTGGAAAACGCACTGGCGCAAAACCGTTTACACCATGCTTATCTGTTCAGCGGGACTCGTGGTGTGGGTAAAACGAGTATCGGTAGGCTGTTTGCCAAAGGCTTGAACTGCGAAACCGGCATTACCGCGACACCTTGTGGTAAGTGTGATACTTGTCGTGAAATTGATGAAGGTCGCTTTGTCGATCTTCTTGAAATCGACGCAGCATCACGTACTAAAGTTGAAGACACTCGTGAACTGTTAGACAACGTTCAATACAAACCTGCTCGTGGACGTTTTAAAGTGTACCTCATCGATGAGGTGCACATGCTATCGCGTCACTCTTTCAATGCGTTGTTGAAAACCCTGGAAGAGCCGCCAGAGTATGTGAAGTTCTTACTCGCGACAACCGATCCACAAAAGCTGCCTGTTACTATATTGTCGCGTTGTCTACAGTTCCATCTCAAACCGATCAGCGTTGATGATATTCATCAGCAACTTGACTACATTTTGGGTCAAGAGCAAGTATCGGCAGAACCAAAAGCACTGGGTATGATTTCACATGCTGCAGATGGCAGTATGCGTGATGCTCTCAGCTTGACCGATCAAGCAATTGCTTTAGGTAACGGTGCGGTGCAAACCGATATTGTCAGCCACATGTTGGGGACGATTGATACCGACCAAGCGATTCACTTACTAGAGTCAATCAGCAGCAAGCAACCTCAACCAGCCATGGATAAAATCCAGCAATTAGCAGCAAATGGTGTTGAGTGGGATGGTTTGTTGCAGCAAGTCGCAACACAGCTTCATCGAATTGCGATGTATCAAGCGCTGCCAGCGTCGCTAGACCGAGCGCAGCCAGATGCAGAAAAAATCGAGTTGTTGAGTAAAGCACTAAGTCCGCAAGACGTTCAGCTTTACTACCAAATTGCATTGAAAGGTCGTGAAGATTTGACTCTCTCGCCAAATGGGCGAGTCGGTCTGGAAATGATTGTGCTGCGTATGATGGCGTTCCGCCCATCAAGTAACAGTGGGGCAAATGTTGTTTCCAGTAACTGCGAATCAGCTTCAGCCCCAGTTCAAAGTGCCAGTCAATCAAAGACTGCACCAGCTCGGACAGTAGCAGCTCCTCGAGCTCAGCAGCCGAGTCCAGCACAAAGCTCACCACAAGTGGCGCCTCAACCTTCATCCAATTCACAACCTGAATATCACGCGAGTGGATATGAGACGGTTCCGCCACAGTATGATATGGCGCCGCCGATGAGCGAAAACCCTGCACCGCAGCATGAAACGCCACCTCAACAAGTGCAAGAGAGCGTTTCAACACCGGCGCGCGGTGGTCTAAGCGGTTTACGTCACCAATTACGTTCTCAGCGTCAAGGCCTACAACAGAACACTCCTCAAAATGGTGGCTCAAAAAAGCCTAAAGCGGCATCTGCACAACCAGAATCGGTTATCGACCGAGTAGCGCAATTGCATGGCAATTCCGCGCAGGTGTCGCCAAACTCAGCTCCGAAGTCGACGGAGCCACAAGTTGAGGAAGCGTATCGCTGGCGTCCAAGCAAGCCTGTTGAGACAAAAGTAAATACAAAACTGACACCTACGCAGCTCAAGCAGGCACTTGAGCATGAGAAAACGCCTGAAATGGCACAAAAGCTCATCGATGAGTCATTAGAACATAATGAATGGGCGAAGCTCATCAGCTTAATGGAGATCCCTAAGCTGGTAGAACAACTTGCGCTAAACTCTCATTATAGTAAGGAAGGAACAACCGTTTCGTTACTATTGAGAAGCAGCCAAGCTCATTTGAATACTGATAGAGCTCAAGCCGAATTGCTCAAAGCACTTAATACCGTGTTAGGTGAAGAGTGCCACATGAGCATCGAAATAGGGGAGAGTGGAGAAACACCACTTGAACTGAGAGATAGGCTCTACCAAGAGAAATTACAGCAAGCGCTGAACAGTTTAGAAAACGATCCAAATGTTCAATTTATTGAACGTCGTTTTGCTGCAGAGCTTGATAAAGATAGTGTGCGCCCTATCTAATAATCGAATGGAATGGGGTTGAAAACCCAAAGGTATAACCCCATTAATTGATGCAACACCTCATTAAACCAGAGAGATAAACATGTTTGGTAAAGGCGGTATGGGCAACCTAATGAAGCAAGCCCAGCAAATGCAAGATCGCATGCAAAAGCTTCAAGAAGAAATCGCGAATATGGAAGTAACTGGCGAGTCTGGTGCTGGCCTAGTTAAAGTTACTATCACTGGTAGTCACAGCGTACGTCGTGTTGACATCGATGAAAGTTTGATGGAAGACGACAAAGAAATGCTTGAAGATCTGATCGCTGCGGCGTTCAACGATGCAGCCCGTCGTGTTGAAGAAACTCAAAAAGAGAAAATGGCTTCTGTAACTGGCGGTATGCAACTACCACCAGGCATGAAAATGCCATTCTAATCTGCTGATATTTAATTAAGCGGACTTTTAATGCGTACCAGTCATATGCTGGAGCAATTGATGGAGGCCTTACGTTGTCTACCTGGGGTTGGCCCCAAGTCAGCGCAGCGTATGGCCTTTCATTTGTTACAGCGCGATAGAAAAGGCGGTTTGCAGCTTGCAGATGCGCTGAGTCAGGCAATGACAGAAATAGGTCATTGTACTGAGTGTCGAACCTTCACCGAAGAAGAAGTCTGTCACATTTGTACCAACCCAAAACGCCAAGAAAATGGTCAAATTTGTGTGGTAGAAAGCCCGGCAGACATCGCAGCCGTTGAAGCAACAGGCCAATATTCTGGTCGGTATTTTGTTCTTATGGGGCATTTGTCGCCATTAGATGGTATTGGTCCAAGTGATATTGGATTGGATGTCCTTGATTACCGCTTACGTCGCGGTGATATTACCGAAGTGATTTTGGCGACAAACCCAACAGTTGAAGGTGAAGCCACTGCCCACTACATCGCAGAGCTATGTAAAGAGCACCAAGTTGATGCCAGCCGCATCGCGCATGGTGTGCCTGTCGGTGGGGAGCTAGAGCTTGTTGATGGCACGACGTTGTCACATTCGCTATTAGGTCGACACAGAATTTAATAAAAAGCCGCTGAATTCAGCGGCTTTTTTGATTTTGGGAGTTAGGAACGATTAATCGTTCGATTCTTTACCAAGAAGGTTTTTATAGATAACCGCACCAAGCACGCCACCCACAATAGGAGCAATCCAGAACAGCCATAGCTGAGAAACCGCCCAGTCACCCACATATACTGCGACTGCCGTGCTACGAGCAGGGTTTACTGACGTATTGGTGACAGGAATGCTGATCAGGTGAATGAGAGTCAAACACAGGCCAATTGCGATAGGTGCAAAGCCTTGTGGCGCACGTTTGTCTGTTGCACCCATAATGACAATCAGGAACATCATCGTCATGACAACTTCAGTCACAAGTGCAGCGATCATCGAGTATTGGCCTGGAGAGTGTTCACCATAACCATTGGCGGCAAAGCCAGAACCCACAACATCAAATCCTGCTTGTCCAGATGCAATAACGTAAAGCACACCACCTGCGATAAGCCCGCCGATCACCTGTGAGATGATGTAGGGAGCAACGTCTTTTGTCTCAAAACGACCGCCTGCCCAAAGGCCAACTGTCACTGCAGGGTTCAAGTGACAACCTGAAATATGACCGATAGCAAATGCCATCGTCAGAACGGTTAAACCGAATGCCAAAGAAACGCCCAACAGACCAATACCCACTTCAGGGAAACCCGCAGCCAACACCGCGCTACCACAGCCGCCTAACACTAGCCAGAACGTGCCAAAAGCCTCAGCCAAATACTTATTCATGTTCTTTCCTGATCTTTAATTAAATGACCCGCTGAACATAGTCGAGAATTGTCAATAAATTGTGAGGGAGATCGCGCAAAAACCGCAAATGGAACGCTATGTGGCAAGAGTTCTCAAGGGTGAGATAAAAGGCTGAGGGGGGAGTGCTAAATCTTGAGTTTGCTTTGATTACTGCCTCGGAGAGAAACAACCGAGGTACTAACTTTAAACGTGTGGTCTAGAGTCGCGTTACGTCAATTGTTCTAATTCAGTGATGTTGTCGAGTGCTTCTTGATTGGTGTTGCCGCATACAATCGGACACGGTTTAAAATCGTGACAGACTTTGGGGCGTTCAGGCTTACCAAATAGCTTGCACAAATTGTCGTCGTTGAGTTGCACACAACGAACACCTGCAGGTTTGCCCCTTGGCATTCCAGGTATTGGTGAAGAGATACTTGGCGCAATACAGCACGCTCCACATCCTAATCGACAATCCATAATGTAAACCTCTTAAAAATTAAGGGGCCAATTATGGTCATTTTGACGTGGATTGGAAGAGTGAAGAAAGAAAAAAACAAAAGGGCGCGCTTAACATTACGCTCCCTTTTTGGTTTTTTGCTTTTAAATCATCGTGATTATTTTAAGAAACGGTTATAAACAAACAACAGAATAAATGCGCCTAGTGTTGCGGTAATGATACTACCAATGTTGACGCCAGTTGCTCCGCCGAAACCGAGAATGCCGCCAAGGAAGCCACCTACAAATGCCCCTGCAATACCAAGTAACATTGTTGCAATCCAACCGCCCCCATCTTTTCCTGGCATGAGCCATTTAGCAAGTGCGCCGGCGATTAAGCCCAAAATAATCCAAGAAATAATACCCATGAAAACTCCTTAATGCCTTCTTGATCAATTGAGTAATGGAAACTTGTTTAAGGATAGAACAGTAAAACGAAAGTAGTTGAATATCTCCACCGTTATGTGGGAAGGATGCAAGATCTTCTCAAAACTTGAACTTTTGCGTTGAGAAGAGTATAAATCGCCCCCTAAATTCCCTTGGTGAGACCTGAAGTATGAGCACTCCATTTTGGCAAAGTAAATCGTTAGAGCAGATGACAGAAGAGGAATGGGAATCTCTCTGTGATGGTTGTGGCAAATGTTGTTTGCATAAGCTTATGGATGAAGATACCGATGAAATCTACTATACCAATGTGGCTTGTAGCTGGCTGAACAGTAAAACGTGTTCATGTAAGGATTACCCAAACCGTTTCACTTCGGGTGAAGAGTGCACCAAGCTGACCCGAGAAGACATCGACGATTTTACTTGGCTGCCACACACGTGCGCTTACCGTCTGTTGGCTGAAAAGCAGCCTTTACCAGAATGGCATCCGTTGATTACAGGCTCTAAGTCCGCAATGCATGCGGCAGGGGAAAGTGTCCGTAACAAAGTTGTTTACGAGATTGATGTGGTGGATTGGGAAGACCATATTCAAAACTTACCTGATAGACTAAAACCTCATAATTAACTTTCAAAGTTGAGAATGCTGTATATGCTGATTGTATGTACAGTATGAGGTTTAGTATGTCAGATAACGATACAAATCAGAAAAAGGTCATACGAAAAGAGATAGAAATTTCGACTATCCTTAACTTCGTTTACAAGAAACCATTGGTGTCCATTGATGAGAATGGTGAACCTCAGGTTATATACTGTGCCAATGGCAATAAGATCCCCATCAAGAAACTCCCCTTACTCCATATTGTTGGATATGACGACAAAAACAACCTAGTCAGCTACCAACCATTAGATATGGTGAATGAGTTCTTATTGTCGAAAGCAATCGATGATGGTGTGCTTGAGCTTGGCACCGATGCGCAGGGGCTTGCTCATTACTTCTGTTTTGTATTGGACAAGCAGGCAGAGTGGGATGCTGAATACGATAAAGAGGACTTTGACCCTCTCTATGATGACCCTCGTCCAGAATGGAGTAGCTTTCCTCGCAACAAGCAAGAACGGTTAACCTACCAGTATCGGGATGGCATAAAGCAGCTCGCTATTGATGGTGTATTGGCTAAAACTACAGCTAGGCAATACATGAGCAGTATTGTTGGTTTCTATAAACACTGTCTTCGCCAAGGCATCCGCTTTAATAACCCTCCCTTCCAGTTTGAGACAGTTAATATACATTTCGAGGCGTCTGCATCTAGTATGAAAGCTTACCTACGTAAGCAGGTGCATACGACGGATATGCGAATTAAATTCTCTAAATCATCTCGCAGTGGTGGCACAAACCTCAGCAACCTACGCCGAGACCTAAAACCGTTTACCAATAATGAATGGAAAATTCTGCAAAACATATTAGTAAAGTCCCGCAGAGTGGTTCGTCATGGTGATAACAGTAAATTGCACTCACTTCCGATTGAATTTTGCCTGCACCCAATGATTTGCCGTAATACTGGATTGCGGCGTGAGGAAGCAGCAAGCCTTCATTTGGGACAGATTGTTAACCCCGAAACCATGATTCAGGACGGCAAAGAGGTGTTTAAAAAGCCTGTGCTGGATTTGGGTGTCGGTGATATGTACCAATCACTCACAAAAACCGCAGATGGCTCCGCAGAGAAGAATAAAAGCCGTGAAACCATAATCCCCGCCCCATTGATGAAGATGCTTTACGATTACTCGCAGTCCGACAGGTATCAAAAGCGCCTTGAGAAATTCAAAGCATGGTGCAAGGAGCAGTCTGAGGCAGGTAACACGCACCTTTTTGAGGGTGACGATGCGATTAACCCTGAACTTGAGTACCTATTTATTACCCAGTCTGGGAAACCCATGTTTACGCGGCTACAAGACTTCACTGGCCGCTGGGTGGAAATACGTAATACTGCGAATCTAACCCAAGGTCTTGACCACCCTATTGTCGGCTCCATACATAATTTACGCTCAACGTTTGCCGTGAATATCTTCCGCCACCTTTTAAATAAAAAGGATGAGTATGGTAACCCGTCAATCACACCCGATGAGGCATTGGATAGGGTGTCAGCGTTGCTAGGACATGAAGATAGGGCGACGACGATAGAGTACCTGAAAATAGCACAAGATATACCCTCTGCCGATGAAATTTACGAGGACGTACTGGACTATATTGGCGCTTTTGATGACTTGGAGACGACAGTATGATCCAAGGACGTAAGCGTACCAAAATTACAACAAAGAAGACCAGCGCACCTATCATCCTACTTCGTTTTGAAGATATGGTTTTAGATTCTGGTAATGGATATAAAGCCTACACTCACCGCCTGCGTTATCTGAATGTCCCAACAGTAAATCAAATAAAATCAGGGAATGAGGTATTGGCGAATCGGGATGATATCGTCAGGGAGATTCACCAAAAGCTAAATCCTTTACCAAAAAACCGGTCAAAGCAGACTCACTTTTCTGGTCTTGTTAGCTACTTCCAATTTCTTGACGGTATTGGTTATCAAGGTGACCTTTTCAGTAACGCTGCTATGATTGATTGCATTAAGCACTTCAATAAATTACGCGAAAGAGGTGAGCTGGTATCGTTAGCGGGGAATATTAAAAACAGCTTATCTTTCCTATTAAGGCTGTGGAATCGAGAATCTGACCTGAAGATGCTGCCAGAAGTTGCAGCAAACCTTTTGGCTGCAAATAAGGCGTTTCATGTGGAAACAGAGCTGAAACCATTATCCAAGATATTGATTAAAGGCGCACTGGCCTTTCAGGAAGCGATTGAGAGAAATGAGTTGCTAGAGATTCATCCGTTCTTTGATGAACAGCTGTTTGATGAGCAAGCAAGGCGCAATGACTGGACACCACGTCAAATTAGTATTAAGAAAAGCGGTTTTAAGAAGTGCATGAAACCTCAACCAGGAACAATAGAGAATAGCCCGCTTCCACTTGAGCAACTTAATCGGCAAGTATTTTATAATCAGGCATCACGCAATTGTTTTTTCGTGTTTTCAATGCTGACAGGAATGAATACATCGGTGCTTACTAATGTGCGCTACAAGGACGTTTCATTTAAAAGTATTGGCAGTGGGCGGTTTGTTTTTGACGGTGAAAAGTTTAGGGCAGGCTATAAAAGTTTGGATAATAGCGCTGGCTTTAGCCAGCGAACTAAAGGGTTGATTAACCGATGGCTAAAAACCTCTAAAGTGATGTACCAATCACTGGGTATTCCGTTGTCAAATGAGCTACCGCTTTGTCCTTATTTTAGTTCCAGAGGTGAGGTCTGCACATTCAATACCAACGGTTCAAATATTGGCTACATTAATACACATCTTGAGAAGGTAACTGGGTTAAGGGTTAATGCGAGCCGATTCCGAGCAACAAAATCTAATGTTCTGATGCGAGTGACTGAAGATATCTTCCTTGTGTCACAGGGTCTGAATAATACAGTGAATGTTGTCGCCCAACGCTACTCTAGTGGTGTTCAGGCAGACCATGATAACAACCTTAATGCCACGATGGGTGCACAATACGCTATTGCCAAGGGAGAGGAAGTTGGTAAAGCCATCGAGGGTGCAAAGGCGATGCACAGCGATATTTTGTCAGATTATGATTATAAGACATTGCGCAACCGTGAAAGCAAAGAGCAGCCATTAATGACAACGCCTACTGGCATCAAGTGCGCTGGAGCAACACCAGAGAAGCTCGTTGCTGAGGCGCGGCGAATGAAGCAGTTAGGCATTGACTTTTCGAAAGACACGGGGCGGTGCACAGATTTTCTTGGTTGCTTTGATTGTGACAGCCATAAATTGGTTGCGTCAGAAAATGATATCTGGTTGATGCTGTCATTTTTAGAACAAATCGAAGACCTCAAAGAGATGGTGGCAAGTAATTCCGCACCTAAGGATGAGTATTTTGTTGTGGAGAGGATGTTGAAAAAAGTCCTTCTCAGGCTGAAACAAAAAGCACCAAAAAATTACGCTCAAGCAAAACAAAAAGTGGAAGATGGTGATTACCACCTGCTTTACCAAGACCGAGCCAGCGCCAGCCAATTTTTTAAGGGGTAATTTATGTCTAAACAGCTTATACAACCTCGCCAAGAGCTCGCTGAAAACCCGTATGTGACGTTTGACTCTGACAATAACGGTGTGTCACGTGTCTTTGATCTCGTGTGGGATTTCCACGCTCTTAACCAGAACAAAAAAATCATTTCTTTTGGATGGATTAATGAAAAGTACCGCCACGATATTCAGTCTTACCTTTATGCACTGATCCAGTACCAAAAGGAAACCTCAAGCTCTGATTCGCATGCAGCGGTTAGCTCGTTGATAACCATTAGAAGTAAGTTAAACGCCCTCGCCACACGTTGGGGTAAAAGTGACTTCAGCTTACTTACGAGCGAGCGAGAGTGGAAAAAGTGCACTAAAGCATTATATGGGGGGGGGGGCGGTCAAGGCCCGTGCCGACGCATTGCGTCTACGATTAATTCATTGAATAAAGCGGGCCTTGTAAAGCGTTATGTTCATAAGCGAGAGTATGTACGGTGGATTCAACCTGATTCAGGTGAAGGTCAGGCAATTGCGTTTCCTGAAGCGATTCATGTCAGTATATTAAAAACAGTTGTTGAGTTTGTTGAAACCTATCACCCCTATCGTCACCAAATTTCAACGGCAATGGAAAAACTTTACATCTATCAGGATGAAATGTTCAACACTAAGCTTAAAGCGTTAGGCGTGAGTGCCCTAAGCGATGGGCAAATGAAGACACTCTATACAAGGATGTCTCTCATAACAAGCAAGTGGCCTGAACGAAAAGCTATTCCTAATTTCTCATTTGACAGGAAAGGAGGTTGGTTGGGTAAATTACTCAGGATGTGCTTTATCTGTGTGGGTTTATTCTCTGCCGCCCGCAAGGAAGAGCTGCTTTCCATGAACAAAGAGAGCTATGACGATTCACTGATTGCTGTACCCAAGGTTTCAGGATTTTCTACAAAAGGAAACAAGGGCGAAAAGATTTATACAACGTGGAATACTGCCCCTATCGCAAAACTGGCACTGGAGCTAGCTTTTGATGCCACGCAAGCCGCAAGGAAATATTCGTTAGAGCGACTGGATGACGGCTATCAAAAAGCTCAGTTAACCCAAGACCAATATAGTGCAAGGAAACAAGACCTTGAGAGTGCTTTCATTTCTTCTTGTATCCCTTACGACAGTGAAGCACTCATAAATAAAACGTCGCTAAAATACACGATTGAAGGGGCTGGTGATGCATTGAACATGAATGAGTTCAACATTACTGCGACCGCTGAAGACGTTGACGAATTCGACCTGTTAAATCCAGACCGTGCAGGAAGCTTAAAGGTCGGAGGTGCCTTACCAAGGCTTAGCCCTCATGATTTACGACGGAGTTTTGTGGTCTTTATGGTGAAAAACCGATTGGGCAATGCACTCACAGTAAAATACCAGCTAAAGCACCGCAATATTAATATGTCCAACTGGTATGCAAATTATTCCGAACTCGCGCGCACCAACCAATTGCTGATGGATACAAAGTTAATTAGTGAGTTTGATAAAGCAATTGAAGCATCTGCTGTGGACGCATGGGATGAGATTTACAATGTATCCGAAACCTTGAGTGGTGCTGAGGGCGAGCGTATAGCTCAGAATAAAGCAGAGCGGCTAGCACAGGGTGAAGAAATCGTGATGTCTCGGAGTGAACTGGAGGCATTGGTAAGGTCTGGTGACAAATCTATTGTATTACTTCCTACAGGTGGCTACTGCACCAACCGTAATTGTGAACGACTTTGCTCCCTGATGGATATTGTTGAAGCATCCTGTAAGCATAAGGTAATCACTGATAAAGCGGCGAAAAGGCTATCGAGGGAGCGGGATAACCTCATTGCTTCATTCAGGTCAATAAATGAAATGGGTGACTATGTCAATGAATTAATTCTCGATGCTAGAAAAAAGAAGATTCAGTCTATTGAACCAACTCTAGTCAAACACAGCATTCCTTTTGATAACTTCAATGATGATATTAAGGCGGTATGGTCATGAAAGTAGAATATAAGGCAACCTGCAAGACCGAGGGGTTACTGGTAAATGCATTTCAACGTTTATTAGATGGTAAGCCGCTTCACGTTAAGGCGACGGGCAAACTGACGTTGAACCGAATCAATAATGAAGCTCGGCTTGGCAATAGCTATGTCCATAAGTTCAAAGAGTTCGTTGCCTACGCCAAACCTGTTATCGATGAATACAACCTCAACCGCGATAAAGCGATGACAACAGGTTTAGATATTGAGTTAGATGTCCCTTTGTCTGAGCTTGATAGGCTAAAACACGAATTAAAAAAAGCCAATGAGCTTAAAGATAAATACAGGGTGCAACGAAACAATGCAGTCGAAGCCCGAAAGCAGTTAGAAGCTGAAAATGCGAGGCTCCGCTTTAGGGTGTTTGACTTGCAGCAAGAATTATTAGATGAAAATTGTGTTGTGACCTCTATCAAGTAGCGTGCTCTTACGCTCAAAGTGTAAAGGGGCTGAGGATCGTAACGCGTTTTGTCGAGTAGACGACACCTGTTACCAAGTGGCGTCCGGAGCGACTAAGAAGCTTCTGCCCAGCAATGATTTAACGTAATTGCTCTAAGCAGTTTATGCCCCATTCCTGCTTAGTGCGATTGCTCAGCAGCGGATTACTCTTCTGAGTTTGCCATACGTGAGGTTATCGCAGATACCAGAACGGCGCTGAACGGAATCTCCCAATTTCTGTCAAAACGGTGTGTCCAGCCAGAAATCATCACCTGCATTATTATGCACTTAAATTGAAAGGTGTAACTTGGAGGTGGGCATGAAATGAGCTAGGCTCTTCATACTATTTAGACCTTGGGATTACACAAGATATAGGGTCAGCACTCCATGCACGATATAGTTCAGGACCGAGTTAACAACGTCAGCTAGTTTTGTTAGCTTTCCTAGTCCCCTGTTTATCAATTTAGACAGGTTACCTCGTCAGGCAATGGACCAGGTGCTGAAGACTTGAGCCACTGATAGAGTAAATCGATGTATTGTCTTTTAACTGAACCTTTAGGCCAGACAAGATAATAGCTATCACCAGTCACCACCGCTTGCTTAAATGGCAACGCAAGTAACTCGGTGTCAATCGCTTTCAGACTAAGTAACAAATCTCCAACAGAGATACCATGGCGGCTGATGGCCGCTTGGTTGCCTTGCTCAAGAGTATCGAACACCTTGCCCTTATTAATGTTCAAAGACTTATAATAACCAGTGCGGTCTATCCAACGCCGCCAGTCACGGCGGTCCGAAGTTGGGTGAATTAGCTCACAAGCGCTTAAATCATATTGAGCCTCACTCAGTAACGCTGGTGAACAGACGGGAATCAGCAGCTCTTCAAACAGCGGAAGGCATTCGGTATCTGTACCAAAATTACCCTGTCCCAGCAAGATGGCGCAATCGTAGGGTTCTCGGACAAAATCCACGCTGTCAATATCCATCCATACACTTACAATTTCAATAATTGGTACGGTGTGCTCATCTCGAAAACTCCTCAATGCGTCCAGTAACCAGCTCATGGTCAGTGTGGATGGCGCTTTTAAGCGCAGTTGCCGATTGTTGCGACCAAAGTAGTAACAGGCATTTTCCAGGCTCTGGAAACTTTCCGTCAGTTGACTGGCCAGAGAGTTACCAGCGGGAGTAATTAATACTTTCGGGCCATGTCGTTCAAACAGCTTGCATTCAAACCATTCTTCCAGCGTTCGCACATGGCGACTTACCGCACCAGGTGTAACGTTAAGTATTTCAGCAGCTTTAGAAAAAGATCCTAAGCGGGCAGCTGCTTCAAATGCCCGTAACGCATACAGTGGAGGCAATGTCATGTCTGTATTCCATTGTGAGTATTACTCATAATAATATACAGTTTTTTCCGTTTTTCAGCATTGATTAAGCCTTACATAATAGGATTATTTCGTTAAGTTAAATCGAACTAATGAAATTCGAAAGAATGAGTTTCACTCATCTATAGGCAATCAAGTATCTCCACAGGAAGAAACACACCATGAATCTATCATTACTCGCCACCTACAGCCTCGCTGTTCTACTGCTAATTATCACTCCCGGTCCAGTCGTTGCTCTGCTTATTTCTACAGCAACCCGCGAAGGACAGCGCAAAGCATTTATGACTTTGCTAGGCACCAATGGAGCGTCCCTGCTGTTAATGACGATTGCAGTATTGACTTTAGCTGGTGTAGTACACTTGTCTCCCGTTTATCTATATTTATTGGGCATTGCTGGTTCTTTCTATATTGGCTTCGGCGCGATATCGGAACTACTCACAATAAGGAAGTTACCAAATGTCAATATAGATAATGAATCAACATCAACTCTCAACGAAACCACCAAAAATAGTGGGTTAGTCAGAGGTTTTATTATTGGGGTAGTCAACCCGAAAGATATCTTATTCTTTGTCGCTTTTTTTCCGCAGTTTATTGCAGTGACACACAATTTTTCTACCAGCGTAATAACATTGTCATCTATCTGGGTGCTATTTGATGCAAGCATTCTCTCTCTTTACATTTTGTGCGCTAAATGGTGGTCAAAAGCATTTAACTCGCGCTGGATTGAAGGATTATGTGAGGGGTTCTTATTGGCTGTAGCTGTGGGTGGAGTGTTTTATAATTCTCAACAATTGCTTCTGTTATCGGTACCTAGCTAGCTCAAGTTTGGAAAAAGTTAGTTGTACATGATCGAGTTAATGCATGTTTTTTTTTGTGAATTCTGCATTAAATTAACCTAGAACCTCAGTTCGAGGATGCACGATAATAAGATGGTACGCCCCACACCTGCACTACACTCAGCTATGTCGCTGAATATTGGGAGGTGCCATCATGTCGGCAATCAAAGTTATTGGAATCGATTTAGGTAAGTCTACTTTTCATCTAGTTGGCCACGATTATAGTGGTCGTGAACAATATCGGCACAAATTATCTAGAAGTAAATTACTACAGTTTATCTCTGTGCATGAACCAACATTGATAGCAATGGAGGCTTGCTGTGGTGCTCACTGGCTTGCAAGAAAATGCCAAGAATACGGGCATCAAGTTAAACTTATCCCACCTCAATATGTAAAACCTTACGTTAAAGCTCATAAGAATGACTTTATCGATGCAGCTGCTATTGCTGAGGCATCTACAAGACCTAATATGAGGTTCGTTTCTCCAAAGAGTGAGCAGGCTCAAGTAGGCGTCGTTATTCGGCGTGTTAGAACTGGTTATATTAGGGAGAGGACAGCAACGATGAACCGTATTGGTTCGATGTTAATAGAGTTTGGCATCAGCTTTCCACGGGGTCATGCAAACATGAAAAAGCTGTTTCAATGGTTAGCGGACAACAAAGAACCGATCCCTCCGTTATTGGTTCAGGAACTACAAAATCAGCTCGACTATTACAATCAACTGAATGAACGGATAAAAGAGCAAGACCGAAAAATAGAAAAACTGAGTTCCGAAGATGAACTTTACACTTTACTTCAAACGATACCAGGTGTGGGTCCCATGACTGCATCTTGCTGTTTATCGTGTGTTGGAAAACCTTCAGATTTTTCTAATGGTAGAAACTTTGCAGCGTGGATCGGACTTGTACCATTCCAGTACTCGACTGGAGGGAAACAACGGATGCTGGGAATTTCAAAGCGAGGAAATAAAGAGCTGAGAGAACTCTTTGTTCATGCCGCACGAGCAGTGATGTGGAGGGAAGAAACTGCTGAACGCTATTTCGGTTCATGGTTATTAGATTTGAAACGTCGAAAGCCTTTTAATGTTGCTCTAGTTGCGTTAGCAAATAAGCTAGCGAGGATTGCATGGTCAGTAATGACAAGTCACAAGCCCTTTGAATTAAGAGTTTAATCTAGATTTGCATATGGTAATGAAAGATGACAAAACGGTTAGACCACCAGATTGAAGACCTGATGGACAGAACAGCAACTAGAGTGCTTTCACGTTTTTGAGGACAATCTGGCGCGGATCTCATCGTAGAGCTGGGGCTAACTAATCAGTGTCCCAATTAGACTCTGAATACATTAGCGCAAACCAACGCCGTTATTTGGATTTTTCACTTGCAAAACGGGGCGTACCATACATTCTGTCCATTTTCTTCCATCTCAGGCACTGCGTTCAGTGGTGCCTGATTGCGTTTTGGGATATCTAAAGTTATTCGATGATAGCTAAATCAGAAGAACCACTGACACGCCTTTGTCCAAAAGCATCTCGGATTGAATTTTTACCTGTGGCACTTTCTAACTCGAAAGTGCCCCATTATCATTTACGGCTAAAATATTCGCGGCCACGAACTACTGAAATTTGCCCAAATACAGCTCATGTAACGATAATAATATTTATGCAAAAATAGTGAGTTTCTATGTTTGCAAAGTCGCTTCGGGACAAAACCGCCTCCACTCTTTCTCACCAATTTAATCAACCGGTGGGGTTAGAACCTGCAGTCGTGCTTCATTACAAGCCGCTTCGAGCTTATGAGGTAAGGCATCATCAGAGATCAAATAGTGGAAATTTAGCAAGTTACCGATTTTGTATGTGGCGGTTTGATTGATAGTTTTCTTTTCTACTATCAGATACTTTTTCATGCTCCTTTCCATAACCAGATTCGCAATGTTTGCTACCAACATATCCGAAGCTGTCACGCCAAACCTATCGTGAACACCTGCGGACGAAATAAACACTTTCTGAAATATCATAGGTGTTAGCACATCATTAGAGGTGGAGACGAAGATATCATGTACAGCGTTATAATCGCCGCCTTGCAAGATAGACTTACAGTTAGGTTTATTCTTTAATGCCAAAAAGACATTCATAGAAGCAGTAACACCTGTAAATTTCACATGATCGGGTATTGAACCAATAATGTCAGCGTTAAGTACTCCGTTGTCGAAATACACTACATCATTCATCTCTATAAAGTCAGAAACGATAGCCGAGATATAGTTGTTCACTTTGACTGGAGGGAAAACTGTTGTATTGCGCGCTTTCTGAAGTGGAATCGCCTGAGAAGATACTTTCGAAGACATCTGTTCAAGATCTTCCGTAACTTCATCATGAACGATTGGATCACCACGACGGATATATCCGCCGTAGTATTCAAGAGGAAAAGAATGAGCAGCATTGGAGCTTAAATCACGACGAACTGTCATTTCTGACACTTCTAAAAGGCGGGCGATTTCTTTCAAATGAATTTTGTCGCTGTGTTTTAGGCATGCTTCAATTCGTCGAAGTCTTTCTAACTGCTTTGTAACCATGTTTCTCCATTTTCGGCCTTTTACAGCCGAAGGCTTCTTACTCTTAGTAACTATTCGTCGTTGGAGCTTCACCCGTGACAATGCTCACACTCGCACTAGCGCCAACTCGAGACGCCCCAGCGTCAATCATTGCTTGTGCTGTTTCTTTGGTGCGAACGCCGCCAGATGCCTTTACTCCCATTTGTTTGCCAACAGTATCACGCATTAACTTAATATGCTCAACAGTTGCACCACCTGTTGAGAAACCTGTTGATGTTTTCACAAAATCAGCACCAGCACGCTTGCTAATGTTACACAGTTCAACAATTTGTTTGTTGGTGAGTAGGCAGGTTTCGAAGATGACTTTGAGCAATTTCGGCCCACATGCCTCTTTTATAGCGGCAATCTCTCTTTCAATAGCATCCCACTCACCGTCTAAGACATCGCTGATGTTCACTACCATGTCAATTTCATCAGCGCCTAACGAGATTGCATTTTGAGTTTCAAACACTTTAACAGCAGTGGTGTTTGCCCCTAAAGGAAAACCGATAACTGTGCAGATCTTAACATTTGATGTCTTTAGGCGTTCGGCGCAATGCTCAACAAAATCAGGATTGATACAAACAGAGAAGAACTGGTGTTCGTGGGCTTCATCACAGAGTGTGTTGATTTGGTTAGTTGTGGCGTTAGCCAATAATAGTGTGTGGTCAATATAGTGATTCATGTTGTTACCCTATGCGTTAATCTTGGATTAGAGTGTATGTTACTTTAATAACATTTCAAAGTTTTAATGTTATCATATTAACCTATAAGTGTGATTTAGTGCTGGTTTTTTCATTGCTTAATAGGCGTTAACATCATTTAAGTGATCCTAATCTCAGTAAATACTCATAAAGATCGATTAATGTTAGTTTTATAACATTAGTAAGGGAAGTTAAACATGAAAACAATTGCAGTTATCGGCTCAAATATGGTCGATCTCATTTCATACACAGACCGTATGCCAAAAGAAGGTGAAACATTAGAAGCTCCATTATTCAAAATGGGATGTGGTGGTAAAGGTGCTAACCAAGCCGTAGCCGCCGCGAAAATGGGAGCAGATGTTGTAATGGTAAGTAAAGTGGGTGACGACATGTTTGCCGACAATACAATTCGAAACTTTCAATCTTACGGCATCAATACTCAATATGTGAGCAAAGTACCTCAGACTTCAAGCGGTGTGGCGCCAATATTTGTTAGTTCCACATCTCAGAACTCTATTTTGATCATTAAAGGAGCGAATGAGTTTTTAAAACCAGCTGACATTGATAAAGCGGAAAGTACCTTGGTGGAGTGCAGTTTGATTGTACTTCAGCTAGAAGTACCACTAGAAACTGTCTATGCTGCCATCGAATTTGGTAATAAGCATAGTATTCCAGTATTGCTAAATCCTGCGCCTGCAGTACCTGAGCTTGATATTGAATATGCTTGTCGTTGTGACTTCTTTGTGCCTAACGAAACTGAACTAGAAATTCTAGTGAACAAGCCTGTTGAAACGGTTGAACAGATTAAAGAAGCCGCCACCATTCTTCTAAATAAAGGTTTGAACAACATCATCGTTACCATGGGTTCGAAAGGTGCACTTTGGTTAAGCAAAGATGGTAAAGACGTATTCATTGAGCCAACCAAAGTAAACGCAGTGGATACCAGTGGTGCGGGTGATGCATTCATTGGCTGCTTCTCTCACTACTTCATGCAAACTGGTGATGTACAGACGTCCTTAGAAAAAGCTTCACTGTTTGCTGCATTCAGTGTGACGGAAAAAGGAACACAGTTCTCTTATCCGAGCATTGAACAATTCGAAGAGTTTGAAACAAAGCACTCTAAATAATACTAACGGTCTGAACTAACAATTAAAACTGGCTCATTATTTCTAATGAGCTACAGATAACCTGTTCTTTAAGGAACCCTACAATGATAAAAAATAATACCATCCAAGGCTCTGATGGCTATTTGGATAGAACACCAGTATTTCAATTTATACTATTATCTTGCCTTTTTCCTTTATGGGGGTGTGCGGCTGCATTAAACGATATTCTAATTACTCAATTTAAATCTGTTTTTGAATTATCTAACTTTGCAAGTGCCTTAGTACAAAGTGCTTTTTATGGCGGTTATTTTTTAATTGCGATCCCTGCTTCTTTAGTCATTAAAAAGTCGTCGTATAAAGTGGCTATTATGATTGGTTTGTCGCTTTATATCTTTGGCTGCGCTGCATTTTTCCCTGCTTCTCATATGGCAACTTATACTATGTTCCTAGCAGCGATTTTCTCTATTGCAGTGGGTTTGTCTTTTCTGGAGACAGCGGCGAACACATATTCTTCAATGTTGGGGCCAAAATCGCATGCAACACTGCGCTTGAACATCAGCCAAACTTTCTATCCAATAGGCGCTATTGCGGGTATCTTGCTTGGTAAGTACCTTATTTTCCAAGACGGTGCGAGCTTAGAATCACAAATGGCGGCGATGTCTCCAGATCAGATTCATGCGTTCCGTCTAGAGATGCTAGAACATACGCTGAAGCCTTATAAGTACATCATTTTCATTCTTATCGGTGTGTTAGCGTTGTTTATGTTCACTCAATACCCGAAATGTAAAGTGGCTCAACAAAGTGGTAAAAAAGCCCCTTCTATTGGTAAAACGCTTAAGTATTTATCGACTAATAATCGCTTCAAAAAAGGCATCATTGCACAGTTCTTATATGTAGGTATGCAGGTCGCGGTGTGGTCGTTCACGATACGTTTAGCACTAGAAATGGCTGATATCAACGAACGCGCAGCATCAAACTATATGGTGTACTCATTCGTGTGTTTCTTTATAGGTAAATTTATTGCCAACATCCTGATGACAAAATTCTCTGCTGAGAAAGTACTCATTGCTTATTCTGTGATTGGTATGGCGTTTCTTGCTTATGTATCTCTAGTTCACGATTTTAGCGCGGTATACGTAGCTGTTGGTGTGAGTGTTTTGTTCGGTCCTTGTTGGGCAACTATCTACGCTGGTACATTAGATACGGTAGATAACGAATACACGGAAACAGCGGGAGCTGTCATTGTTATGGCGATCGTAGGCGCAGCAGTGGTACCTGCTATTCAAGGTTTGGTGGCTGACGCTATTGGCATGCAGCTTTCGTTTTTGGTCAACTTTATTTGCTTTGGATACGTTGGTTATTATTTCTTAGGTGAAATGAAAAATAAGAACCAAAGCGAAAAACAGACTCAATTAGCAGAACAAACAAATTAATGTAGCAAAAAGCCACTTTATAAGTGGCTTTTCTGTTCCGGAGAAGATTTATGTATATCATTCCACTAAACAAAGCACAGTTTAATCAGCAAGAAACAATTTTAATTCAATCTGAGGATTTTAAAGTATCAGCGTTCCAATATAACTCTGGGGTCGAAGGGTTAAAAATCGAAAATGCGAAAGGTTATTTAACAATTCTGCCTTACATGGGGCAAATGATTTGGGATGCGAAATTTCTAGGTGAAGACATTTGTATGGAGAACATGTTTTCGGAGCCGAAACCAAACAATGAGATTGTAGCCACATACGGATGTTTCGCTTTCCATTCTGGCATGATTAGAAATGGCTGTCCAAGTCCTGAAGATGATCACCCGCTGCACGGTGAAATGCCGTGTGCTAATATGGATAAAGCATGGTTAGAAGTCGATGAATATCAAATTACTCTAAAGGGTGAATATGAGTATGTAATGGGTTTTGGAGACCACTACTTAGCGACTCCGTCAGTTTCTATTGAGAAGGGGGCGTCTATGTTTGAGATTAAAATGAAAGTGCAAAACTTAGCTTCGGTCCCAATGCCACTACAGTATATGTGTCACATGAATACGGCATACTTCCCAGAGGCGAAGATGACGCAAAACATTCCGGATAGTGCGGTTAAGTTGCGTAAATCGATTCCCGGCCATGTTAAGCCAACACAACAATGGCTCGATTTTAACGACACACTCAAAGCGCAATCAGCACCCATTCAACAGCTTTCTTCACCAGACATGTATGATCCTGAAATCGTCTATTTTATGGATGACTTGTCCCAGCATACTGACAATGCTGAGTTTGAAATGACAATACCGAATGGCAAGACGTTAATTACTCGATTTGATACGACAGAATTCAACTATGCGACGCGTTGGATCTTGTACAACGGAGACCAAAAAGTCGGAGCCTATGTCCTGCCTGCAACTTGTCGACCAGAAGGTTACTTAGCCGCTGAGAAAAACGGTACGTTGATTCAATTGCAACCAAAGGAAGTGAGAGAGTTTACAGTGAAAACAGGCATTGTTGAAAAATAAAACTTTGCGGTGTGATGTAAAAAAACAGCCATTTGTTTGGCTGTTTTTTTAGTTTGAAAGCCATTTTGTAGACAAAAAAGTAAGAATCTATGAATCTACTTATTTGCATATAAACGATGTAGTTCACTTAGACCGCATTCTGACAACGCTGAACAAATGCCACAACCTCAGCATCGAAACCGCTCTGGTCATCGAAGAACTGATTCCAGTGGACAAAAGAGATGCATGAAGATAAAGAGCTACTTGATAAGCTAAATCTTTCAGTGTATGAGATGGTGTTCTACCGGGCCTTGGTTGAAAACGAGGCCTCAGTACATGAACTTGGCGATCATGCTTTGCGAAACCTCGCTATAGAGTTAACAGTTCAGCTTCGTAATTCAGCAACGCTTGACTGGCAGAAGCGTGAAAGTGTCCGTGCTCGTATGCGTAACTTAGTTTGTCGACTGTTACGCGGCTGGACGTATCCGCCAGATGCCGCAGAGGAGACTATCAAACTTGTACTTGAGCAAGCAGAGGTTCTCGCTGACGCGTGTTACAAATAATGACAAAAGTAAGCTATCAACCTTGCCTTTTGAATATCTATGCATAACTTGTTTGATAGCCGTCCAGATGATTACATCTTTTGGTCAAAAAAAAGTAATCTAATCAGAACGAATTAGAGTTTTATAACCAAGCAATAAATGTCCAACGGCTTGCTGACGGGGTAGATCATCGTAACGCAGAACTGCCCCTTTCCTTGTTTCAGAGCTAATTTCTAGCTGCTCACTATGTTATAAATTATCTAATGTCATTTTTGAATCGAGAAGTAAGTTATGAGTAAAAAACTGCTGTCAGAAAAAGACCTTTTAGAAGGATTAACAAGTCATACTGCGCACACCGATGAATTCGTGACTACAAGTGAAAAAGATTGGGGGGCTTATTCGGAAGGTGCGGATAAGGCGGATATTGACTTTCTAGTTGAACGACGTGATGTTTTTGACTCTTCACGAATTGAATTTGAGGAAGATGAACAAGACCGAGAACTAGTTAAGCAAAGAGAAAACTCCCCAGAAATTGACGTTGATATTGATGAGTTGTGAACCAGTATGTTTGTGTTTCGGAGTTAATCACCAGAATCAAAAATGCCCCAAGTGTATCAACTTCTCATTTGTTTGAATTGCCACCCGACCGAAAAATAACAAAAGTTAGATTTAGCGATGATATGAGCGTAAAAGCTACGCTTTAGTCACTTAAATTGGATCATTTAGGGCTGGGTCTATACGAACTAGCTAAAGCGCAGAGTAAATATTTAATAGTAACTAAGAATAAGCCTAACTGTTCTTTGAGAGATCCAGAGCTATGGTAGATTGATAAAACGGAGCTGAGTAATCCTGAAAGATATGGTTGAATTGCTCACGGCTATCAAGCACAAAAGCAACTCGAACGTGGTCTAGGTTGTATGTCGTCAAAACAGAGCGTAACCAACCCGCCAACGAACTCTCCAAAAGCGCTCTACAGCCTACGAACCACACCCATGTTTGCTGATCACTTCGAATGACATCTAAGATTTCTGACTTGTATCGATAACCATCTCCCATTGAAGTTAGGTCGATGTACACAACACTAGCTCCCAGTCCATGGTTAATGCGATTGTACGTATCTTGAAGTTCTTTACCGCATTCACTATCAAATGTGTGAAGCCTCATTACGCCCAACTCCCAATAGCCGTGTATTAAGCGTTCTGGTGTACCTACAGGCCAGCTATCAAAGGTGTATAAGTTATCTTTACGCATCTACGAAACTTATTTTTATGAACGGATTAGAGAAGTGAAGCCCAATGGCTGGACACATAAGCCAATATCTTAAGTGATTGACCAGCTTATGCAGCGTAGCTCTGTCTGTCAAAGTAGACTTAATCAGGGTGAGGTCATTGAGTACCTGGTGTTTACGCTCCTCATTATAAAACACCATGTAGTGCCCGATTTCAAGCTCTGCTTCACGGGGTGTGCTGTAATCTTTTAAGCAAATCTCCTCGTATTACAGACTTCTCAATAGTCGCTCAATAAAAAGATTGTCAATCCAGCGACCTTTTCCGTCCATGTTGATCCATATCCCCCTGATTGAGCAACCTCTGTGTGAACTCAGTGCTAGTAAACTCGCAGCCCTGATCGGATAAAGATATCGGGTGGTCCGTAGTATTGGAGCACCTCTTCGAGAGCCACGATACATAAAACTTGTACCCATGGTGTTCGATAACCGCGAGGACAACACCTTACAGTTATACCAGTCGATAATGACAACCAAGAACAGGAACCCTTTTGTTGATAGTTCGTTCATTTACAAGAAAGTTTGTCACTTTTTTCTCTGTCGGTTTAAGTTGACAGAGGTGATATGAACTGCCTATAGCAAACACGCCTTTGCCCCAAATAAGATACGAACGCTAGATTATCAGCTCCCCAAAGCACAATTTGAGTTACTTTTAGTTATTCTAAAAATGTGGAAATAGAGTCAGACAATACCGCTACCAAAACGGCCTACACTTTGTAATTGTTTGAATTGAAGAGATTTATTCATCTTTCTGCAAATAATGTTAACTTTGTCTTGTTTTTTCAATGCATTAGCATGTAATAGTTTCTGTACGTTAAATTTTGGATAGTAGCTAATTTAGCAGATGTCCAAAAATTGTTTGCGGAACAGAACCAATGACTTTTCCGTCTATTCCAGAAATCAACGATAATTTGGATAAAGCCATCAATCGTTCTAAAGCAGATTTGAATTAAGTCAACGACGCATGGAGTAGCAACACACTCTGCTCTCCGCAGGGGTCGCGCTAAGCATCCTTGTGAACAATGAGAAGCACAAAGGAATACCAACTCACATGAATCCTCCAATCAAAAGCACTCAGTTAACCCGTCTTGGGTATGAATATCAGGACCTAGTATGTATAAGGATATTGGTTAACTGGTATCACGATAGGGATATATATCAGTGGGTAAAAGTAGAAAGTACCTCATTACCTGACGCAAAGGTATCCAGCTTAGATGATGTTATTGCCCTTCGAGCAGACGGAAAATACGAGCTAACCCAGGTTAAGTTCACAATTGATGCGAACAGAGAAGATCTTACACTTAGTTTTGATTGGCTAACGTATCGTACAGGGAATGGCACTTCTCTAATTCAAAAGTGGTTCAAAGACTTAACTGAAGCGGTTAAGAATAGTCAACTGGGAAAAGCCGAGCTAATAACAAATAGAAGGCCGGACACTGAAGTTTCTGCATGCTTGAAAAATGGAATGATCGACCTTTGCAGTATTCCAAATGAGCACCTGAAGATTATTGAATCCCAGTTAGGTGGAAAGGCCGAGGCTGAGGAGTTCTTCAACAATTTCAACTTTATACATAGCCAACCAACGATTGATAATCTAGAGAATCAGCTTCATGACTCTTTAGTTCCAGACCACACTAACGAAGAGGGCTGGCACAGATTTTTATCCAAAGTAAAGAGATGGGCTACTAGAAAAGGAGAGCCTTCGGCTGATGGATGCATAAGGTTTGAGGACCTACACAGCTTATTGAGTCTAGGAGTCAGCCGGGATCTCTCTCAGTATTTTGATATACCTGAAAAATACCTCCCCCCAACAATGAATTTTCATCAAGATGTTACTAATAAGCTAGAGACGGGGGGAGCTTGGGTTGTGTCGGGCGCTCCTGGTATGGGAAAAAGCACCTACCTCTCCTATTTGTATGAAAATCTACAGGCTAAGAATGTTGCTGCAGTGCGACATCATTATTCACTGGGCCTTCAAAGTCTGGACGATAGGATTTCTTTCTTTAACGCCGCATCATCAATTATTAAGCAAATCAAAAACTCCCCAATGATTTCGTGGGTTGGGCTAGATGAATCACCAGAGAATATAGATAAGTGGCTAGTTCGTGTAGGAGAGGAGGCAAGCAAAAAAGGGAAAAAATTTATACTAATTGTGGATGGATTGGACCATGTATGGAGAGAGAGGTCTGATATATCTCAATTAGAACATTTAATAAATAGAATTCTACCAGTTCCAGAAGGCGTAACAATTGTCTTTGGAACTCAGCCGGTCAGTAGCTCTAAGTTGCCTAACAGGTTGCTAAGCAATTGCCCTGTCGAAGGTGATCGGTGGGTGGATATCCCTTATATGGATTTGTCTGCAATTGGATCATGGCTTGAAGGCTTACGTGATTCCGGTGTCGCCAATATTGGAGGAAGCACATCTGTAAGCTCTATTCCTGAAATAGCTCTAGCATTACAACAGATTTCAAGCGGATATCCTTTGCATGTAATTTATTCGTTGCGTACATTGTTAGCTAAAGAAAAGAATGTGTCCGTTTATGATATCGAGAAGCTGGATAAGTGTCCGGATGGTGATATTAACACTTACTACTGGAATATTTGGGCAAACCTCTCGGAACTAGCTAAGGAAATTCTATACTTAATGGCTGTGACAGAATTTCCATGGCCAGGTAAAAATAGCTTTGCAAAATGTTTTGAAGGGACACAAACATTTTTAGAGGCGTATAAAGAAATTGAGCATTTGGTGGAACACCGCCGGAGCGGTGTGTTTCCGTTTCACGGAAGCCTATTAGTAAATATCCAGAAGCGGAAAGAATTTGAAGGCGCTAAAAGAAGGCTATATCCGGTTGTAAGTAATTGGCTTAGCAACGACGCTCCATCATTTTGGAGGTGGGCCTGGGATTGGATTGTACAATCGGAAATGAAAAACATTGATCCGCTGCTTAAAGGTGTTACTAAAGAGTGGGTTATAAATTCGTTATGCGATGGGTATCCGTTGGGGCATATCGAACATATTATCTCTAGTGCTGAAAAAGTAGCTTTTTCTAATAAAAATTATACTCGCCTAGTTGATTTGCGTCTGATGAAAACTAGGTTTATCAATGGTCCTGAATATCAGGTTCAGGATTTTTCAGAATTTTCTCGCTCGGCTATGAAGCATTCTGATGATGAATATGGATTGCTTTGGAAATCGGACAATATAAGAACATTAGATATCGAGGATATCGTCGCTGTTGCATCACTATGTAGGGAAAAGTATCCAGAAGTTGCAGAGAACTGCTATCAAGAACTATACAAAAGGGCAGTATTTTACGCGAATATATATGAAGGAACTGAAAATAAATTTAGCTTAATAGTTGATTCGTTAATTCAAGTTTTGTGTGATTGTGATGACCCAGATGTGGGCAGAGTTACTGATTTAATTGACCGGATTACCCCTAAAGATGGTTTGTATGAAAAGCTATTTTCATCCTTGTTAAGAAGCGATAATTCAGAATATATTTTTGATATTGACTACTTTAATCTCCCTGAAGAAAGTAAACCGAAGTTTTTAGAATACTCTATAACTGCCGCTTGTATTTCAGGTATTGATCTATCTAGCAGAGATTATCGAGGTGAGGTATTATCTTCTTCGTTTGGTGTGTCGTATTATTTATTAAAAGATCAGATACTAGTACATAAGAATTTTATTGGTCCGGTATATTTTAGGCATAAAGATGTGTCAGAAAGTGAGTTGCTTGATTTCTTCTTTCATACATTGAATGATCATTTGGCTTTTGATGTATTAACTTTAGATAAAGAAATTTTAAAACTCCAAATTGATGATAATTATGACTTTTCGATTTGGTTTGGCTTTTATATTGCAGCTGTGAATACAGCGAAGTTAATCCGTAACGGCGAAAAGTTAAACCCTTTAGATATCTACAAGTATATAGAAAGTTCGGGTTGCAAAAAGCATATTGGGTACGATTATGAACTTCATTCTAAAACATTATCTGTAATACATGCCATTCCTAATGCATGCATCAAAATTGCTTTATTGCTGAAAGAAAAAAATCTTTTTGAAAATATTGATAAGAAATATCTTGATGAGGTTCAAGACTATTCGTGGTGGAGTCCAGTCGTTTTCTTTCAAAAGTCAGTAAAACAGTCTTTCGTTCCTGTCGACCATGATAGTGCTAATAATTACTGGTGTGATTCTTTAAATGACCTTAACAATAGGGAAGGTAATACAGCTGAACTAGGTGATGAGTGTATTGATATTGTATCAATTTCATCTTCACTCGGTTTAAAGGATGCCGTGAAAACTGGTTTAGAGCAGGCTTGTAAGTACATGCTTGGCTACGGGTATAGAAAAGATATTACATTTCATGAGGTGTTTGAATCAATTCAGGCATGTTCTGATGCTGATATTGGGGATGTTGCTGATTATTTGAAGAGGGTTTCATGTTTTACAGTAGACATGTTCTCATTCACGGAGAGGGAAATAAGGCATATACCATTCTGGTATATGCAACTGTTGAGCAAGCATTTGCCTAGCAGAATATACGATGAGTTTTCCTTTCACCTTGAAGAGCAGAATTGGTATGTACTTGAAGATATTTTAATTGCTTATATAAAGAACGGTGACATCAGTTTGCCTGGTGTACTAGATTTGATTGGCTGCTTTTATTCTTATGGTTTGGTTGAGGCTATTAAAGAACGATCAAATGAAGATTCTTCTCTTGACCCAGTACTCCAAGAAATTGTTGAATATTATGGTACAGAGCCACCTAAGCCAAGAGATAGAGATTCTAGTAGCAATATAGATAAAGAAGAAATAAAAATTCCTTTTGGTTCTTATGTGCCAGAGTATTTAGGTGATTTAATAGAGAGAATAAGAAAAGAGTATAGATACTCAGATTCTAGTTATCTTTCACAATGGATAGAACATTGGGTTGATCTTGGAGAAGGTCTGCGAGTCATAGCTGAATATGAAAACTTCTTCAAGGACGATGAAGACCTCCCTTATTTATCTGGGCTTAAGGAAAGTATCGATGCTATTTATCAAGCGAGCAAGAAGCTTCAAGGTAAAAGGAGGGCGTATGTTTGGGCACTTAGAAGTATTAGAGCTAATAGTTATTGGAGTAGATATTCTGGCTCAAAATCTGAAGAAATGATTTGCTATTATGCCCGAGAGTATAGAGACCGATGGGAGGAACTGTTCGCTGATTCAACTCATGGTGAGCACCTTCAATTGCGTGGCGATGAGTGGTCAATTGTACCAACCAGTAAGCTAGTAATGTTTTTAATAGCTGTTGGTCAGAATGATTTAGCGACGGATGTCACTGACGTAATCGTCCGTGGTTTGGAAAGGGATATAGAGCACTTGCCAATTCGAGAGTCCTATTGGTTGCACGATACAAAATCTAAAGAGGTATGGGCCTTTAGTTTTCTCTTAAAATTTTATCAATGGCCAGATAAAGCTGTAAAGAAAAAAACAGCTATGAAGATAGCCCATATTATTGATAATGACGATAGTGGCTTGTGCAGAAAAGAGTTTATAGAATGTATTAAATCACTCCCTAATGAAATGTCTGTCGTTGAATATTTATCAATACTTCAGCTTGTTGAAAAAAAACATTTTGATGCAGACGAACTTATAGAGGCGGTCCCATTTCACTCCTTGTCTTTGAAATATCTATTTGAAGATTTGGGGTTTTACTACGACGAGAAAAATCTAGCTAATTCATATTTGGATAAATCTATATATATTGGAATTAGTGAAAGGTTGAAAAAATCTTTAAACGGAGTGCCTGGCTATATCTCAACATCTATAAGTACTTTGGGCAACAATGTTGGTGCTGACCTTCTTGGCCATATGTCCTCAGAGCTGGAATACATTAATAGTAGGGAGAATTATTCTTACTTTGATCCATACAGCTTCACCGGCGGCATGTTTTGGTTGCGGGATCATCTGATGTGTAGTTTATCTTCAGCTACAGAGTCGGCGGTGATGTCGGCTTATGTACGAACTATTTTATATGCGGCTAATAATTACTCTATTGATCAATCTGAAGTATTTCACTTGGTGCAACAGGCCAATCCTTTCTCTGAGTTGCTTCATTCTGTTGGTCCAATATCTAGACCTGCTTTTTGGCCAGATACGTCAGAAATCATACAGAATGAACAGTTACCCGCTGAGAGGAAACTGAAAAGGATTTTGGACAAGCTTGCATGTAATGATGATGTGGTGCTGGGTGGTTCGGGGCCTGTTGTGCATCAAGTTAATGGTATCAATGTTGATCTAGAGGTATTCGCCGTGAGCATTGCTGAAGGCTGCGAACTAAATGCTTCAGAAAAATTTAGCGCAATTGAAAATAATCAAAACCCAATTTTTACAGGTGTTTACCCTTTATCAATATGTTTGCATGAAAAAATCGCTAGTAGATTTGAAGTTGATAAAGCTGTAAGAGGATTATATGCGCCGCATTTATCTCTGGGAACGGGTACTCCATATATTGAAAGCAATACTGATGGAATCAGTTTTAAGGAAGGTGATATAAATATAGCTAAGTGGGAATTCTGGTATCAAGACTGGTACCCGGCTCGTTATTATGGCTTAGGTCCTTCTTTGGGGGTAGCGACTATAGCAAGTCCTAATCTAAGGTTTATTCTTAAGTCTTCGGATGAGCAATTCTATTTAATTGGGCGATTTAGTGTGGTTAATAAAAGTGGATTTTCTACGGATAATGCGAATACAGAGCATTTCTACTTTGAGTCTAAGCTGAAACCTGGTCAATTAGAAGCATTGGATACCAGTTATGTTTCACCAGTAGTATCTGAGTATATGAAAACTTACATTGCAGGCAATCGGCTACCCAGAGGGAAAATGTTTCGAAATATTCACATTAAGTAGTAGGTAGTTGATATGGGTTTATTAGGTGGTTGAATTTGCTCTCTGAGTTAGATGTTTTGCAATATCCTATTTAATCCGTTAAATGCTAATTTAGTAAACTCACTGACTCATTTTGTCCAAAAGTTTCTTACGCGGAGTTGTGGTTGTATGTGGTTGTATGATGCAAAGGAGGATTGCTTGTATCGCAGAGCGCTGGTTAGCAACGAAATGTCGAGAATTGCTTTGATCGACTTGATGGGATAGTTGAGAATTTTAGGGTGATTTTCTCAGGTTTTGGTTAGAGAAAGTGCTTTTTGTTGAGAAAGTTGTGATTCCATTGGTACTACTGGCTTCTCTCATGATTCATAAAAACAAAAAATAATTCTTGCATAACTTAAATCATCCCAACCGTCCTTAGTCGAATAAAAACAAGCCTTTCATTGATTAAATGAAAGGCTTGTTTGCTATTGGGGCTCCCAACTTTGACGTCTCGCTAACGAAATGCTGCTCAGTTTATTATTTAGTGTTGTAAACTTAGGAGTATGATTTCAACGCTTTACACTTCTATTCCTGATTGTTTTGATCAGGATTGTTCCCTATGAGGTAAACATGACGTTTCATTTCCCCCAGAAACTGCGCCTGACATCTTGGGTGACATTATTCGCACTTGCCGTCATTATGTTCTCCCCAATGGCTGTTCATGCGACTGCTACTGACGATATCCAAGAGCCTTCTGCTGCCGAAATCTCGATTGACAACTTGAACCGAGAGATTGTGGATTTATCCCAAAGCCTCTCGCAAGCGAGTGGCGACGAGCGTGATGCCCTTCAACTGCAACTATTCCAAAAGAATGAAGAATTAAGAAGCCAGTTAGCGTCAGCGATTGAACGTGAAACTATCTCTCGCGACAAGCTGATCTTGCTAGTTAAAAAACAAGAACAATACTCTGAGGATGCGACGAACTATCTATCGGAAAAAATAAAGAAAGTCGTCGAGGATTTAAATAAGGCTAAGGATGAAGAGAAGCTTGCTCTTGTTAATGATTATCGAGAGCTACAGCGTTATCTTGATGTTAGCTTCGATTCGAGCTGGCAAAATCTCGCTTGGTTGAAGGAGCTAGGGGCCCAAAACGAGCGCGCAGAAGCGGAACTAAAAGATAAAATTGATAAACGTATGCGCTTACTGTCTGCTTCTATTGAGTACTTGAGTCAGCAAAGTGAGATCATTGGCTCCCAACTTTCGTCTAGCCCAGAATCGGAAAAAGCGTCGTTGCAACTTAGTCAGCTCATTACTAAACAAAGGCTAAATATTGCGACAGAAAGCTTACGCAACCTGATTTCAATTGGTGATAAAGTCGGTTTAGAAACGTCTGAATACAAACGCCAAATTTTTGAAGTGACGGGTAATATCACCCATGATTTACTGAATACCAAAGTTGTGTGGTCAATACTGAGCCACTGGTCCAACTCGGCACTGGATTGGTTTGCCGAGAATGCACCGCAGCATATCTTCCAGTTGTTTGTTTTTGCGCTGATTTTATTGATCGCTCGCGGACTGGCTAAGTTAACGCGCAAAGTGGTCCGTAAGGCAGTTGCATCGAAAAACTTAAAACTTTCCCACTTGATGCAGGACTTCTTTATCTCGATGTCCGGCAAATTCGTGTGGGTGATCGGTATCATGGTAGGCTTATCTCAGCTTGGCTTGAACCTAGCGCCAATCCTAACCGGTTTCGGTATTGCTGGTGTGATTATTGGTTTCGCGTTGCAAGACACGTTATCCAACTTCGCGGCGGGTATGATGCTGCTTATTTATCGTCCATTTGATGTTGGTGATTTTGTGTATGCTGGCGGTGTGGATGGCAAGGTAAGCCATATGAGTTTGGTGAACACCACAATCCGTACGTTTGATAACCAAATTATTATTGTGCCTAACAGCAAAATCTGGGGAGATGTTATTAAGAACGTCACGCATGAACGCATTCGCCGCGTGGATATGGTGTTTGGTATTGGCTATGCGGATGACCTCTTAAAAGCGGAGTCAGTATTGTCTGATATCATTACCTCTCACCCTTCGGTACTTCGCACTCCAGAGCCAATGATCAAAGTTCATACATTAAATACGTCTTCTGTAGATTTTATTGTGCGTCCTTGGGTAAAAACGGATGATTACTGGGATGTATACTGGGATGTGACAAAAGAGGTGAAACTACGCTTCGACCGAGAAGGTATTTCGATTCCTTTCCCACAACAAGATGTGCATTTGCATATGGTGGAGAAGCAAGACGCCTAATCACAGGTCCCAACAAGTGAAAGGCACTCTAGGTAGAGTGCCCTTTTTGATCTTCAGTTAGCGCCATAGTTACAGTTCGTTAAAGAACACCAGTTTCGGCTCGCATTCTAACAAGTTGTCGATCTGGCTAATCAAAAGAGCAAAGTGTTCTGTTTTACCATGAAGCTCAAATGCTTGTTGGTTTTTAAATTGCTCCTGAAAAACGAAGTGGCATGTATTGTCTTTATCTTGGAACAATTGATAACGAACGCAACCTTCTTCATTGCGAGTAGGTTCAAGCGCTCGGGTAAGTACCTCTTTCAACTCTTGTTCTTTTCCCGGTTGTGCATGAAAGGTAGCCGTCAAGTGAATCATAATGTTTACTCTTTTTGTTATAGGTAACGCCCTTGGCGTTGCAGGAACTCAATTTTGTAACCATCAGGGTCGGTTACAAAAAAGAACGTTGCTAAATGCTTTTGTTGATGGTCAAAGGCTTTGATGTCACCAGTTTCAATGCCGAGAGATTTAATGCGTTTGTGGGCTTGTTCAATGTCCTCCACGCTGACGGCAAGGTGGCCGTAACCTGAGCCGTGAGTGTAGGGCTCACTTTGGTCGTGATTGTGCGTCAGTTCCAATTCAAAGCCAGTTTCTTGGTTGGCTAGATAGGTTAGAGAAAAGCCATCAAAGATGTATTGATCAGCGACTTCTAGTTCAAGTACGTCACAGTAAAATTGTAGAGAGCGGTCCAGATCACTTACTCGGATCATGGTGTGAATCATTTTTGTCATAGGTACTCCTTGATAGTCCGCACAGGTTAGCGATTTCAAAAGGAGTCTGGGTAGTACTCTAGTACGACAAATTAGAAGATGCTCAAGGGTTTATAATACGGATGCATAGCCTAGGATGGTTATTGGTCGGTTGGTTGCTATTAACTGTTAAGTTGCGCAAGTGCTTGACGAGTGGTCTCTTGAGGTTGGCGGGCGTAAGTGAGGCAAGCGCATCGAAGTAAGGAGGCAAAGTTGTTCACTTCACCATTGTATTCGAGTGCTTCTTGATAAACAGTGCTTATGAATTTAGGAACCGTCATGTTTTGAGCACTAGCGATTTCCTCAAGAATTGTCTAAAAGCTCGCTTCAAGTTTTACACTGGTCGCGTGACCATCAATACGGATAGAGCGGGTGATGAACTGATAGTTGTCTTGGGGTTGCTTAGCAAAGATTTCGCACATTTTCTTTATTCATATAATTAAAGACCCATAATTATTGTGGTGTACGATTTAAAACGTCAACTGTTTTCATGCATAAAAAAACGCTCCCTTGCGAGAGCGTTGAAACATCACGAGTTGTGAAGTAAGTGCAAGTTGATTATTTAATTTGTTGTTTCAAGTACTCGCCTAGTTGCGAGTGGTGCATGATTTTTGATACTGGAAGGATAGTTTCTGCAGGTCCCCAAGCAAATACGTTGACAGGAGTATGCGTATGAGTACCCGTCCCCCATACTGTGTTTTGCTTTGTTGCATGCTCACGCGCTAGCAAGTTGCCACGGTCGTTGTAAGGAAAGAAAGCATCAAAGTCATTGATTGTCGGTACGTTCTCTTCGCTTAAGTATTTGTGTCCAGCGAGTCGGTATGGATTTGGTTTACTTGCTAATACGCGTTCTGCTTGCTCAGGCGTAATCGAAAAATCGCTATTTGCGTTCACGACTTCCGCAAACTTCTCTGGAGTTTGCTCTTTCTTATCAAGCGCTTGGAATTCACTGATCATGCCGTAGTAACTTTTCTTTTGGTTGTATAAACCATCGAGGATCTCGAACTGACCAAAGTTGAAGTTTGGCGCGTAATCCTGATTTTTGAATGCTTCGCCGTCGCGTTTTTGTGGTTTAGGCAAGTTTGCTGATGAGTAGCTAAAGCCAAAAGAGCCGGTTTCGTGGTCAGCAGTAACAATGATCAGGGTGTCATCACGGCCTTTTGCCCACTCATAAACTGAGTTTACCGCTTCATCGAATTTAAGCATTTCATGCAGCATCGTACCTGCATCGTTACTGTGGCCAGCCCAGTCAATTTGGCCGCCTTCAACCATCAAGAAAAAACCGTCTTTGTCTTTTGAAAGAATGTCGATTGCTTTGGTGGTCATTTCTTTCAGCGATGGCTGCGTGCGTTTTGGATCGTTTTTGCTTTGACTGTAGGCAATACCATCGTTCATGCCCGAGTAAGCAAAAAGTCCAAGTAATTTGTCACCTTTAGCTTGTGTGAGCATATCGCGGCTGAAAGCCAGGTTGTAACCTTGGTCTTGCGCCTCAGTAAGCAAGTTGCGTTCGTCTTTGCGTTTCGATTTTAGGTAGACATTTCCTTCAGTGAGCTTTTCAAGCTGCTCGTATGTCTCTCCCTTGTCGTTTGTCGACTTTGGAATCCAATGACGAAGTCCACCAGACATCATCACGTCTACGCCTGTTTCGAGCATATCCGCCGCAATACTGTTTTCTAGGGAGCGATGTGGTTGATGAGCGGCAAATGCTGCTGGCGTTGCGTGGGTCATACGCGTATCAGAGACGAGCCCAGTTGCTTTACCTTTACTTTTGGCTTTTTCTAAAATAGTTTCGACATGGTTGCCTTGGCTATCAATGCCAATGACTTCAGAAGCGGTAGGGATTCCTGTCGCTAGCATCGTAGCTGAGCACGCAGAGTCGACGACAATTGCGTCTTCTGGATTGGTCAGTGATGATCCAATCACACCTTCTTGAGCGAGTTTGTATAACGCTGTGCTTTCGCCTTTGTAAACCGAGTTAGGTGCGTGTTTTGCGTAGGTCTCGAGTAAACCAACTTGTTGAGGACCCATGCCGTCGCCGATCATCAAAATGACGTTTTTGATTTCAGCTGAGAGTGCATTGAAAGAGAGGGTAGATGCAGCCACTGCCGTAACGATTGGAGATACTAAGCGCTTCATTATATTTTCCTTGTTTATTGAAAGCGCAGGCATTAAAGCAATGATTTATGAAGGTTTTGTGTCGGTAATAAAAGTTTAACCAAATTGTCGTTTTTGTTTGGTTTTGCAGAAAAAATGAGTCGCTCTCTAACGTTCGTTAGTTTGGAAAGAAGAAAGCCCACAAACGTGGGCTTGGATTACGCTTAGGAGTTGAAAGCATGGACTAAAGTTATCCATTCAGTGCCTTCACAAGAAACCTAGTTTAGGGAGCAATAAACGAGCATGTATTATCGGGCCACAAGAGCGGTCGAATTCACTTACGTTTGCATCATATCGTTCTTTGGCTTATTAAATTATGGGCTGCAGTAAGTGTTTGGTTCAAATAGGATTTGTTGTCGTGACGATTATCAGACTGGTTATCAGACTAATGCCAGTATGATGCCACCAACGGTAAGTGCCGCAGAAAGGTATTGACCCGCAGAATATGAGCCATCCTCTTCTTTCTCGATTTTATCGGGGTGATCCATGCCAAGCGCACCATGCGTGAAAGATTCGACCTTTTCACCAACAGATTTATCTTCTGCTTCTATTTTCTTGCTGTCGTGCTCGATTTGTTGCAGAGCGGCAAGTAGCGCTTTGCCTTCGGTCGAAAGCGTCACTTTATTGTGTTCGACTTTCAGCGGCGAAGCACTAGTTTCTTCTTGTGCAATACTTGCTTGTTTAGAGGCGACAGATTGTTTGGCATAGCTATTAACAGAAGTGCTTCCTACTGGATTCATCGAATACTCCTTGGAACATCGACACTCGGTCACTGAGTGCGGGTAAAAAGCAGTTATATTTTTATCGGCGGCAAAGTTTATTTCTGAAGCTATTTGGATAAAAACAGGTCTGCTTTTGCCGCTTCTAGTTTCTATTGGTGATCATTAGCAAAAAATAGACCAGCAGGAAGCAGATCCTTGTCACTCGATGAACTCGGAGCGGTTTGATGATGCAACGCAACGACAAGGTAGTAACTTAAATTGAAGACCAGCTACTTACATTGAAGATCGTTATTGCGTTTAGTTAGATGTTGATATGCCGCCATGCGGTGAGCATCTTGTACATACCGTACTGGTGGTGCGAGAACCTCTAACTGATAGTCAGTATTATCGGAAAGCACGTTATCTGTTGGGCTAATTACAACCACTTTTAAGCTCGGGTTGCGGCTTAAGATTGATGCTGCCGTACCCAACCCTTGCTCGGTGTGAAACTTGCCTGCAACATGGACAACCTGAGCGCCTGGGTTGTCGTCTAGGTAGCCAACGATAGATTCCGCCATAGTTTCATCCCAAGTAACTTGAGCTGCAAACTGTTTTTCCGTCTGCTCTGGCTTACCGTGATGCATGGATGCCATGAACTTTTCTTTGTACGGACTACTACCAGTGTTGATGGCTTGTGCAATGAACATCCGCTGATCATCATCGAGCTTGTTAATGTAATCTAGCCCTTGTCGACCAATGCATCGAACAATGCTCTTTGGTGCATTTGCTGCAATGACCGGGAGATTTTTCTGCTTAGCAAACTCCACGAGAGGGCGATAGTCGCTTTCATAATTGGGCCAAGCGTTGGCTTGTTTCATTAAGTACTGTTCGCCGATCTCCCCACGTAGGTAAGCGTCAACAACAGGTTGTTTGTCACGGGTAAATTGTTCCATAGATAACGCGAGTGAGCGGTCGTAGGACGTAAGTTGTTTGAGCATATCGGTTTGAAAGCGATGAATGCCGGCGTGTGTGTGCCATTCACCAATAAGAATGACATCTGCTTGTTGCAGCTCAATTGGCAGTTTGCTTAGAGCGATGTGCTCGCCAGAAGGGGTGTATAGTTGGTAGTCGTAAAAACTAGTGACTTCCGCTGAGGTTGCGTGAGAGTTGGTGTGCGTATATGAAGAGCAACCAGTAAGTAAGCCTGCAAAGAGCAAGCTCAAAGTAGAAAAGCGCATTGAAAAGCCTCCAAAAATGTCCGGATGATATTAATGGAGGCTGAGCAATGAATCAATATAAATGATAACTATTTGCGTTTGTTGTTTTTTTGACGTATTAATTGAGTGTTTTTTTGCGATATACACGCAACATAAAATCAGCCTCACATTGGAAAAGTGTAGCGGATTTCAACTCTTCACGAAGAGCATCGGTTGCTTTCCATGCGAATGGCGTCATTTGCAATAAATCGATTGCGGCTCCGTTTTTCAAGTCCATAACATAGTTAAGATGCTGCTGGTGCTCTAATTCAAACCCTTCAATATGTTCTGGTTCTTCATTGTGAAGACGAACTTCTTGATAAATGCGCTCACGCAGTTGGTATAAGTGGCGGCTAGCAGGAGTAACCGTGACAACAACGCCGTCGTTTTTTACAACGCGCTGCAGCTCCTCAGCTTTACACGGGGCATAAATGCGCAAAATGGCATCTAAGGATTCATTTGCGAAGGGAAGTCGGTGACTAGAAGCCACACTAAAGTTGCAGTGCGTGTAACGCTTCGCCGCGTAACGAATGGCAACTTTGGAAATGTCTAAGCCATAAATCGTGGCATGGTTCGCTTGTGTTTCTATCGTCTTTTGTACTTGATCTGTGTAGTAACCTTCACCACAACCAATATCTAATAATTGATGGGTGCTCCCCTCAGTGTATGTTGCACACAGCTGCGCCACTTCTTGGCGCATTGGGTTGTAGTAATCTCCTTCGAGGAATCGACGACGAGCTTGCATCATCTCTTTGTTGTCACCAGGATCTTTAGAACGTTTGTGGTGCGCTGGCATCAAGTTAACGTAGCCTTCTTTTGCTAAGTCAAACTGATGATTGTTTTCGCACTTAAACGTTTTTTCATTTAACGCTAGAGCTTGGTGGCATAGAGGGCATTGATAGTTCATGACGATCTCGAACAGAAAGTAGGGCGGCAAATTCTATCAAAAAGCGTGGTATCAAGTGAAACAAAAAGAGCCGACTGGGTCGGCTCTTATTAAGTATTAGTGGAAGAAGTCGACTTGCTCTTTCAAGTTTCGTGCTTGTTGTTGAAGTTCAATGGCACTTTGCGAGGTTTTTGCGCTCGTGTTGCGGCTTTCTCGGTTAAGTTCACTGATAGAATGGGCATTTGCTGCAATTTCTTGTGAAACTTGAGCTTGTTCTTCTGAAGTCGCTGCAATGGCGTCGGCTTGAGAGGCTATCGACTGCACTTGTACTGCGATGGCTTCTAATGCTGTGCCCGCGTCTTGTGCTTTGTCCAAGACCTGGTTTGCACTGCGTTGGCTGTCTGTCATCATATTAACTGCATTATGAGTCGACCCTTTTAGTTTCTCGATAATTTCCACGACATCCTGAACTGAGCTTTGGGTTCGGTGCGCAAGTGTGCGCACTTCATCTGCTACAACTGCGAAGCCACGGCCTTGTTCACCTGCTCGTGCTGCTTCAATGGCGGCATTCAAGGCAAGTAAATTGGTTTGCTCAGCAATTTCATCAATCATTTTAGTGACGGTTTGAATACTCTCGCTATCGCGATTTACTTGCTCGATAGCCGTTGCTGATTGATCCAATTGATCGTTAAGTTGAGCAACGTCGATACATACGCCTTCAACAATCGCGAGACCAGACTGGCTATCGGTATTTGCTGAGCGTACGTTTTCCGCAATGCTTTCGACTTGTTGTGCGACAGATTGAGCGGAAGAGGCCATTTCTTCAATCGCTGTCACAACTTGCTCGACTTCTTGTTGTTGTCGGTCGGCTTGGGTCAAATTGCTATGTGCATCGTTGGCAACGCTGGTGGAGTTGCTCTCCACTAAGTCGCTTGTTGAACGGATCTTACCGACAAGTTCATTGAGCTGACTTGCCATACTGGCGACACCCGAGCTCAGGTTCGTAATTTCATTCTTTGATGCTTTACGAGACGCTGGGATGCTCAAGCTGACTTCGCCGCCGGCTAAGCGAGTCATGTATGAGTTTAGAGTCGTGAGAGGTTGTAAGCTGTGATTCAAGAAAAGTGTCAGTACAACAAAAGTAATGATTGCCGCTACCGAAGAAATGATGGCAATGAGTGTGAGAAGCGTGTCGCTACCTTTTGTAACTTCTTTGATAAACGTACCGCCTAGCAGTTTCCAGTTCCAACCTGGAACCTCTGTGTAGACAAGATACTTTTCGCCTACGTTACCTTGGTACTCGAAAGGGTAGCGAATTAATCCACTAGATTGTTCGAAAATCTGGCCAAAAGGCTTGTGACCATTGTAGTCGGCGACTTCTAGTATTGACGAATCTGAGCCGCTTTTTGCTGGATGAAGTAGGTATTTACCAAGATTGTTTTCGTCGTTATCAACGATAATGGTGTAACCAGTGTCGCCCCATTTTATCTCTTCGAGTGCATCGAATAAGGTTTGTGTCGCTTGGTCTACTGGTAAGCCAATAAACGATAGGCCTGCTACCTTTCCTGTCGCATCTTTGATTGGGGCATAGTAGGTAATGTAGCGCTCGCCATACAATTTAATTTGAGCGTAATACGGTTGTCCTGCTTTAAGTTGCTGATAACCAGGATGGTTGATGCCTAGCGTGGTTCCGACCGCTCGCTGACCTTGTGGATCTTTTAGGGAGGTGGACACCCGAATAAAGTCGTCACCCAATGGTGCGAATAGCGTTGCTATAGCGCCGGTATCACGTGTGAAACTGTCGACCAACTTGGTGTCATTAATTAAGCTTTCACTGTATTGAGTGATGTTTGGTACTTCATGTCCCATGAAGTCAACCGTGTAATTTTCGACATAGACACCGGCAAGGTAGCCATTGCGAAAAGTAGATTCGAGGACTTTAGCGGTGTGCAGGTAAGCATCGAATTGGCCAGCAATGGTTTTTGCCATTGATTCTACTTTAGATTGGTGTTCTTTCAGTGTGCTTTCCAATAGAACATCGGAAGCGTTGCGGTAAACAAGCGCTGCAATACTGCTGAAAGCAATGAATAGACACAAAGTGATCACCAGTTTCAACTGGAATCCGACACTTTGATTTCGGTATCTCTCTAACATAGACTAATTCCTGATATTTTTATTATTTATGAGTTTTGTATCGGTATGCTATCGGTTTATATGATCAATTTTTTTGATATTTATTAATGAAACCGTCAAAAGTGACCAGTAACCAATAAGTTAGTAAAGATAGGACCATCTAAGCAGAGTTTTTATTACAAAAAAAGCCGGGTATCCCCGGCCTTTATATGGTGATTCTTACTGCGCTGAAATGACAGTGACAAGTTCATGTGTCTCACCTGGTTGGAGGGTTTGACCTTGCTCAATACTTGGTGCATGAACAGCAGACTCCACACACAACATGGTTTGATAACCATCGTCAGCCATGTCACCCATGCTTTGCGCACCTTCTGCCCAAGGGTTCCATAATACTGCTGAGTTGTGGCCTTGGTTGTGTACGCTTAGCGTACGATCCAATACCGGGTCTTTTACCAAAATTTTCGCTTCTGGTTGCGTGTAAACGCGATCAATGGTGTCAGTTAGTTGTAGAACATTACCACCTTGGCATACCGCATCAGCTTTCAAGCTATCAATGTACTCGGCACCCATGCCTGTCGTTTGTGCTTGCTTAATGTCTCCAACGTTTAGGTAAGTATGTAATGCGCCAGAGAAGGTCCAAGCCTCGTCATCAATGTTCATGACTTTGAGCGTCACTTTTAGCTCATCGCCCACTTCAATCACCAAACGAGCGTCAAACATATGGGGCCAAATATCGTGGATTTCTTCTGTCGGGAACAGAGCAAGTTCAACAATCACACCGTTATGGTTCTCACGATGTTCAACCAACTCCCATTCTGCGGTGCGGGCAAAGCCGTGAGCTGGAGCAGCAATACGCCCAAACCAAGGCCAACAAACCGGAATGCCACCGCGAAGAGCAGCTTTACCATCGAAGACAGCTTTTTCGCTCATCCAGATCAGATCTTCTTGACCTTTAGGCGTGAACGACACGACATGACCACCGTGTAGCGAGATGCCTGCCGTTGCTTTGTCATGAATCACGCGGACGATTTTTATCTGATCAACTTCAACGATAGTGACGTTATCAGATAGCACCGTTAGGGCTGGGAGAGTTTTTAAATCCATGTGTAGTTTCCTATCGCTGGGGGAGAGCTTTTAGACGCGCTTCGCACATTAAATGCAACATCGAGCCTGCATTCTCTCAAATTCCAGATACAAAAAAGGCGACTCTAGAGCCGCCTTTTCTTTAACGAAGTTATTCGCTAATTGCTAACTTTCTAATTACTTAGAGATGTGAGCGATTAGGTCTAGAACTTTGTTTGAGTAACCGATTTCGTTGTCGTACCAAGATACAACTTTAACGAATTTGTCAGTTAGCGCGATACCAGCTTTAGCATCGAATACTGAAGTGCAAACTTCGCCGATGAAGTCTTGAGATACAACTGCATCTTCAGTGTAGCCTAGAACGCCTTTTAGTTCGCCTTCAGAAGCTTCTTTCATCGCTTTACAGATGTCTTCGTAAGAAGCACCGTTAACTAGGTTAACAGTTAGGTCAACTACAGAAACGTTAGCAGTTGGTACGCGGAAAGCCATACCAGTTAGTTTGCCGTTTACTTCTGGAAGTACAACGCCTACAGCTTTAGCAGCACCAGTTGAAGATGGGATGATGTTTTGAGAAGCACCACGACCACCGCGCCAGTCTTTAGCAGAAGGACCATCTACAGTTTTTTGAGTTGCTGTAGTTGCGTGAACTGTAGTCATAAGACCAGATTCGATACCGAACTTGTCGTTAAGAACTTTAGCGATAGGCGCTAGACAGTTAGTAGTACAAGAAGCGTTAGAAACGATGTCTTGACCAGCGTAAGTGTCGAAGTTTACGCCGTTAACGAACATTGGAGTAGCGTCTTTAGAAGGACCAGTTAGTACAACTTTTTTCGCGCCAGCAGTGATGTGCTTACGTGCAGTCTCGTCAGTTAGGAAAAGACCAGTTGCTTCAGCTACAACGTCAACACCGATTTCGTCCCATTTTAGGTCTTCAGGGTTGCGCTCTGCAGTAACACGTACAGTTTTACCGTTAACGATTAGGTTACCGCCTTCAACTTCAACAGTACCGTTGAAACGGCCGTGAGTTGAGTCATACTTAAGCATGTATGCCATGTAATCTACATCGATAAGGTCGTTAATACCTACTACTTCGATGTCGTTGCGCTCTTGCGCTGCACGGAATACGAAACGACCGATACGGCCAAAACCGTTAATACCTACTTTGATAGTCATTATAGTTGCTCCACAACTTAATTTCTGATTAAAGATAACTGGTAGTAAAATTACAGAATCCAGTAAACATCTGCAAGTGATAATCGGACTTAACTTGTTTAAAGTCAAAAAAAAGCGACGCTTTTTTTAACAATTCTTTGCAAATGTACGTTTTTTAAACTTTTAACTGATTCTTCTGTAGCCCAGTTGGCGTAATATAACTGGTGAGATAAGTGTTCTTATCAAATTAATTACGCATGGTGTCCTGGTGAGAAAGTATGTGCTACAACTGTTAAGAGAAGCAAGTTTTTTGCTAAAAAAGTCAATACCAAGAACAGTAAATAAGGAGCCGAAAGTCGTGGAACAAAGCGGGAAAAAAGTGACGAAGTCAGATGAACAGTGGCGTGAGCAACTGTCTGATGAAGAGTTCCGTGTTTGCCGAGAGCAAGGTACAGAGCCTCCTTTCAGCGGTAAGCTACTGCATAATAAGGAAACTGGTGTTTATGCTTGTACTTGTTGTAATGCCCCTCTCTTTGTCTCTGATAACAAGTATGACTCTGGCTGCGGATGGCCAAGTTTTGATGCGCCTATCAACGATCAAGCGGTGCGCTATTTAGAAGATCTAAGTCACGGAATGGTACGTACAGAGATTCGTTGTGCAACGTGTGATAGCCATCTAGGGCACGTTTTTGAAGATGGCCCACAGACCACAGGAGAGCGTTTTTGTGTTAATTCTGTGTCGTTAATTTTCAACAAATCAGAATAATAACGACAAAATTGTGCTCGAGATTGTTTTATCCTTTCAGGATGATTCATGCTCAACGGTGATCTGAGTGTCGCTCGACTTAAACGAAAAACTCCCGCTCATTGCGGGAGTTTTTCGTTTATATCTCAGTGGGTATCATTGCTGGGGAATAGATACCTTTCTCTATGGCTTTCGCCACCGATTCGGCTAATTCATCCAACTGCTTATATCGCTCTGGATGACTGAAATTGAACATACGTTGGAGCTGCTTTTCATCAGCAAGCGGTACGTCGAATCTCTTCGCGACCATTGCCCATAGATACGCTTGCTCTTTGTCTCCAAGCCCCTGATGAATACTTGCCATTGACTTGAGAATGACCGGATTGATGTTGTCTTCATCAGATAAAGACAACGCGTTATTAAGAAGCTCCAGGGTTTTCTTGGTATCTCGGTTGGTATAAAAAGTGGCTAATGCATATTGCATCTCAGCATTATTTAATTGGGGAGACCCTTCCATTTGTAAAAATGCGCGCCGAGCTTGAGTATCTCCCGTTTGAGACCATAAAAAATACAAAGTAGCCGGGTCTTCTGAGCCTTTTAACTCGTTTACAATGCGCTCTAGCTCATCAATACTGTGTACCAATGCATTAAAGCGTTGTCTTTTGAGAGCACTTTGATCAATAGGGGTGATCTGGGAGGCGAGTTCTAAGCATTTCCTATATTCAGCGACCAGACCGTATTCGATGATTTGGTTTGCTTCCGATGGGTTTTTCAATTGCTCAAACCGATGCCAAACCAAATTTGTTCTTGGAATTCGACATTGGCCGTCATCCATATTGAGCTGCTCGCAACGCAGTTCTGGTGTTTTTTGGCACAACTCTTCGGTTGTCACGTTACCTTCAAAACAGCCCGATAGCACAAAACATGCGAGGCTGAGAAGTAACCAGTTTGTTTTTTTCATGGTTTTGCTTGTGATCCGTTACACCAATTCATTTTCGTATTCTTGACTCAATTTCTTAACCCGTTATGTTCTGTAAATAGAATGTAATAAGAAGGTACACTATGGACGCAGAACAACTATTACAAGCGATGACTCCAGAAGTTTATGATCGCTTAGTGTATGCAGTAGAAACGGGAAGATGGCCTGAGGGTACAACACTTTCTAAAGAGCAGCGAGATTCGTGTATGCAAGCTGTGATGTTGTATCAATCAAAACATAATACTGATGCGCAGCATATGACGGTTGCAGCCGGTGGTGAAATCAGTTTTAAATCAAAACAAGAGCTTAAAAAACAATTCAGCGGAGAAGAGAGCGATATTGTTCGTGTCAATCCGAACATTGATTAATCCTTTCGCCTTATTTCTCAAAATTTTATTATTTTGATTTTGAAAGAAAAAAGCCCAAATTGTATTGGGCTTTTTAGATCGTAGAAAGCTTGAACTTACAGGCTCATTTCACCACGCAGTACTTGTTGCATTCTCTCTTTTACTTCTTCGTAAGAAAGGTTTTGGCTTAGAAGGTAGTGTAGTTTTGCCAGCGCCGCTTCGGGCGTCATGTCAAAGCCACTGATAACACCAGAGTCTGCGAGAGCACAACCTGTGGCATATCCGCCCATATTCACTTTACCTGCCAAACACTGAGTTAGGTTTACGACAATAACGCCGCGCTCAGAGGCTTCTTTCAGGTGACCAAGCAGCTCAGGGTTCTGAGGAGCATTACCGACACCAAAAGTCAGAAGAATCATCGCATTCACGGGCTGACGAAGCGTGTTGCGGATAACTTCGTGTGAAATACCAGGGTACATGGTGATCACACCGATTGGTTGTGGCGTGATGTTGTGAACCTTAAACTCACCTTCTGGTTGTGCACCAACGGTTACGCTGTTGCTAACTTGAATATTGATCCCAGCTTCCAATAGTGGAGGAAGGTTTGGTGAAGTAAAGGCATTAAAACCGTCTGCATGAGATTTTGTGCTGCGGTTACCACGCATCAATTGATTATTGAAGAACAAAGTTACTTCGTTGATCGGGTAGTTTGCTGCAATATGTAGCGCGTTTAATAGGTTTGCTTGGCCGTCAGAACGCAGCTCTGCGAGAGGGATTTGTGAACCCGTTACAATCACTGGCTTACCAAGGTTTTCAAGCATGAAAGACAATGCGGACGCTGTGTACGCCATGGTGTCAGTACCATGTAGGATAACGAAACCATCGTATTTGTCATAGTTGTCACGAATATCATTCGCAATCTGCTGCCAGTCAGCAGGTGTCATATCTGATGAGTCAATCAGAGGGTCGTATTCGTGGATGGTGTAATCCGGCATTTCAGGACGATGGAATTCGGGCATGCTTGCTAATTGCTTTTCCATAAAGCCAGCAACAGGCACATAGCCGTGGTCGGATTTTTGCATTCCGATGGTACCACCGGTGTAAGCGATGTAGATGTGTTTTCTAGTCATCGTTTTTTCTTTCGTGTAGGGGAACAGAGGTGGGGATTATATACCTAAATAACCTTGAGATGCGAGGCTATACGCACAGCATCAGAAAGTCATCTGAGGAGATGCAAAGCCTAATAAAAAGGGCACTTCAAGTAGAAGTGCCCTTTGTAATATTGATGGAAAAACTACTGCACTTGGCAGTTCAAACAAAATGCGTATTGACCTTTAGGATCGTTGAAGCTTTGGAGCAAGCTTGCGTCTTGTTCGAATTGTTGAGCTACGGGTTGAAGACCTTTTGGTAGCAAGCTTGTTGCATCAATACCTAGAGAGACTTTCACCTGTTTCATAAACTCTTGCAGAAATAGTTCAGTAGGTGAAAGAGGCTCTTCTACCCAGTAAATGCCGTAATCGGTCACGTTCGCTAGTTTCGCCGCTAGCTCTACAGCATCATCAAAGTCACCCATTTGATCGACAAGACCAAAGGATAGTGCATCTTGGCCAGTCCAAACTCGACCTTGAGCAACTTTGTCAACTTCCTCTAGAGACATATCGCGATTCTCGCCAACTAGAGAAATAAAGCGCTTGTAACCGTGTTCGATACCTAATTGGAACACTTGAGACGCGCCCTCAGAAAGGCCAGTGGTAATACCGTCACCTGAGAACGGCGATGTGCCAACGCCATCAGTATTAATACCTAACTTGCTAAAGCCTTTTTCAAACGTGGTGATGACACTAAATATACCAATGGAGCCCGTCAGGGTTGTTGGCTGAGCAACGATTTTGTCTGCGCTCATTGAAATCCAATAACCACCAGAAGCGGCCAAACTCGACATGGATACAACAACCGGCTTACCTGCTTGCTTCAGAGCTTCTACTTCGTTACGAATCACTTCAGAAGCAAAGGCACTGCCTCCTGGACTATCTACTCGTAACACGACCGCTTTCACTTTTTCATCATTGCGTGCTTGACGCAGCAAGCTTGCGACCGTGTCACCACCAACAGTTCCGCGAGGTTGTTGACCGTCCATAATCGCGCCACTGGCTAGAACAACGGCGATGTCGTGTTGAGGTAGTGTGTAATCAGGACGAATCGTTGCAAGGTAGTCGTAGTAACCAATCGCGTTGTAGCTGTCTTTGCCGTCGCTACCAAACTGTTTTGCAAATAGAGTGCGAATGTCTTGGCGTGTCGCGAGTTCATCCACTAGCCCCAATTTGACTGCGAGCTGAGCAATATCGCCATTTACAGACTTCATCTCGTTAATCAGCTCATCCATGGTTGGATTAAGCACTTTCGCATCAATGTTTCGGTTTGTTGTTACGTCATCAACAAAAGCACTCCATAATTGAGTAACCCAACGTGTTGCTGACTCTTTCGCCGCATCGGACATGTCATCACGAATAAACGGTTCGATAGCGGATTTATAAGTACCTACGCGAAAAACATGAGTAGAAACGTCAAGCTTTTCAAGTAACGTTTTGTAGTACATTGAGTAAGCGCTGTAACCTTTAATCAATACACCACCATCAGGTGCCAGATAAACTTTGTCAGCGTAACTTGCCAAGTAATATTGGCTTTGGTTGTAGAAATCACCTACGGCGTAAACGGGTTTGCCTGACGCTTTAAATTCGTTCAACGCTTTCGCGATGTAACGTAGTTTCGTGAGATTTGTTTCTGGCATGTCTCGCAGTGCTAGCACTAATCCAGATACTTTAGGATCGTCTTTCGCGTAGCGAATAGTATCAACGATATCGAAAAGGACGTTTTCTTTCGGTAACTCATTACCCAAAAGGGAACCAGCAAAAGAGTCCATTGGGTTTACATAACGTCTTTGTTCGACAATTGGGCCTGAAAGGTTCATCACCAATGCCGATTCTTTTTCGACGACAGGTTGACCGTCTCCGGTATAAGTAAAGGCAAAGTAGAAAACGGCAATCATCAGCAAGAAAATTAGGTTTGCCAGTGCGAGTCTGATGAAAGTGATACTTTTCCATATCCCTTTAAATATCAAACCAATAAATTTGAAGAGTTTTTTCATCTTGTCTCCATAACGAGATAGTTACGCCGAGTCTAACAAAGTATGGGTTCTTATCTCTAAGATCTCAAAAGATAACATTTTTTTAGCTTATCACGACCACTCAACAATTGGCATATTTTCACACGAGATTGATCGGTGTTACAAAAATGTAAACGCTTGTTTGATTTTTTGGTTGAGCAGGCTTAATCTGGTCAGACCATGATAATAACAATGGATGTTAAGTGATGTCTGCCATGTACCCAAACCTATTAAAGCCACTGGATCTCGGTTTCACACAATTACGAAACCGAGTTCTGATGGGATCAATGCACACGGGCTTAGAAGAGCACAAAGAAGGATTACAGAAGCTCGCTGCTTTTTATGAAGAACGCGCGAAAGGCGGTGTCGGACTGATTGTAACCGGAGGTTTTTCTCCTAACTTACGCGGTCGTTTACACCCGTTGAGTGCTGAATTCAGCAAGCCAAAACATGCTAAAGCCCATAAAGTTGTGACAGAAGCGGTGCACAAGCACGGTGGTAAAATTGCGTTGCAAATTCTCCATGCTGGGCGTTATGCAATGCATCCATTCTCGCAAAGTGCATCTGGCATTAAAGCGCCAATTGCAAAGTTTGCTCCGAGTGAAATGAGCGACCGCCAGATAAAGAAAACCATCGACGCGTTTGCTAATAGTGCGGAGTTAGCACAGCTTGCTGGTTATGATGGCGTCGAGTTAATGGGCTCGGAAGGTTACTTGATAAACCAATTCTTATGTAAACGTACTAATATGCGTTACGACGAATGGGGTGGCAGCTATAAAAAACGTATGCGTTTTCCGCTAGAAATTGTTAAAGCGGTACGCAAGGCGGTGGGTGACAAGTTCATCATCATCTTCCGTCTTTCTATGCTGGATCTTGTCGAGCAGGGCAGCACTTTTGAAGACGTTATCGAATTGGCGAAAGCACTTGAAGAGGCTGGCGTCACGATTATTAATACGGGTATCGGTTGGCATGAGGCTCGAATTCCGACCATTGCGACTCAAGTACCACGTGGTGCGTTTACATGGGTTACGGAAAAAGTTAAACCTCACGTTTCGGTTCCTATTATCACTTGCAACCGTATAAATACGCCAGATGAAGCAGAACGTATTTTATCTTCAGGTCATGCCGACATGGTTTCGATGGCGCGCCCATTCTTGGCCGATCCTTACTTTGTTGCTAAAGCCGAACAGGAAAAAGCGCAGCTTATTAATACGTGTATTGGTTGTAATCAGGCGTGTCTAGATAACGTGTTTAAAGGTAAGCGCGCCAGTTGCTTAGTGAACCCTCTAGCGTGCTATGAAACCGAAATTGTTGTTGAACCAGCCTTTAAAAAGAAAAACATTGCAGTTGTTGGTGCTGGACCTGCGGGCTTGGCTTGTGCGACCACACTGGCTGAACGTGGCCATAAGGTTGATTTGTTCGAAAAGAACGACCGCATCGGTGGTCAGTTCCGTCTTGCGATGCAGATCCCTGGTAAGGAAGAGTTTCGAGAGACGATACGATATTTCGCTAACCGTATTGATGAAACAGGCGTAAATCTGCACTTATCGACGGAAGCGAACTATGACTTACTCACAGAGTACGATGAGATAGTGATGGCATCGGGTGTTGAGCCACGTAAAGTCAATATTGATGGAATTGATAACCCAGAGAAAGTCGTCGACTATCAAACTCTCATTCGAGACAAAACGCCAGTCGGTGAGAAAGTGGCTATCGTTGGTGCTGGTGGCATTGGCGTAGATGTCGCGACCATGCTCACAGAGCCAGTTGGACAAACGTTGGATGACTGGTTGCATGAATGGGGAATCGACAAGGAGATGTCTCAGCCGGGTGGTTTATACCCTTACCCTGATGCGGTTAGCGATAAAGAAGTCTGGGTACTTCAGCGTCGTAAAGGTCGTGTAGGTAAAGGTCCGGGTAAAACGACAGGTTGGATCCATAAACGTACCCTTGAAAAACGGGGCGTACATTTAGTCGGTGGTGTGTCTTACGATAAAATTGATGATCAAGGTTTGCACATTCATGTAGACGGAAGCGCGCAGGTACTTAATGCAGACAAAGTTATCATTTGTGCTGGGCAAGAGTCTGTACGTCCGTTTGAAGATAAATGGTCTGAACTTGGAGAGAAGGTTCATATCATTGGCGGAGCTGACCATGCGGGTGAACTTGATGCTGTGCGTGCGATTCGTCAAGGTGTTAAATTGGCGGTAAAACTCTAGCCTTTTAATGTGTGTTTACCATAAAAGCTGCGCTTTGAGCGCAGCTTTTTTGTATAGAACTAGTCACTGATATCTGGCAGTTGTTTGGCCATTACCACGCCAGCAAAAGTAATAAAAGAGAACACTAACACCACAGCTGAAAGGCTCAAGAAGTTCGACATAACACCAAGAGAGCTCATTAGAAGCAGCATTATCCCAACCACTGTGTTACTCACGGCTACATAGCTCGTCCGTTTGTCACCTTCTGCGATATCAACTAAATAGGTTTTTCGTCCGACTCGTATTCCGTCGTGGGCAATACAAACACAAAAGTAAAGCAGAGGAATCACGAATAGGAAGCTTTGGCTAGCGGTGACCCATGTATCGTAAACAAATAACACAACACCAAGTAGCGCGCTCATCATTGCGCCTATGACCATCACACTGCGGCTAGAGCGATCGGACATTCTTCCCCAGAAAGGACCTGACACAAAGGAGGCTAAGCCACTCGCAAACATAAAGAGAGCTAGCACCCAGAGCTGTCCACCCAGAGATTGCTGTGCCAGCACAACGTAGTACGGTGCACTCAGCGCAGAACATAAAAATAGTGTCCGCGTGATAACGAATCGACGAAAGGTCACGTCTGTCTTAAGTAACGCGAGTTGTTTAAATGCTTCGAGGACGCCATTTCGACCACCGTCTACCTCACCGGCATACTCATTAATTCGCGCATAGACTAATGCCGCGATGAGCCATATGACGCCCGCTAAGCCTAAACTCAGACCGTAAAAGCGCTCTGTCGGCTCTACGTCCCATAACCAGGCTAGTGCCAGAAGGCTAGCGAAAAGCAGCGTAACCAGGCCAGCAGCGCTTGAAGACCAGCCGTTGACTTGACCTCGTTGGTTTTTAGGGATGGTTTTGCCCAATACATCTTTTGATGCGACGGAATTTAAACCGCGTGAGAGGCTGAAGATCACAAGACATGCAATCACACCATAACCCGCAGCTGCTCCTGTTAGAGTTAATGCGACCAATCCGATTGCAAATATGGAAAGAGCCTGCAAGATGCTGCCAATTACCCAGACCCATTTTCTTACTGGAATGCGTCGGATGTAGTGCGCGATGCTAAGTTGTGGGATAAGGGAGCCTGACTCACGAATAGGAACCAGCCAACCAATTAAGTAAACCGGAGCCCCGAGACTTTGTAGTATCCACGGCAACGTGACTTTAGGATTGATTAACGCATCGCCGACTTTCGTTAAAAACTGAGCGAGAATGATTTTAAGAAAGTTGCCGGGAACTTGATGACAAGCTGATTCAGGAATCGCCTTACAGGCACGGGCATCTTCGTCATTAACGATCTTTTCGTAAATGCTGTTTTGTTTGTCCTTGTTCATCAACCTGCCTATGTTTAACTTATTCATTTCGCGAATAAATTAACATTAAACCCAGATTGATGTTAAGTGAAGCACGTTATCAAGCCCACAGAGAACCGGTTGTTATTCGCAGGAGCAGATTGTGCTAAAGTGGCGTAAACAAAATAACAACGATCTTCAATAAGGATTCTTTCATGGACGCTCTCGATCTTTTGCTCAATCGCCGATCTATCGCGAAGTTATCCGCGCCTGCACCAGAAGGTAAAGCACTTGAGAACATCATTCGTGCTGGCCTTCGTGCGCCTGACCATGCGGGATTAACCCCTTGGCGTTTCGTTATCGCACAGGGCGATGGTTTGAAAAAACTGTCAGATATATTGGTAAAAGCGGCAGAAGCTGAAAATAGTGATGAAGCGGTGGTCGAAAAGGTAAAGAATGCCCCATTTCGCGCACCAATGGTGATCACGGTGATTGCTAAAGTAACAGAACATGAGAAAGTACCAGCACTAGAGCAACACTTATCTGCGGGATGCGCTGTACAAGCGATGCAAATGGCAGCCGTAGCGCAAGGCTTTCAAGGGTTTTGGCGCTCAGGTAAGTGGATGTTCCATCCAGAAGTTCATCAAGCATTTGGTTTAGAGGGTGACGATGAGATTGTTGGTTTCTTGTACTTAGGCACGCCTGGTTGTACACCGATGAAAGTTCCTGAGCGTGACCTTTCTCAGTTTGTTGAATTCCTATAACTAAAAACTTAAATAAACTGACTGTTTATTTATACAGTTTTTCTTGATTTATTAGGGCTACATTCGATAATGTGGCCCTAATTATATTTATTTCCAAAACGTTATGTCTCGTCTGTTTATTGCTGAAAAACCAAGTTTAGGCCGTGCGATTGCCGCTGCACTGCCAAACCCTCAAAAGAAAGATCAAGGATTCATCCGCTGTGGGAACGGGGATATCGTTACTTGGTGTATCGGCCACTTACTCGAACAAGTCGAACCCGACGCTTACGATGAGCGTTATAAAAAGTGGAATATGGCAGATTTACCAATTGTTCCGCAGCAATGGCAGCTCAGACCGAGGAAAAGTGCAAGTAAGCAATTAACAGTGATTCGTAAATTGCTCAAAGAAGCTAACGAAGTCATTCATGCAGGAGACCCAGATCGAGAGGGTCAGCTGTTAGTTGATGAAGTTCTGGACTATTGCAAGTTATCTAAAACCAAGAAGGAATCTACACAGCGTTTGTTGATTTCCGACTTGAACTTACCTGCGGTTAAACGTGCTCTCAGTTCTATGCGCAGTAATCGCGAGTTTATCCCACTTTCAGTTTCAGCATTGGCCCGCTCTCGGGCTGATTGGCTGTATGGTATGAACATGTCTCGTGCTTATACCTTGCTTGGTCAAAAAGCAGGGTATCAAGGTGTTCTCTCGGTAGGGCGAGTGCAAACGCCAGTTCTTGGCTTAGTGGTGCGTCGTGATGAAGAAATCGAAAACTTTGTCCCGAAGGACTATTTTACCCTACATGCTCTGATCCCATATCAAGATGCCAATGGTACTTTTGATATTCGTGCTCGTTGGAAGCCAAGTGAGGCATGCAAGCCTTGGCAGGACGAAGAAGGTCGAGTATTAAACCGTAAGTTGGTGGAAAATGTTGCAAACCGTATCGCAAATCAACCCGCAAAAGTAACAGAGTCGGAACAAAAGCAAACCAAGCAATCAGCACCATTACCTTATTCGTTATCTGCCTTACAGATCGATGCCGCGAAGCGCTATGGTATGAGTGCGCAACAAGTACTAGATACTTGTCAGGCATTGTATGAAAAGCACAAGCTGATCACTTACCCGCGTTCAGATTGTCGCTATTTACCAATGGAACACTACTCACAAGCAGGGACGGTGACAACTGCTATTGCGAATAACGCAAAAGAGTTGCAAGTTGCCGTTCAGGGAGCAGACTTAACATTAAAGTCCAAAGCCTGGAACGATAAAAAAGTGGATGCGCACCATGCGATTATCCCTACACCGAAGCAAGCTAATGTGAATGCGCTTTCCGGCAATGAGATGAAAGTGTATCAATTGATTGCGCGCCAGTACCTCATGCAGTTCTATCCGGCGGCGGTTTACGCAGAAGCGAAATTGGTTTTCGATATCGCTGGTGGTACGTTTGTCGCGAAAGGTCGTCAGTTAGTTTCGCCGGGTTGGAAAGCGCTAATGGGCAAAACTGACAAGGAAGATGAAGGTATTGATGCCGTGCCACCGCTACCCGAAGGCACCGTGTTAACTTGTCGTGAAGGGGAAATAAAAGACCGAAAAACCGAGCCACCAAAGCATTTTACCGAGGCATCGCTGTTGCAAGCGATGACCGGGATCGCCCGTTATGTTGCGGATAAAGAACTGAAAAAAATCCTTCGTGACACTGATGGGCTAGGCACGGAAGCGACTCGCGCTGGTATTTTGGACACGCTGTTCAAACGCCAACTGCTTACGCGTCAAGGTAAGTCAATTCTCAGTTCTCCTGCGGGAAGAGGTCTCATTCATGCCTTGCCAGAAGATTCAACATACCCTGATATGACGGCTCATTGGGAGCACCAGTTACAAGGTATGGCAGAGAGAAATCAAGCATATCAGCCGTTCATGCAAGCACTGGAACAACGCATTGATAGCTTGATGGCACAAGTAAAAGCAGGGCCTATCCCTGATTCATTACGTCATCTACCCAAGGTGGAACGTCCTGCGTTTAAACGTAAAAAGCGCAGTTATTCAAAGAACGGTGGCGCGACTAAATCTCGTGCAACCAAAGGTAAGCAGGCATAGGACAAGCGCGGCGTAATTAAACTCCGCGCATGCTTGAAAATAGATTACTCGAACAGATCACCGTGGTTTTGGATCGCGCCTCTTACTTCACCTTGAGTTAACACGCGTTTGTCCAGTACCTCTTTCACCTGGTTGCCCAAGTCAACTAATGTATCTCGATTCGCTTGAGTTTGGCGTTTACCAGCACTTCTCAAGCAGTAATTTAGTTCGTGCTCTTCGCTAAAATTAACCAAATCCCTATCTGCTGCCATCGTGCTTTCTCCTTATTTGTTCTACTTTTTCCTAAGTCTGGATTGGATGTAGATAAATTCAAGTTAGATTGCGCGAATTATGCTGGTGGATCACTGATGAACATTATGTTTGCCAACCAAGTCACGATTATGAAGCATGGCTTTGATGGTATTTGGTTTAGTGATGGTTGTGTCTTAATGCTGCTACCAAGGTAACTCAGTACCATCGTAGTTAATAAATCGACCTGAAAGCTGCGGTGTGCTCAGTTCTATCACGTTCGCTAGGCCTAGCGCGGAGGTTTGCGTATCTATCAAAGCATTTGGCCCGCCCATCGCCGTTTTTACCCAACCAGGGTGAAGCGCTAAAACGGTAAATCCTTCAGGTGTTAAATCATTACTTAAGCTTTTCACAACCGAGTTAAGCGCCGCTTTCGATGAGCGATAAATATAACCGCCACCGGACGTATTTTCGGTCATGCTCCCCACTTTTGATGAGATACAAGCAATCTTTTTTATCTTGCCTTGTTGTAAGCGAGGGTAACAGTGCTCAACCAGTTTTAACGGTGCAATGGTGTTTACTTCGAAGGCTTTACGCCATTCTTCTACGTCAGTGTTTCCAAAGCCATATCCCTTGGGGCCGTAATATCCTGCATTATTGATGAGTAAGTCGATGGCAGGGAGTTTATCGGCAAGCTTAGCGACTTGTTCGTAGTGAGTGACATCCAGTTCGTGCAAAACCAAATTACTGAATTGTGAGGCTAGAGTTTGTAGTTCTGAACTGTTCTCTAAGGAACGGCTAGTAGCATGTACTTGGTGGCCTTGCTTCAGGTACAGCTCAGTTAAGCTAAGGCCAATGCCGCGATTTGCTCCGGTAATAAAGACGGTTTGACTCATACAAACACCTATGTTTTTTTGATTTCAGTTGAAAGTCATTGTGTTAGTTAAGCACAATAAAATCAACCAACCACCACGCACCAACAACAAGAGATGAAAATAGGGACAGGGCACAAAGAGAGCCAAACAGTGCGCCGAGAATAGCAAAGAAAGTAGAATTCATATGTATATTAAATTTAATTGATATTGAAAATCATTATCAATTAAATTGCGTTTTATTCAACCCTTTAAGTTGATACTATTTCGTTACCATTGTTATTAAGAATTTCTCATGCTGCCATTTATCTACCACCCGATTTATTCTCAACTTGAGTTGCCAGAGGGGCATCGTTACCCAATTATGAAATACCAGTACCTCTATGAATCGGTATTGGTGCATATGGAGAAAGATAACTGGAAAGAGCACACGCAGTTTTTCCAGCCCGAAGCATTAACTGTTGGGGAAGTAAAACGTGTTCATGACGAGGAATACGTCGAGTTACTTGTTAGTGGAAACATGCCAGCTGCGAAGATGCGCCGAATAGGTTTTCCTTGGAGTGAGTCTCTCATTACCAGAACGCTAACTTCAGCAGCGGGCACGGCTCTGACCGCAAAAAAGGCACTTGAGTACGGTGTGGCCATTCATTTGAGTGGTGGGTATCACCACGCACACAAAGAGTTTGGCAGTGGTTTTTGTTTATTTAATGACTTAGTGATCGCGGCCAGGCAAGCGCTCGAAGTCGAGCATGTCGATAAAGTATTGATCATTGATAGTGATGTTCACCATGGGGATGGAACAGCAACTTTATGTGACGATGAGCCAGATATCATCACGCTTTCTTTCCACTGTGATAAAAACTTCCCAGCGAGGAAGCCTCAGTCTGACCTCGATGTGCCTTTGGTGCGAGGGACAGGTGATGAGGATTTTTTAATGGCGTTTAAAGAAGTGGTCGATATGGCACTTAATCTTCATCGCCCTGATTTAGTTATCTACGATGCTGGTGTCGATATACATCAAGACGATGAGCTTGGATATTTTGATGTGTCGACTCAAGGGATTTTAGAACGTGATAGATTTTTAATGCAAACAGTGAAATCTCGAGGTATCCCTGTCGCAGCTGTCGTTGGAGGTGGATATCGAACGAATCATGCTGACCTCGTCCCAATCCATTTGCAGCTTATCAATGCCGCTAAAGAAGTCTTTATTGATGAGTAGATACAACTAGATGTAAATATCAAATTGATTCAACACTGGAACGAACGAAAAGGGCATTAATTTTTTGTGGGTTCTTTCGGAGTGTGGCGGAGTGCTTAGTTGCGTTCAAGAAGTGATAAGTGATTTGTACAAATCTTTTAAGTCTGGAGATGCGAAAAATCCCGCTAATTTCTTAGCGGGATTTTTCTAAAAGTGGCGGAGAGATAGGGATTTGAACCCTAGATACGCTATTAACGTATGCCGGTTTTCAAGACCGGTGCTTTCAACCACTCAGCCATCTCTCCGTTGTTGAGGCGCATAATATAAGGCTTTGAAAATGTTGTAAACCCCTAGTTGAACTGATTGGATGTTTACTGCGCAAATTTGTGGTTTGTGTTGTTTAAATAAACAAAAACTCCCCCAAAAAGGGGAGTTTGAATAGTATATGGATTGCTAGGTATTAATCGTTTTTAGAATAAAAACGCTGTAACTCAGTTAAACCTTGCATCAAAACTGGCAACTTCGGTGCATCATCTCGAAGTCGTTTGTAGTTTTTGTCATACAGCTTGTAGTTGCCAAACTTATCGATCACTGTGGTTTGTGAGCTAGTAATTAAGGCAAGCTCGCGAGTATCGCCCGCCAAGATCCAGCGACGACGGCTTTCATCGAATAGGTTGCGACCACTACTGTAATCATATGGGTTGGAAGATACGCCGAGCATATCTTGCAACAGTGTAACCGAGAGGTCCAAGTGGCTTGTGCTGTGATTAAACTCGCCAGCCAGCATTCCAGGCCAATGGATCACCATCGGAACTTGTAATTGATAACGGCTGTAGTTGCTGTTTGCTCCCCAGCTGTTCGTATTGGTTTCGTTAAATTCACTACCGTGATTAGAAGTGATGATTACGATGGTGTTTGTCAGTTGTCCCGTCGTTTCTAGTTCATCAATAATACCGGCGATAGTTCTATCCGCCGACTTCACTGCATATTCATAAGCTTTTTTGAATCGCTCACTTGCGGGCATTTCTTCGTCATTATTTGAAGGAATCGATTCAAAATTATCAACGGTGGTGACTTCGATGTAACTAAACCATGGCTGACTTGCTTTCTCTGCTAACCATGTATTCCAGTTTGCGATAGATTGTTTATCGGTATGAGCTTGCGTGCCATCTAGGTCTTCCGCTAAGTTCAAGTCGCGGAAAATAATTTCTGAGTAGAGATCATCTTCAAACCCACTGCCACTGAATAAACCAAAGTTGTAGCCCTGATCTTTCAGTACATCGAGCAATACTGGGGAAGCACCTTGCGCCTTGATGCTTGATGCATAACTGGTCGGTAAGCCATAGAACAAACCAAAGGCCCCGTATGTATCATTACTTGAGCTGTAATGATTACGGAAGTTCTGATTGTTTTCAGCAAACTCATAGAGGTTAGGCATCTCTTCTTGGTTAAGCGCATCCGCTCGTAAATTGTTTATGCTGATCATCAACACATTGAGCTTATTAACTCGGCGGTTAAACTCAAGCTTTTCAAGAGGATAGTTGACTAACTCTACGTTGCCTTCGTTTTCTGCTAAACGTTTTAGGTATTCCTCACGGTCAAGTAGACCATGTTTTTCCATAAAACTCTTCGCCGTCATCGGGTAAGACAACGGGAAGTTTGAACGCTGGCTAGTAATTGGGTTATAAAAATACGCATCTGCCCAAATGTAAACCAAATGGCTGGTCATAAAGCTGAGGAAAAAGACGGCCGCGAGAGGGCGTCCTACGTGCTTATGAGATAGTTTGCGCTGTTTTCGCCATACCCATTCGGATAGTGCGAGTTGAATAAGGAAGATCAGCGGCATCACAACAAATAAATGTTGTAGGTCAGTGCTGAGTGCACTTTTGTCTTCGCTGAATAGTAACTCCCAGACAACGGGAGTTAAGTGCAAATTGATCGACTGATACGCTTGGGTATCAATTAATAATATGGTTTGCCCAACGGTTGCGAAAATCACTGCCACCAAACGGAACAATTTCCGCGATGGCAGGATAAACGTCAACGGGAATAGAACAAGCAAGTAAAGTGCGAAAACTAGAAAGCCAAAGTGACCAACCCAAGAAACCGCCAGATAAAACTGACCAAGTAACGTCTCGGGCCAAGGAGACTGAACAATGTAGCGTGTGCCTATCAACATCGACGCAACGATATTGAAGAATGCAAACCAGTGACCCCAACCAACTAGTCGAGATACACGTTCGCCGTATGAGTTTCCGCTGTCTACCATGTATGTGTTCTATTGTCCGTGATTAGTGTGTTTTTGGTGTTTCTAAAGAAGACATCAGCGCCTGAGCAAATTTTTCAGCAATCGCTTTGCGTTGTGAAGCAGCAACACGTTGATTTAAGACATTGGTTGCGATATTTCCGGCAATCATTAGCGTCAACTCAGGAGAAGCAGCATGTTTTTCAAGAACTGTTGCTACTTCAGCAAGAATTTTTTCTACTTGCTCGTCAGTATATTTAGATGTAATCGGCATAAAGACTCTAATAATGATAGTAAAAGCGGCTTATGATAACCTACAATGCCCATCAACTAAAACCTTGTAGCAAGATAAAATCACTATGAGTCTTCATCTTTCAAACGTTATTCTGCATCAACTGTGCAAAAACGATCAGGACGAGCTGGTTGTAAACTTTCGTCCAGCATCATTAGAGAACGATGCATCTACAGAAAACTTAGTCGCTGAGCTTCACCGAGTATTCCATTCTAAAGCTGGTAAAGGTTTTGGCGCTTTCCAGTCAGACAGCGAATTTCAATTTTGGCTTCAAGAAATGCGCAAAGGAGAGCGAGATTTTTACGACTTCTCACAAATTAGTGCAAATCGCTTGAAAGAAGAGTTGATTAAGTACCCATTTGCGGATGAAGGTATCTTGGTTTTCGCTGAGTATCAGAGTTTAGCAACGGACTACTTGTTCATCGGTATCTTACCAATGAATCAGAGTTTAAAAGTGACCGAAGGTTTGGACATCAGTGCGACAGATTACCTTGATATCACCAAAATGGATATTGCCGCACGCATCGACCTGTCGAGCTACGAGACCGACAAGGAATCCAATCGTTATCTGCAATACATTAAAGGACGCGTTGGCCGTAAAGTGGCGGACTTCTTCCTAGATTTTCTGCAAGCGGATATTGGCTTAGATACTAAACAACAAAACTTAGTGTTGATGCAGGCGGTGGATGATTTTTGTGCTGACTCGAAGCTAGAAAAGCAAGAAGTGAACGAGTACAAGAAACAAGTTTACGACTACTGCAATGAGCAAATTAAATCCGGTGATGAGGTTCAAATCTCAGAGCTTTCCGGAGAGCTTCCTCAAAGCCAAGATGGCACGAGCTTTATGGATTTCACCAAAGAGCAAGGGTACGAGCTTGAAGAGTCTTTCCCAGGTGATCGTGCGACGGTTCGCAAACTGACTAAATTTGTTGGAGCTGGTGGTGGTTTGAATATTAGCTTCGATAGTCTCTTACTTGGCGAGCGTATTTTTTATGATCCAGAGACGGATACCTTAACGATTAAAGGGACGCCTCCAAATCTAAAAGATCAGTTAAGTCGCAATTAAAATCATATCGTTAAATAAAGAGAGCAAACGGCTCTCTTTTTTTATGTGAATAAGAAACATCCATAGTATATGCTTGTAATTAATGGAGATATGCGAGGGGCAAGTGTTGCTGAAGCTAAAAGAAGGAATACGGCGGTTTGTTTGGTTCTGGTTCGTTTTGTGGTGTGTTTTAGCACTTGGCATTTGGCTGCAAGCCAAACAAACGATTCAAACGATTTCGACTGTAAATGAGTTAGGAAGTAAAGTTGAAGAAGTCAGGCACTTTTTTAACTTCGATCTGCCTTACCGTGTTAAACACGTCGACCAAATTTCACTGAAACTTCAGTTGGCTTATGCAGTTCGCTTACAGCTTGAAAGTGAGTTTTCTGAAGGGAAAATCACACCAGATATCACTCAATTGCTTTATACGACCGACCGATTTTTAGAAAGTGCTCGAGCTTTTGTAAGAAGTGACAGTGAATTGGTTTCGTTAGCAGAACAGTTACGAAGCAGCCGTGCTCGAACAGAAAACTCTGAGCAAATTCAGGCAATGTACTATCGCTTAGGTGCGCTTGTTTTTGAGTCTGTCTTTAGTGACTCTGCAACGAATAGCGATACTTACCGTGACTTAGACCGACTTTTTATTGAATCAGAGACGCTCTCTCCCGAAGAGCGAAGCGCTCTTCAGCGCCAGCTTGCTCAAACCTCAAGCGCACTATCTGCTCAGGCACAGGGCAGTTATTTATCCAATCACCTGCTTAATCCAGATTTCCCGAACCAGTTAACTTCGATAAATGATCAGTTGGAACAGAAGCTAATGACTTTTATTGTTTGGTTGTCTGTAATCAGTGGTTTGCTCCTTTTCCTCATTTCATGGGGAGCCTTCTCCCCAAAAACGATTCAACCGATACCACTACCCAGAACCGATGATAAAAAGTCAGAGCAAGTTGGCGATGATGAAAATGGAGCTAACGCTGTTCCCTCAGCTCAGTCAGAAAATTTTCAAAACGTCCAAATGAACGAAGAAAGTTGTAATGAGGTGAATTCATCACAAGTGGAAGTAGTGGAACGTGAGCCGTACATAGATATCAATAAAATGTTAGATTCTCTGTCTGGTGACGAGGGCGCTGTGCGGATGTTACTGGAGGTCTTTATTCAGGATCACTCTGGCGATGGCACTAAAATGTATCAGCTGTTAGAAGAGGATAAAGAGCAAGCGCAAAGAGCCGCACACAGTCTTAAAGGGGTCTCAGGGAGTTTAGGTGCAATGCCATTGCACTGTATTTCGGGTGATATTGAACTGTTGATTAAACAAGGGCAAAAAGTGCCGGAAGAGAAGTTGGCATGTTTAGATGATGTCCTAAAACAAACCATACTTTTTGCTAATAATGTTCTCAATAGTGAAAAGATAACAGAAGCGCTAACAGATTGATATTGCTCTGACTTAATGTCATAAGAGTTGAGGTAATAAAGGCTCGAACTATATGACTTAGTTCGCTTTATTCCTGTTCTATACAATTTGTTAAAGGTGTTTTCATGTCCGTTCGCCGAATGTCTTCAATGATGTTGATAGGGCTGGTTATGATGCTTTCAGGGTGCTCCCTGCTCGAAGTCAAGATCGAGAGTCAAACCGTCCCTCTTACCAAACAAGAGCTCAATATGCGTCTTTTGACTCGTGAGTATGCGCAGCAGTTTTTTGCTCAGGTTGAGCAAGCAGCAGATGCACTACACGAACAATATGATCCTCATGATAAAGTTCATCAATCTTATATTTTACTTTGGAAGATAAATGCTGAAGAGGGCATCCAAGCTTCTGCGTATCAAGTGTCCCCAATGGCTGCACTGATTGATACATGGACTTTCACGCTACAAATGGAACAGTTCTTTACTACCGCTTCTGGTAATGAGCTCTTTGCGTCTGATGAGGCCAAGTTAGTTTCCGTTTATTTAGCGAAAGAGGTAGATAAACTGGCTCAATCTTTATTGAAGAAAGAAGCATACATCAAGACACAAACGTTTGTTGCAGAGTTCGCCAAGCAGCATCCATTCGCTGATTTAAGCATGATTAGGACTCCGGCTTACCGTAGGTGGTTAGATGCAAACCAAATTAGCGAAGAGGAAGCCGTTACAACGCTAGGCACGATGCCAGAAGCACTTGGGGATGTCTCTGATCGTCTAAGTCTGGTATCAGAACAGACACCAAAAATTATGACGTGGAAAGCGCAGTTGTTGGCCTTGAATAGCTCTGCCAGTATCGAAAAAGTCAATGCGGCGCTCAATAGTTTGCAAGTTACCGCTGATTCGATGAGGGATTTTATCGATAACAACCCAGAGTACATGCGTTATTTGGCAGAACAAATGGCGCTGGAGTTACAACCTTTGGTTGACGATATCGATCAAAGGACGGAGGCGCGTTTATCTCAGTTGGGTGAAGAACGCCAAGCTATAGAGCTGATGGTTGCCAGAGAACGTCAAGAAATCGCACAGATCATTACCCATGAGCGCGAGAAGTTTGCTCAAGATATGGATCGAGTGTCGCAAGAGGTTGTGAATCTCGCCATGACTAAGCTGATTGAACTTGTCAAAAGTACCATCATCTACTTTATTCTGTTCATTGCCGTTATATTCTTTGCACCGCTTGGCTTGGGCTATTGGTTTGGGAAGCGTGCAGCCGTAAAAACGCCAGTAAAACAAAGCTAACGATTTGTTTTGGAAATAAAAAAAGAGCGCTTTAAAGCGCTCTTTTTTAGTATTGAATTCGGAAGGGAGGTTCTTCCTATCTCTACGAAGTTAAGCGGTTTGCTGCTTCAATTCGCCTTCAGCTTCTTCAACTGCTTCTGCTGTTGGTTCGCACTTATCAACAAACCAACCCATGTAAGAAGTGAAGATCGTTACGATGATACATACAAAACTCAGCCACATGAACGGGGCATAAGACAGTGTAGCAACACCCAAAATACTGGCCATGTAGATACCGTTGTCACTCCAAGGGACCATACCTGAGGTTAGCGTGCCGCCAAATTCTGCGTTACGAGACAAATTCTTACGTTTGTAGCCTAGACGGTCATAGTTCTTCGCACAGATTTTTGGGGTCAGAATAAGTGAAACGTACATCGCTGAACCAAATACGTTGCCCATAAAGGCCGTACCAATTGTGCTTGTTGCCAATGAACCTGCACTTTGAACGCGTTTTTCAAACAGCTTCGCGATAGTCTCTAGCACGCCTACTTTATCTAGTAGACCGCCAAAACCAAGGCCGAATACGATAACCGCTACCGACCCAAGCATTGAAGACATGCCGCCACGGTTAAGGATTGAGTCAATGAAATCTACGCCAGATGAGATTGCAAACGGAGCCCAAGCCGTGTTGAACGCGGTTAGGAAATCGACATCTTGGATCATCACTGCCCAAATAATACCTAGCAGAGAACCAAAACTGATCACTGGGAATGAAGGCATACGCATCGCTAGAAGTGACAATACGATGATCACAGGAACAAATGAGTAAGGGGTGATGTAGAACTGCTGTTCCATCGCTTTAATGACAGAGTCTACCTGGCTCATGTCAACTTGACCTGCGTAGTGGAAGCCAAATGCAGTAAACATAATGCCTGTAATAATGTAGCTAATGAGTGCTATCGGCAACATGCCTTTAATATGTTCCATCACTTCAACGTTAGACATAGATGAAGCAAGGATTACTGAATCCGATAGAGGCGACATTTTGTCACCAAAGTAACAGCCTGAAAGTACGGCACCTGCAGTGATTGGCGCAGGAACACCAAGACCTTGACCGATACCCATCATTGCAATACCTGCCGTGCCAGCCGCACCCCAAGACGTGCCAGTCGCTAGCGCAGTCAATGAACAGATGATCATGGTCGCGAGCAAAAAGATGGAAGGGTGGATTGCTTTAAGGCCGTAGTAAATAATGGTTGGAACAATACCACCAGAGATCCAAGTACCTACAAGCGCGCCAACGGCCAAAAGGATTAAAACGGCTCCAAGTCCATTGGAAATGCCATTTAGTGCTGCTTTTTCCAGATCTTTATACTGATGGCCAAGCTTTATGCCCAATATCATGACAATGAACCAACCGATGTATAGCGCTAGCTGAATCGGTAGGTCTAGCTTGGCTGTGAACGAAAATGCCAGCAGGAGAAATAAACCGAGCGAGATAAATACCTGTATCAAGCTTGGTAGGCGTGGTGTAACTTGCTTCATATGTGCCTCTGTCAATCTTGGAGCAATAGAGGAAGGCGCTCCTTGTTGTAATCGCGCATAACATACATTAACAAAAATTATATTTCGAACATTTGGTGTTTTATCTTGATGTTCGTCGGTAAAAACGTTTGCTTGTGAAATTAACTGTTAGTTTGTTTTAACTTTTTTGGTTTTAAATGTTGTGTAATGTGAAATTATTGTGCTTCATGTGTTATTTTCTCATTGAGTGGTAAGACCAATTAGGGGGCTAAAGTGCTTTCCCTACTTGAAAAATGGTTAAAACCGCAAACCAAACACTAAAAAATCTCGTGTAACCCGGTTTTTCAGAGGAAAAGGTTAAAAAACGCGCTTATTTACAAAATAGGGGTTGAGATTTTGCTGTGAAAAATTAACTATGGGGTAGGTTTTTTAATACATGGAGAGTTAATACGATGAGAGTTGGTTTAGTTGGTTGGCGCGGTATGGTTGGTTCAGTCCTTATGCAGCGTATGGTTGAAGAGAAAGACTTCGACCTAATCGAACCAGTATTCTACAGTACTTCTCAAGTTGGTATTCCTGCTCCTAACTTAGGAAAAGACGCAGGCTTACTGCAAGACGCGTATGATATTGAAAGCTTAAAACAGCTTGATGCGGTAATCACCTGTCAAGGTGGTAGCTACACAGAAAAAGTTTTCCCTGCACTTCGTCAGGCTGGTTGGAAAGGCTACTGGATTGATGCGGCCTCTACGCTACGTATGGCTGAAGATTCGATCATCACACTTGATCCAGTGAACTTAAAGCAAATCCAACAAGGCATCCACGGTGGCACGAACACATTTGTCGGTGGTAACTGTACGGTTAGTTTAATGCTAATGGGGCTAGGTGGTCTATTTGAGAAAGGCCTTGTTGAGTGGACAAGCGCAATGACTTACCAAGCCGCATCTGGTGCTGGTGCGCAAAATATGCGTGAATTGATCTCGCAAATGGGCGTTATCAATGACTCTGTGAGCTCTGAACTTGCAAACCCATCAAGCTCTATCCTAGATATTGATAAGAAAGTTGCGGATACAATGCGCAGCGGCTCTTTCCCTACCGATAAATTCGGTGTGCCACTAGCTGGTTCGTTGATCCCATGGATCGATGTGAAGCGCGATAATGGTCAGAGTAAAGAAGAGTGGAAAGCGGGCGCTGAGGCGAATAAAATTTTGGGTTCTCAAAGTTCATCTGTTCCAATTGACGGTACTTGTGTGCGTATTGGCGCGATGCGTTGTCACTCTCAAGCACTTACTATCAAGCTTAAACAAAATGTACCAATGGACGAAATCGAAGAAATCATCGCCACTCATAACGATTGGGTGAAAGTGATTCCTAACGACCGTGACATCACTGCTCAAGAGCTAACACCGGCAAAAGTTACGGGCACAATGTCTGTACCAGTGGGTCGTTTACGTAAGATGGCAATGGGTGATGATTTCCTAAATGCTTTCACTGTTGGTGACCAACTGCTTTGGGGTGCTGCGGAGCCATTGCGTCGTACTCTGCGAATTATTCTGTCTGAGAAAGCATAATCACATCAATCCTTTATTTGATGACAAAATAAAAGAGCTCCTTAGGGAGCTCTTTTTTCATGCGTCGTCTTCCGTTCGAACGACTCTTTTGTCTGGATCGGCCAGTTCACTACCACAATGTTTACAGTAAATTGCGTCAGAGTCGTGCCCTGCGTGGGAGCAGTTTGGGCATTTCACCAATACTTTGTGCGATTGCATCTCTTGGTGCAGTTCGGCAGTGAAAATACCTGTAGGTACCGCCAAAATGGAATAACCCAGTAACATGGTGAGTGATGCAAGCCCTTTACCTAGGTCTGTTTGAGGGACCAAGTCACCATACCCAACCGTTGTGATGGTCACGATCGCCCAATAAATACTTTTAGGAATGCTAGTAAATCCGTTTTCAGGTCCTTCAATGATAAAAATCAATGAGCCGAAAATCGTTACCATAATGGCGACTGAGCTAAAGAAGATAAAAATCTTTCTGCGCGCCATAAGCAGTGAACGTAAGAGGATATTGGACTCTTGGAGGTATCGGACTAACTTGAGTATGCGGAATATTCGCATCACTCGCAGCGCCCTGATCACACCCATAAACGAAGCCGATGGGAAGAAGAGTGCTAAATAAGTGGGCAAAATCGCAAGTAAATCGACGACACCATAAAAACTCTTTGCGTAGGCGGCAGGTTTGGGGGAGCAATAAAGCCTTAGAAGGTATTCAATCGTGAATAGGCCAGTAAATGTGTATTCAATAAACTTCAGCTCTTTTTCCCACTCGGCCCGAACGGAGGGTATCGAATCTAACACCAGTACGATTAACGAACTGATGATCGCGATAATGAGAGCAATATCGAACGTTTTACCAGCTTTGGTATGAGTACCAAAAATGGTGACATATAGAGTATGTTTAAGAGAGTCAGTCGTCATGACAAAGCGATCCATTGTTGAATCGCTCTATCATACAATTTTATAGAAACTCAGGCTAATCCTGGAAATAAGTTGCGTAAGCCATTCGCAATGAACTCTATGCCAAGTGCGCCCAATATCAAACCCATGATACGAGTAATGACGTTGATTCCAGTTTGACCTAAAAATCGTACGATCAATGGGGCAGAACGGAATAATAGCCATGAACAAAGGCAGAACAAACCAATCGTAATACTAATGCCCACGGTATCGAACATGCTTGGGTAGCGTGCACCATAAACAATAGTCGAACTGATTGCACCAGGACCTGCCATTAAAGGCATTGCAAGAGGGACCACACCAATCTGTTCACGACTGACGTATTCCGTTTTCTCTTGTTTGTTCTGCTTATCTTCCCCCAGTTTACCGCTCATCATCGAGAATGCGATGCTAAGTAATAGCAACCCGCCAGCGACACGAAACGAATCCAGAGAAATACTGAACATGTCTAACAGTAACTGACCAGCAAAAAGCGAAATGATCAGGATGATCGCAACAGCCACATTTGCTGTTGTTGCCGTATTGCGCTTTTCGTCGGGTGTCATATGCCCGGTTAGTGACACAAACACAGGCATGATACCAACAGGGTTTACTGCGGCGACCAAACCGAGAAAAAACTGCAAGAAGATAGCAAGTTCAAAAGTTTGCATGTTGCGTACTCATCAAAGTTCACATTAGTGAAAAGGAGAAGGGGTAATTTGGGCGTAATGTAAGGCAAAAGTTAGGTTGTAAGAAATGAAAAAAACTAACGCATTCCCTGCCATTTAAGTGAGAAAAACTAATTCTTTAATAAACTGTATCTAATCTGGAAAGGAAATGTTACGTATAAAGTTGCTGATAAATTGCACTGTTTTATATAAACGTTAACATTCGCACATTTTTGATAAAAACCAAGGTGGTTTGTAGAGAGATGTATTCGGTTCGATATACTCTCAGTAGCACAAAGAATTGGGCCTACATGTAATTTTGTTGGTCAAAAATGAAACTTTTTTACAGGTTGTTGTAGTTTCTTTTATTTATTTGTCCATTTGCTTCTTTTTTACTCAATAAAAAATGAGAGTTAATTTATTTGTTTATCAGTGATTTATGTCATTTTGGTGTGATGAGGCACCACTTTGGTAGTATTTAGGTGGTGAGAACTGATCCAAGTCAATTTTTTTCACACTCTGAAATATTATACTCAGTCCTGAAAGCAATTTACTAAGACGTTTGTTTTCTAAGTGACTGATAAACAGTAAAAACGATAAGTAATAGCCTTAGTAAAAAGTTTTTAATATTTGTTAATTTTAGGAGATTCCCTATGCCTGTAACTAATATGGCTGAACTAGATGCAATGGTTGCTCGCGTTAAGAAAGCGCAAGAAGAGTTCGCTACTTACTCTCAAGAGCAAGTAGATAAAATCTTTCGTGCAGCATCGCTTGCAGCTAACCAGGCCCGTATCCCGCTAGCTCAACAAGCGGTAGAAGAATCTGGTATGGGTATTGTTGAAGATAAAGTAATCAAGAACCACTTCGCTTCTGAGTTTATCTACAACAAATACAAAGACGAACAAACGTGTGGCATCTTAGAAGAGGATGACAACCTAGGTACTATGACTATCGCTGAGCCTGTAGGCATCATCTGCGGTATCGTACCAACGACTAACCCAACTTCTACAGCGATCTTCAAATCTCTAATCTCTTTGAAGACTCGTAACGGTATCATCTTCTCACCACACCCACGTGCGAAAAACTCAACTAACGATGCAGCTAAACTCGTTCTAGATGCAGCAGTAGCAGCAGGCGCACCAAAAGACATCATCGGTTGGATCGACCAGCCTTCTGTTGAGCTTTCAAACGCTCTAATGAAACACGATGACATCGCTCTTATCCTTGCAACTGGTGGTCCAGGCATGGTTAAAGCCGCTTACTCTTCTGGTAAGCCAGCAATCGGTGTAGGTGCAGGTAACGTTCCGGTTGTTATCGATGAAACAGCAGACATCAAACGTGCTGTTGCTTCTATCCTAATGTCCAAGACTTTCGACAACGGTGTAGTATGTGCTTCTGAGCAGGCGGCAATCGTAGTTGATGAAGTATACGACGAAGTGAAAGAGCGTTTTGCTTCTCACAAAGCTTATGTCCTAAGCAAAGCAGAAGCTGATAAAGTTCGTAAAGTTCTTCTTATCGATGGCGCGCTAAACGCGAAAATCGTAGGTCAGCCAGCAGCAGCAATCGCTGAAATGGCAGGCGTTAAAGTTCCAGCAGACACTAAAGTTCTTGTTGGTGAAGGTCTGGGCAAAGTATCTCACGATGACGCATTCGCTCACGAGAAACTATCTCCAACTCTAGGTCTATTCCGTGCTGACAACTTCGAAGACGCGGTTGCTCAAGCGGTAACTATGGTTGAGATTGGTGGTATCGGCCACACATCTGGTCTTTACACTAACCAAGATACTAACGCTGACCGTATCCGTTACTTCGGTGACAAGATGAAGACAGCTCGTATCCTAATCAACATCCCGACTACTCACGGCGGTATCGGTGACTTGTACAACTTCAACGTTGCGCCATCTCTAACGCTAGGTTGTGGTTCTTGGGGTGGTAACTCTATCTCTGAGAACGTAGGTCCTAAACACCTAATCAACAAGAAAACTGTAGCGAAGCGAGCTGAAAACATGTTGTGGCATAAACTACCTAAGTCAATCTACTTCCGTCGTGGTAGCCTTCCAATCGCACTGGGCGACCTAGAAGGTAAGAAACGTGCATTCCTAGTAACTGACCGTTTCCTATTCAACAACGGTTACGCAGATGACGTAGTAAGCCTACTAAAAGCTCAAGGCATGGAAGTTCAAACATTCTTCGATGTTGAAGCTGACCCAACACTGTCTGTAGTAGAAAAAGGTGCGGCTCAAATGGCTAGCTACCAACCTGACGTTATCCTAGCGCTAGGCGGTGGTTCACCAATGGATGCAGCGAAAATCATGTGGGTAATGTACGAGCACCCAGAAACTCACTTTGAAGAACTAGCAATGCGCTTTATGGACATCCGTAAACGTATCTACAAGTTCCCTAAAATGGGTAAAAAAGCTGAGCTTGTATGTATCACTACAACTTCAGGTACTGGTTCAGAAGTTACTCCATTCGCGGTTGTTACTGACGACAAGACTGGTGCGAAATACCCACTAGCTGACTACGAAATCACGCCAAACATGGCAATCGTTGATGCGAACCTAGTAATGAACATGCCTAAGTCTCTAACAGCATTTGGTGGTTACGATGCCGTAACTCACGCTCTAGAAGCTTACGTTTCTGTTCTTGCTAACGAATACTCAGATGGCCAAGCTCTTCAAGCACTTAAGATGCTAAAAGAGTACCTACCATCAAGCTATGCGAACGGTGCAAATGACCCAATCGCTCGTGAGAAAGTACACAACGCAGCTACTATCGCTGGTGTTGCATTTGCGAACGCATTCCTAGGTGTTTGTCACTCAATGGCTCACAAACTGGGTGCTGAGTTCCACTTGCCACACGGCCTAGCTAACGCACTACTTATCTCTAACGTGGTACGTTACAACGCGAACGACAATCCAACTAAACAAACTGCGTTCTCTCAATACGACCGTCCACAAGCACGTCGTCGTTACGCTGAAGTTGCTGACCACCTAGGCCTAAGCCAAGAAGGTGACCGCACTGCTCAGAAGATTGAACGTCTACTAGCATGGTTGGATGAACTAAAAGTTAACCTAGACATCCCAATGTCTATCCAAGCGGCAGGTGTTGCTGAATCAGATTTCGTAGCGAAACTGGATGAGCTAGCGGTAGAAGCGTTCGATGACCAATGTACTGGTGCGAACCCACGCTACCCTCTAATCAGCGAACTTAAAGATGTGTTGATGGCTTCTTACTACGGTAAAGCATTTGTTGAAGGCGAAACTTTCGAAGGTACAACTGTTATCAAGAAGAAAGCAGACCAAGAAGCAGCAAAAGCAGCACCTAAAGCAAAGAAAGAAAAAGCTGACGCGTAATTAAAAAATCGAGTGAGCAAGGTTTTCGCTAGCACGAAACCTTAATCGGGAAAAGGTTAAAGCCCCAGTCAAGTGACTGGGGCTTTTTTATTTTGGTGCAGGAGTTACATCTGGCTCGGGAAAACAGAGTTGCTGTGTATGCTTACACTTCGGTCGCAACTACTCGGCCACTGAAGTATTCATTCGCGACGATGTATGCTGTGTTGCGGACTAGTTCGTCTTGGATCTCAGCCCAGTGCCTCTCGTTGAGCTCTTCTTTTGTATGATTTACCGAGGGAATAACGCCGCCCACTCGAATGTTGAATGGTGTGAGTTCTTTTGCCCAGCTGTGAGTAAAACCTGACACCAACGCCGCCATGCTTTCAACTCCCGTAAAGTCTTCATGGTTGTCATGAGAAATGACGTTAACAATGACGCCTTTCTTGTTTCTGGCTCGAAAGCGCTCTGCTCCTACTTGGCCGTAGGTATAAAGGAAGCGTGCCGCAGACGACAAGTGATCAATGTAAGTACTCATTGGTTCTGGCGCCATTAAGCCAGGCATAGGGGAGCTGGTCCAGCAATTAACAATCACATCTGGTGTCGCACGTAGCTGTGATTCTATCTGGTCAAACAATAAGTTAATGGACGTTGTGTTATCACTACACACATTCATCGCATACACTTTGTCAGTGAAAGCGCTGATTTGCTCATAGCTCGCTCTCAAAGCGCTAGAATTTTGGTCACAAAGAATCAACGTTGCTCCAAGGTGAGCAAAGTGATTTGCACAGGTTCTTCCTATAACCGAACCTGCAGACGTGACGAGAATAATTGATTCTTTGATATCCATAGCACCTTCACTGTATCCATATGTGAAAAACAATACACCAGTGGTTTGTGCTAATAGCATGGTTGAAATTCGTTGGGTTCAGTGTGAAAGGCTTCAAACTAACGCTTTCGAGTGAGGACTATTGTGCGGTAATTTGTAAGACGTCACATTTCTGACGTGTAGGTATTGCAAGCTATTGGATAAAAAGCGGATCTCTATGCTTTAGCTTGAATTTGATGCTGACGTTGAGCCGTCACTAGCTGATTATATAGCCCAGCATCTGGGATCAGTTGTTTGTTGCGTTCGCCCAATCTGCGTCGCTCATGACCAGATAGGTTGTGATAAACCTCCTCTGGTAGGTTGAATGTGTCTTCAGGCAGGTAAGTCAGCGCATCTGGTTTTAGGTAATGGCTCAGCTTTGCGGAAGGCAATCCTGCATCGTGAAACTGTTTCGCTTGTTCAGCTGCGAGTTCATAGCTGCTGCTATCAGAACGAAGAGCTTGAGGTTGCGATAAACCCAATTGTTGGCGAAGAATACTGTCACTGGTGATGACTTCCTGGACCTCTTCAACTGGGACCACATCGCGAACATCATTAGAGAACATAGACAGAATCAGCGAGAAATCCGCACGACGACCTTCGTGTACGGCATGGTTAATACCATTACCGAACTGAAGTTCGTTGATAATTGCAGCTTTGTCTAACGTATGAATTTGCATGATGTTCCTCGCTCGATGCTCTGTTAACGGCGTGGATAAGAAAAACTTTAGTAAAAGAGGGAATTATTTAAAGGTGCTAGGGAAGGCGAAACAAAAAAGCCCGCTAAATAGCGAGCTTTTGAATAAGACTAAATTGAACTTAGGGGGAAGTATATTACTTCGCTAGGTTCTCAGCTACGAAGTCCCAGTTTACTAGAGCCCAGAAGCCGTTCATGTAATCAGGACGTACGTTGCGGTAATCGATATAGTACGCGTGTTCCCATAGGTCAACAGTTAGAAGTGGTGTTGTACCTTCTTCTGTTAGAGGAGTAGCAGCGTTAGAAGTGTTAACGATCTCTAGAGAGCCGTCAGCTTTCTTAACAAGCCAAGTCCATGAAGAACCGAAGTTGTTGATTGCTGAATCAGTAAACTTCGCTTTGAATTCTTCAAAAGAACCGAATGCTGCGTTGATAGCGTCTGCAACTGCGCCAGTTGGCTCGCCGCCCGCATTTGGAGCAAGACAGTGCCAGTAGAACGTGTGGTTCCAGATTTGCGCTGCGTTGTTGAATACGCCACCAGTAGAAGTCTTGATGATCTCTTCTAGAGTTTTGCCTTCGAACTCAGTACCAGGGATAAGACCGTTAAGCTTAACAACGTAAGTGTTGTGGTGCTTACCGTGGTGGTAGTCTAGAGTCTCTGCTGAGATGTGTGGTTCTAGTGCGTCTTTCGCGTAAGGAAGAGCTGGTAGTTCAAATGCCATTACTCGATTCTCCATTGATTTGAAAGGATGACCTTTCGATTGCTTCCAGTGTTTTTTATAGCTATGTCGCCTTTAAGGCTGACTTGCTAAGTATTTTAGCAAGTTTTTACTTTATTAAAACCCCGATATGAAAATATTTTAAGAGGTTAGCAGTGGTGAAGTGCTGCATTGCTCGCCAATGAGCAACCTAAAATTAAGCCTTATTAATTATATGGTTTTTATTCTGTCGTTATTGAGTAGAATGTGGCAAATAAATAAAGTTCAAACCCATGAATGAGGAAGCGATGGAAACTATCGACAAAATCAAACAGCAGATCTCTGAAAACTCAATCCTGCTGTACATGAAAGGATCACCGAAACTACCTAGCTGTGGTTTCTCTTCTCAAGCGTCACAGGCACTAATGGCATGTGGTGAGAAGTTCGCTTACGTAGACATTCTGCAAAACCCAGATATCCGTGCTGAGTTACCAAAGTACGCGCAATGGCCAACTTTCCCTCAACTATGGGTTGAAGGCGAGCTTGTCGGCGGTTGTGACATTATTCTAGAAATGTTCCAAAAAGGTGAACTGCAGCCTCTAATCAAAGAAGCAGCAGCGCGCGCTGAAGATCAAGCTGAGTAATTCGTAAATACTCACATTTAGCGATAGAATACGAAGGAGCCGTACTGGCTCCTTTTTCTTTTTAGGTTAGTGGAATGAACATAAAGCTTTACTACGTGCATGACCCAATGTGCAGTTGGTGTTGGGGTTACAAACCAACGCTGGATAAACTAAAACAGCAACTGCCAGGTGTGATTCAGTTTGAGTATGTGGTTGGTGGTCTTGCGCCAGATACTAATTTACCGATGCCGCCCGAGATGCAACAAAAACTCGAAGGTATTTGGAAGCAGATTGAGCGCCAGTTAGGCACTAAGTTTAACTACGATTTCTGGAAGCTTTGTACGCCAGTTAGAAGCACTTACCAATCTTGTCGTGCGGTTATTGCAGCGGGCTTTCAAGACTCTTATGAGCAGATGCTAGAAGCGGTTCAGCATGCGTATTACTTACGTGCGATGCCTCCTCATGAAGAAGCCACTCACTTGCAACTAGCGAGAGAAATTGGCTTGAATGTTCAGCAATTCAAGAATGACATGGATGGCTCTTTCTTAGAAGGTGTGTTCGAAGATCAATTGAGCCTTGCAAAGAGCCTAGGTGTGAGCTCTTACCCTAGCTTGGTTCTTAAAATTAACGACGCTTATTTTCCGATTGCCATCGATTACCTGTCGACAGAACCAACCTTGAAGCTGATTCGTGAGCGTATTATTGACAATATGCCAGCGCAATAACCACAGTTATGAATAACAAAAAGCCGCTCATTGAGCGGCTTTTTCGTAACTAAATGTATATCCATCCAAACAATAGTATTAAAGCACCATTGCTGCAATCCAACCAAAGATGATTAGAGGGATATTGTAATGGATAAAGGTTGGAACGACTGTTTCCCAAATGTGCTCATGTTGACCGTCGGCATTTAGACCAGATGTAGGGCCTAATGTAGAGTCAGAAGCTGGAGAGCCTGCATCACCTAACGCCGCTGCAGTACCTACCAGTGCAATCGTTGCCATCGGCGAGAAACCGAATGCTAGCGCAAGAGGAACATAGATGGTTGCAAGGATTGGAATCGTAGAGAACGATGAACCAATGCCCATTGTTACCAACAGACCAACGATCAGCATCAGTAGTGCAGCTAAAGGCTTATTGTCACCGATGCTGGTTGATAGCGATTGTACTAGTGTTTCAACACCGCCAGTTTGCTTCATTACTGCTGCAAAACCTGCCGCTGCGATCATGATGAAGCCAATCATTGCCATCATGTGTACACCTTTAGTGAACACGTCGTGCGTCTCTTTCCATGCGATAACGCCGCCGAAAGTGAACACCATAAAGCCAGCTAGAGCACCGATAATCATTGAACCCGTGTAAAGCTGAACACCCAAAGCAGCGACAATACCAAGTGCCGCAACTAAGATGTGCTTTTTATTGATGACATGATCGGTTTCGTCAACGACAGTCAACTCAGTTTCTTTGTAGACACGCGGTTTACGATAGCTCACAAAGATAGCCAGTAATAGACCAAACAGCATACCTGCACCTGGCAGTAACATGGCGGTTGGGACTTGGCTTGCAACCACATTATCCAAACCGTTGTCATGTAGGTTCTTTAACAGAATGTTGTTTAAGAAAATACCGCCGAAACCAACAGGCAAGATCATGTAAGGTGTGATCAAACCGAAGGTAAGAACACACGCGACCAAACGTCGGTCGAGTTTAAGTTTCGCGAATACGCCCAAAAGAGGTGGAATCAAAATTGGAATAAAGGCGATATGGACCGGAATTACGTTTTGAGATGACATAGTGACAAGAACGAGCGCGACTAACACCGCGTACTTTAACCCGGTAGTTGACGCCGAGTTTTCTTTACCATTTAAGCGCTTGATAACACTTTTGGCCAGTAGATCCGTGATGCCTGATTTCGAGATGGCAACAGCGAAAGTACCTAACATGGCGTAGCTTAGTGCGATAGTTGCACCGCCACCTAGACCACTTTCAAATGCGGCAACCGTATCCCCAAGGCTCATGCCTGCGACTAGGCCGCCTACGATGGCACTAAACGTGAGGGCAACCACCACGTTTACGCGCATCAATGCTAACACGAGCATGACGCACACTGATATAACGACAGGATTCATACTTTTCCTAATATGTTGTGTTTACTTATTATTCTTCGTCGACAAGCGGCCAACCGCCGAGGGCCTTCCATTTGTTGACAATACCGCAGAATAATTCTGCTGTTTTTTGTGTATCGTAAAGCGCAGAGTGTGCTTCACGGTTATCAAATTCCACCCCGGCTGTTTTGCATGCTTTAGCGAGAACTGTTTGGCCATAAGCAAGGCCACTTAATGTAGCCGTATCAAAAGTAGCAAAGGGATGAAAAGGGACTCTTTTTAGTTTACAGCGTTCATTTGCTGCGTTTACAAAACCCAAGTCGAATGCAGCGTTATGAGCAACCATAATTGCACGTGAGCAATCTGCGGCTTTTTGTTCTTTGCGAATAAGCTTATAAATTTCCTTTAGCGCCTCTTGCTCAGAAACAGCACCTCGAAGAGGGCTGAAAGGGTCACGAATACCGTTGAATTCAAGCGCTTCTTTTTCTAAATTAGCGCCTTCAAATGGTTCCACATGAAAATGAATGGTGGAGGCCGGATGCAACACGCCATGTTCGTCCATTTTCAACGTAACGGCACAGATTTCTAAAAGTGCATCAGTTTGAGCGTTGAAACCAGCGGTCTCAACGTCTACTACCACAGGGAAATAACCACGAAAGCGTTTTTTCAAGGTTAGAGCTTCATTTTCTAGTGTCATGTTGGCTTATTTTTGTGTGACGAAGGCTGCATTATTGCAGATTATACCGATGAGAAAAACCGCAATTTAAGAGAAAACCGGAATTCTATTTTGCATCCAATCAATAAGTTTGTATTGCATATTATGTAGACGTTTATTCGCCATACTTTGCATCATGTAAACCGATAAAACATGAGGAAGTAAAACGCTAAGTGGCGGTTAAGGTGATTGGAACACTATGGCTCACATTAATGGCAGTGTGACAGATATTCCGATATTGGCGAGATTTTTGCATGCCCGTTGAAGTGTTTTTATTGATGCAATTTGACGGCAACAGACTGCCGTTTAAGAGACAGTATTAGATGAAGAAATGGCTGATTACCAGTGGTGTTGTATTTTCGTTGTTTAGCACAAGCAGCTTCGCTTTGATGGGCAAACGTTATGCTGCAACTCCACAGCAATCTCAATGGGAAATGGTGGTCAATACACCATTAGAATGTCAGCTTGTACACCCCATTCCAAGCTTTGGAGATGCGGTATTTTCATCTCGTGCGAATAAAAAAATTAATTTAGACTTTGAGTTAAAAATGCGTCGTCCGATGGGAGAAACACGTAACGTCAGTCTCATTTCTATGCCGCCACCTTGGCGGCCAGGTGAACACGCCGATCGAATTACAAACCTAAAGTTTTTTAAACAGTTTGATGGTTATGTCGGAGGGCAAACAGCATGGGGCATTTTGTCTGAGCTGGAAAAAGGCCGTTATCCGACTTTTAGTTACCAAGATTGGCAGAGCCGAGATCAGAGAATTGAAGTCGCATTGTCATCAGTACTATTTCAAAACAAGTACAACGCGTTTAGCGACTGTATTTCCAACTTATTGAAATATAGTTTTGAGGACATTGCTTTTACGATTTTGCACTACGAAAGACAAGGTGATCAGTTAACCAAGGCTTCTAAAAAGCGTTTATCACAAATTGCAGATTATATCCGACATAATCAAGATATCGATCTCGTGCTGGTGGCGACGTACACAGATTCAACCGATGGTAAAAGTGCGAGTCAAAGTTTATCAGAGCGACGTGCAGAGTCACTTCGTGATTACTTTCAGTCTCTAGGGCTACCGGAAGATCGAATTCAAGTGCAAGGGTACGGCAAGCGTCGTCCTATTGCAGATAACGGTTCGCCAATAGGAAAAGACAAAAACCGCCGAGTCGTGATATCTCTAGGGCGAACCCAAGTGTGATGCTTATAAAAACGCCGAAGCTGAAAGCTTCGGCGTTTTTGATTTACTGACGTTGTTAATAATATTTTAGTGGTATTGTGCCAAGCACGTTTCGGTGATTCCTGCTGTATAATTTGAATGTTAGTTTAAGCGGAATTTGGCAATGACTTCGCAATTGGTGGCGGTATCTATTTTTTCAACCTGTTTGGCAATAGCCGGATTAGGGTGACGCTTCATAAAATCTATCAACGCCTTAGTACAACATCCTATCGAGTCGATAAAGCTTGCACACTCTTTATTTGGGCATTGTGGGATAAGTGTTAAGACTTTCTCAGAGGCCAGTTGAAGGTATTTGAGTTCATAGTCAGTATCTCCAGCCCAACGCCAGAACTGCGCTAAGTTATGACAAGAAATCACAGAAATTAATAATCGCTCGTCCGCCTCAATTTCCACACATTCGCTGATATCTTCACTCAGGCTTAGGGCTTGCTGGTAATGAAGAATGCTGCGAACAGGGTCATCTAGTTGAAGTGCCGTATCGGCTAGAAGTGTGTGTTTTTCCCATTCACTGATCATTATCGTAATCCCGCATATCGAAGTTGCGGATAAATCTAAACGATAACTATTATCAAGTAAAGAGTTTTGTTTATAAAAGGACAGGCAGATCGCAGACCTGCCTGTAATCGGAGTTCAACTTGCAGTACAAGTGATTATTAGAAGTGCCGCTTAGCCTTCAAGACCTGCTGAAGCTTGCTTGTTTTGAATAAGCTCAATCATATAACCATCTGGGTCTTTTACGAATGCAATGTGCGTGCTTCCGCCTTTTACTGGACCTGGCTCACGCGTCACATTACCGCCCGCCGCTTTGATAGCGTCGCAAGTTGTGTAGATATCGTCAACACCAATGGCGATATGACCAAAAGCGGTACCTAAGTCATACTCAGTTTTACCCCAGTTGTAAGTCAGTTCGATCACTGCACCTTGGGATTCGTCACCATAACCAAGAAACGCTAGCGTGTATTCGTACTCTTTATTTTCGTTAGTACGAAGCAGCTGCATGCCCATAACTTCAGTGTAAAACTTGATGGATTTGTCTAGATCACCTACGCGAAGCATAGTGTGGAGAATTCGACCGTTTGACATTTTTTGCTCCTAGCTTTGATTTACAAATAGCATTAGCTATCTGGGTATACTTTCTCTTTATATTCGCACAAATCTTCGATAATACAGCTACCGCAGCGAGGCTTTCTTGCTACGCACGTATAACGACCATGAAGAATGAGCCAGTGGTGCACATCGAGTTTGAACTCTTTTGGCACAACTTTTAATAGCTTCTGCTCGACATCATCAACCGTTTTTCCCATCGCAAATTTAGTGCGATTCGACACGCGATAAATGTGCGTATCGACGGCAATAGTTGGCCAACCAAAAGCGGTGTTGAGCACGACGTTTGCGGTCTTGCGACCTACGCCTGGTAGCGCTTCTAACGCGGCACGATCTTCAGGAACTTCACCATTGTGTTTTTCCAACAAGATCTTACAAGTCTTGATTGTGTTTTCTGCCTTTGAGTTAAACAAACCGATGGTCTTTATGTATTCTTTTAAGCCATCGACTCCCAAATCGAGAATACTTTGTGGTGTATTAGCGACAGGGAAAAGCTTGTCGGTGGCTTTATTGACACTTACATCGGTTGCTTGCGCTGATAGTAATACCGCGATTAGCAGTTCAAAAGGGGAGCTCCAGTTAAGCTCAGTTTGAGGATTCGGATTGTTTTCTCGTAATCGCTCAAGAATTTCGATTCTTTTTATTTTGTTCATTGCTGACTTCCAATACCGTCTCTGCGGTTTATGAAAAAGGCTCCTATGACAGAGCCTTATCTTGTTATGCGTTGGTGACGCGAGCACGTTCTATGGTTGGTTTTTCTTCTTTAGGTTGACGTGCCTGGACTGAATTATCGATGACATTTTTAAGCGCTATCAACAGACCAACACCGATAAATGCACCGGGTGGAAGAAGCGCTAGCAGAAAGCTGTTGTCAAATTGGAAAACTTGAATGCGGAGAGCGGATGCCCAGTCTCCTAATAGCAGATCTGCCCCGTCGAATAGTGTGCCATTACCAATTAACTCACGCATGGCACCTAGCACGACCAAAACGCTTGTCATACCAAGCCCCATCCATAAACCGTCTAATGCTGCAGGCGCAACATCATTTTTTGAAGCATATGCTTCAGCTCGACCAATAATGATGCAGTTGGTTACAATCAGAGGAATAAAGATACCAAGAGATAGGTATAAACCATACGCATAGGCATTCATCAATAACTGAACACAGGTAACGAGAGAGGCAATGATCATCACGAACACAGGAATGCGGATCTCTTTTGGTACGTAATTACGAATAAGAGAAACCGTGACGTTGGAGCCGACCAGCACTAATAAGGTTGCAATACCAAGACCTAAGGCATTGGTTATCGTGGAAGAAACCGCTAGTAGTGGACACAGACCCAGCAGCTGTACGAGAGCAGGGTTATTGCTCCACATACCGTTTTTCATCAGCAATTTATTTTCACTCATTACTGCTCTCCTTCACAGCCCAAAGGCTGGCTAAGAATGTCTTCACGAGATTGGTTTACGTAGTTAACGGTATTTCGCACCACTTTTACGACGGCTCTTGGCGTGATCGTTGCACCAGTAAATTGATCGAAATCGCCGCCATCTTTACGAACTTTCCACGAATTCCAATTGTTTTCCGTGACTTGTTTTCCTGTAAAGCTCAGGATCCAGTCGGTGACACGAAGATCGATTTTATCGCCCAGACCAGGGGTTTCTTGGTGGTTTAGGACGCGTGTCCCCAAAATATTGCCCTGATTATCAATCCCAGTAATTACTTTTATCTCACCATTGTAGCCATCTGGCGCGATAGATTCTATTGCGATTGCTGTTGGTTCACCATTCTTCGTGGCGAGGTAGGCTGGCATCGCACGTAATGTCCCCAGATCTGGAGACGTGACCATTGTACAAGCTTGCGTGAGTGCGTTGTCATGCATGTTTTCTGGAATGACTTGATTCAAAACAGAAAGTAATTGTTTTTGCTCTTGTACCTTGATTTGGTCTTTTGTTAGGTACTGAGTAAGGGCGACTAATCCGGTTGTTGCACATGCAAATATAGCGAGTGTCAGACCATTTTTTCTAATAGCGGTTAACATGTTTACCTCAGTGACCGTAAGTTCTAGGTTTGGTGTAGTAATCGATCAGTGGCACACACATATTTGCAAGCAACACTGCAAATGCAACACCATCTGGGAAACCGCCCCAACTGCGAATGATAAAAACCAAAGCACCAATAAGCGCACCGAAGATTAAACGTCCTTTGACGGTGGTAGACGCCGAAACGGGATCGGTTGCAATAAAGAATGCGCCAAGCATGGTTGCACCAGATAACAAGTGTAAAATTGGCGACGCAGTTTCCCCTGGCGTCAGCAACGTGAACACTAGGCTAAACAGAGTCAGACTCGCAAGGAAACCTGCTGGAATATACCATTGGATGATACGCTTTTTGATCATGACTATGCCGCCAAGAAGGTAAGCAAGGTTTACCCATTGCCAACCAATACCACCTAAGCCATCAAATATTGGCTGCGACATTACTTCGCTTGGAGTGGCACCTGTAAGAATGCCAGTCTTAAATGCATCAAGTGGTGTCGCCATTGTCACGCCGTCAACTCCTGAGCGAACTTGCTGAAGTGATAAGCCGTCGTAATCATAGCCCGTAAAAATTAAAGAGAGTGTATCTGCAAAATTTACATGATCAGGTATGAGTGATGTCGGTGCACTCCAACTCGTCATTTGTACTGGGAAAGAGATCAACAAGACCACATAAGCGACCATTGCAGGGTTGAATAAGTTTTGTCCAAGGCCACCATAGAGGTGTTTAGCGATTACTATCGCAAAAATAAGCCCGATCACCATAATCCACCACGGAGACCATGGTGGTATAGCAACGGCTAACAACCAAGCGGTAACTATTGCACTGTTATCACGTAGCGCTCTCATTGGTGAGCGTTTACGACAGATCATGACTAAGGCTTCAAGGGATACAGCGACTGCAATGGCAAAAATCAGTTGAATAAGCGTACCCCAGCCAAAGAAGTAGGTTTGAGCTACTAAACCTGGAAGTGCGCAAAGTGCCACCCATTTCATTAAGTCTGGCGTACTACGACGACTGTGGGTATGCGGTGAACTGGCAATAAAAAACGACACTACTCGTTCTCCTCAGTATTATTTTTATTAGCTTCTTGTTGCGCTTTGCGTGCCTTCGCGCGCGCAATTGCTGCGGCAACCGCGGCTTTTTTCGGATCTTCGGTTTGCTCGGCAGGTGCTTCAGCTTCTTCCGCTTCAGTTGAGTCTGCTTGTTTCGCTTTACGAGCCTTCGCGCGTGCAATGGCAGCAGCAACCGCGGCTTTTTTCGGATCCACTTCTGGTTCTTCAGAAGTTGCGTCTTCAACAGGCTCAGTTTGCGTTTCTTGCTTCGCTTTGCGCGCTTTGGCTCGAGCGATGGCAGCAGCCACGGCGGCTTTTTTCGGATCGTCGGTTTGCTCGGCAGGTGCGTCAGCTTCTTCCGCTTCAGTTGAGTCTGCTTGTTTCGCTTTACGCGCTTTGGCACGTGCAATGGCAGCAGCCACTGCGGCTTTCTTCGGATCGTCGGTTTGCTCAGCAGGTGCTTCAGCTTCTTCCGCTTCAGTTGAGTCTGCTTGTTTCGCTTTACGTGCTTTGGCACGTGCAATCGCGGCAGCCACGGCGGCTTTTTTCGGATCTTCGGTTTGCTCGGCAGGTGCTTCGGCTTCTTCCGCTTCAATTGAGTCTGCTTGCTTCGCTTTTCGTGCTTTGGCACGTGCAATCGCAGCAGCCACGGCGGCTTTTTTCGGATCTTCGGTTTGCTCGGCAGGTGCGTCAGCTTCTTCCGCTTCGGTTGAGTCTGCTTGCTTCGCTTTGCGCGCTTTGGCTCGAGCAATTGCAGCGGCAACTGCGGCTTTTTTCGGATCGTCGGTTTGCTCAGCAGGTGCGTCAGCTTCTTCCGCTTCAGTTGAGTCTGCTTGCTTCGCTTTACGTGCTTTGGCACGTGCAATGGCAGCAGCAACCGCGGCTTTTTTCGGATCGCCGTCTTGCTGCGCAGACGTTTCCGATTCTACAGATTCAGTTGAATCTTCTTGTTGTGCTTTTTTCGCTTTAGCTCGGGCGATGGCGGCCGCAACTGCCGATTTTTTATCATCAGCGTTATTGTCTGGCGTTTCGCCTTGTTCTTTTTGCGCTTTACGTTCGCGAGCAAGACGTTTGCGTTCTTCGCGCAGTTTTGCCATTTCTGAGTTATCAGGTTCACTAGAGCCTGCTTTAGCTGCTGCCGCTTGTTTCGCCTTCGCTTTGGCAATGGCTGCCGCTACGGCTGGTTTTACTGCTGGCTCTGCTTTTTCAGTGGTTTCTGTCTTTTGAGCTTTCACTCGTGCGATCGCTGCTGCTATCGCATCATCGCTACCAGAAGACTTCATCTCTTTTCGGCGTTGATCGGCAGCTTTCTTGAAGCGATTTTCACGTTCTGCTTTTTCGCGTTCCATACGCGCTTTTTTCTCTTCAAAACGCAGTTTTGCTCGCTCTGCAGCTTCCGCTTCTTGTGTTCTAGTTCTAATTTCTGCTTTCGCTTGGCGGTAGTACTGTACAAGCGGAATTTCACTTGGACATACAAACGCACAAGCGCCGCACTCGATACAATCCTTTAAGTTTAATTCTTCGAGTTTGTCATACTCTTCAGCTTTCGCATGCCATTGCAGTTGTTGAGGCAGCAGCGAAGCAGGGCATGCTTCGGCACATTGGCTACAGCGAATACATTCCATCTCATACTGGTGCGGAGAGATCTCACGACGAGTCGGAGCAAGGATACAGTTTGCTGTCTTGGTAATCGGCACTTGGGAGTGAGGAAGGGTAAAGCCCATCATTGGCCCACCCATAATTAAACGCTGTAACTTCTTATCTGCTTTATAGCCAAACTCATCCAACAGTGCTTGTACTGGTGTCCCTAATAATGCCCAAACGTTGCGTGGTTGTTTGAAGGTTTTACCAGTGAGAGTCACGATGCGTTTTATCATCGGCTCACCGTCGATGACTGCGCGTTTTATAGCGTAAAGAGAACCAACATTCTGAACCAAAATACCAATATCGGCTGGAATCGCGCCACTTGGTACTTCTTTATTGGTTAAAATTTTGATCAGCTGTTTTTCACCGCCAGAAGGGTATTTAGTCGGGATAACGCGAATAACGATATCTTTGTTTATAGCCGCAGCTTCTAGCGCTTTGATTGCTTCTGGCTTGTTATCTTCAATGCCAATAATCGTGAGCTTTGGTGTCAGTATATGTTCGACAATTTCGATACCTTGAATAAGCTCTTCGGCATGTTCTTGCATGAGCTTGTCATCAGACGTGATGTATGGCTCGCACTCTGCTGCATTAACGATAAGAATCTCGGTACGAGCAAAACCTGATTGGATTTTTTTTGCAGTAGGGAAGCCTGCGCCACCCATACCAGAAATACCAGCGAGACGAATAATATCAATCAGTGCGTCAGGGGTTTCTTGTTGGTAATCTGCGACGGGGTTTCTTTCACACCATGCATCTTTCCCATCAGGCGTGATGACTGCGCACAACTCACTTAACCCAGAAGGGTGCGCGACAGTTCGTGGCTCAATCGCGGTGAGCGTACCTGATGTTGGAGCATGCACTGGAACCGTAAAGCCGGTCTCCGATTGCGTTAATGGCTGACCTTTTAATACGTAGTCACCTTCGGCAACCAGTAGGTTACCCGCTTTACCAATGTGCTGTTTTAGCGGCAATACAATTTCTGACGGGATAGCCGCATGAGCGAGTTCAGTTTTGTTGGACTGCTTTTTATTTTCTGCCGGATGCACACCACCTGGGAAATCCCAAAGCGCGCCTGTACGAATTTGTTCAATCAAAGACAACATGTGAAACCTTACTTAATTGAATCTTTCACGTTCGCTGCATTGTCGGCAGCATCCGTAATGTTAAGTACCGGAATGGAGTGAAGTTGCCACTTCCAGCTTTCTGTGGTCGTTGCCACAGGAATCATTTCAATACAATCAGTCGGACATGGGGCAACACACAAGTCACAGCCCGTACATTCGTCTTTGATTACGGTATGGACCGCCTTTGTTCCGCCTACAATTGCATCCACCGGACACGCCTGAATACACTTAGTGCAGCCAATACACATGTCTTCATGAATAAACGCAACGGTTGGGATTTTGCTGTCGAGATCGTGCGCAGATTCTTCTGGCTCAACACCCATTAAGTCGGCGAGCTTTTCGATTGTTGCCTGACCACCAGGGGGACATTTGTTTATGTGGTCGCCATTTGCAATTGCTTCAGCATAAGGGCGGCAACCAGGGTAGCCACATTGACCGCATTGAGTTTGCGGTAAAATGGCGTCGATTTGATCCACAATAGGGTCCGCTTCAACTTTAAAGCGAATAGAAGCAAAACCAAGTATCGCGCCGAAAATCGCAGCCAGAACCGCTAACGCGATAATCGCAATTAAAATCGTACTCATCGCTTACTTCACCAAACCTGTAAAGCCCATAAAGGCGAGTGACATTAAACCTGCTGTAATCATTGCTATTGATGCACCTTTAAAAGGTACAGGAACATCGGCGGCGGCTATGCGCTCTCGCATGGATGCAAAAAGTATCAACACCAATGAGAAACCAACAGCGGCGCCGAAGCCGTAGATGATCGATTCAATAAAGTTATGGTTTTCATTAATGTTAAGAAGTGCCACGCCCAATACTGCGCAGTTTGTTGTGATCAGCGGTAAGAAAATGCCAAGCAAGCGATAAAGCGTCGGGCTGGTTTTGTGCACAACCATTTCGGTGAACTGCACCACAACGGCTATCACCAAAATAAAACTCATGGTTCGAAGGTACTCAATACCCAGTGGACGAAGGATGTAGCTTTCCACTAAATACGCACACACTGACGCGAGCGTTAGCACAAAAGTTGTCGCTAAGCCCATACCTATTGCTGTTTCCAGTTTTTTGGACACACCCATGAAAGGACATAGGCCCAAAAACTTCACCAGTACAAAGTTGTTCACCAGCACAGTGCCGACCAACAACAAAACATATTCGGTCATAGTTATTACGTTCTTAAAATCCGATCTTGATATTATCGTGTTTTGTGACACCAATAACAACCAGTGAACGATGTGGTTTTACATACACGATGGAAAAATAGTCGTCTATTTGATCTATTTTGATGAATCAATAAGAAATTGAATCGTTTGCTGAATGTATTGTTAGCGAGAGGATACTACCTATTAATTTTCATCTAATGTGTGATTTTAAAAAAAGCCCGCCTCTCCCAGGTAGAAAAGAGAAGCGGGCAATGCATATTTACAAGCTAATTATTTAAATCTTCTGAGTGCTTGATGGACTATGTTTATATCTTACTTGTGAAAGTACGAGTGATGACGTCTTGCTGTTGCTCTGTCGTTAGAGAGTTAAAACGTACCGCATAACCAGACACTCGAATCGTCAACTGAGGGTATTTCTCTGGATGTTCAACCGCATCCAATAACATCTCTCGGTCTAGAACGTTGACGTTAAGGTGTTGACCACCTTCAATCGCAATGCCCTCGTTGCTTGCTTCGTGATGGAAGTAACCATCCATTAGCGCAGCTAGGTTCTTCTTCTGACTCAAGTCATCTTTACCCAATGCGTTAGGCACAATTGAGAAAGTGTAAGAAATACCATCTTTAGCGTAAGCGAACGGTAATTTAGAAACCGATGCCAGAGACGCAACCGCCCCTTTTTCATCACGACCGTGCATTGGGTTTGCACCCGGGCCAAAAGGCATACCTGCGCGACGGCCATCTGGTGTATTACCCGTTTTTTTGCCGTAAACCACGTTAGATGTGATCGTTAGGATCGATTGAGTTGGCACTGCTTCGCGGTAGGTGTGCATCTTCTGAATTTTCTTCATGAAGCGCTCAACCAGATCACAAGCGATGTCATCAACACGGGCATCATTGTTACCAAATTTTGGATAATCACCTTCGATTTCAAAATCAACGGCGATGCCATCTTCATCACGAACAGGCTTTACCGTTGCGTATTTAATTGCTGCCAAAGAGTCTGCGACAACAGACAGACCTGCAATACCACACGCCATCGTGCGGTGCACGTCGCGATCCATCAGTGCCATCAGTGACGCTTCGTAGCTGTAACGGTCATGTGAGTAATGGATGATGTTCAACGCTGTGACGTATTGCGTTGCTAACCATTCCAACATGTTGTCGAAACGAGGCATCAAAGCGTCAAAGTCGAGAATTTCATCTTGAACTTTGTCCACTACCGGACCCACTTGCGCTTTCGATTTTTCATCGATACCACCATTGATGGTGTAAAGCAGTGCTTTTGCAAGGTTGGCACGTGCACCAAAGAATTGCATGTGCTGACCAACAACCTGCGGGCTCACACAACAGGCAATCGCGTAGTCGTCATTGTTGAAATCAGGGCGCATTAGATCGTCGTTTTCGTATTGAACCGAAGAGGTATCAATCGACACTTTTGCAGCGTATTGCTTGAACGCTTCAGGTAATTGATCTGACCAAAGAATCGTCATGTTTGGCTCAGGAGCAGGGCCCATAGTATGTAGTGTATGTAAGTACCGGAATGTCGTTTTAGATACTAGCGTACGGCCATCAACGCCCATACCAGCCATGGCTTCGGTTGCCCAGATTGGGTCGCCAGAGAACAATGAATCGTATTCTGGTGTGCGTAGGAAGCGAACCATGCGTAGCTTCATGATGAAGTGGTCAATCATTTCTTGCGCTTGTGATTCATCAATCAAACCGTTTGCGATATCGCGTTCTAGATAGACGTCTAGGAAAGTCGAAGTACGGCCCAGTGACATTGCTGCGCCGTTTTGCGATTTAACCGCCGCTAGGTAGCCAAAGTAGGTAAATTGGATCGCTTCTTGTGCTGTTTTTGCAGGTAGCGACATATCAATGCCGTATTTCAGACCCATTTGATGAATGTCTTCAAGCGCTTGAACTTGATCAGCTATTTCTTCGCGAAGACGAAGTGTTTTCTCAAGATCGTTGCCTTGTTCTAAGAACGTTTGTGTTGAGTTGTATTGTTCTTTTTTGTCTGCTTTTAAGAAGTCGATACCGTATAGGGCGAGACGGCGATAGTCACCAATGATACGACCACGGCCATAGGCATCAGGAAGACCCGTGATGATGCCTGATTTACGACAGGCTAGAATTTCTTTGGTGTAAAGGTCGAAACACGCTTTGTTGTGAGTTTTACGGTATTCAGTGAAGATCTTTTCAACCGTTGGATCCAATTCGCGGCCATAAACTTCGCACGAGTTTTTTACCATGCGAATCCCGCCATTGGCGATGATTGCACGTTTTAGCGGTTGATCAGTTTGTAAGCCAACGATCTTTTCCAGATCTTTGTTGATGTAGCCTGCATCGTGGGAAGTGATTGTTGAGGGCAAGTCTGTGTCAAAATCAATAGGGGCGTGTGTGCGGCTTTCTTGTTTTATGCCTTCAAGCACTTGGTTCCATAATGCTGAAGTGGATTTGCTAACCTCGGCTAAGAAAGACTCGTCTCCCTCATAGGGTGTATAGTTTTTTTGGATGAAGTCACGAGTGTTGACAGAGTTTTGCCATTCACCAGCAGTAAATCCAGCCCATGCATCTAGCATGTCAGTTGTCGGAATAGTCATAAGTAAATCCCTAAGTTATTGATAATTAGAATGGAGGCGACGAGTAGGACGGAACCATTCTTAACCCTTTTAATCGTATGGATTTATTTGGTATGAGTAAAATGAATGCTTTTCATTTTTTCAATGATTAAATTGCATTAATAATAGATTCAATTGGTTATGATTGTTTTTTGCTAGAAAAGAGACAGAATTAAATGTGTGGTGCTGTGAGAACACTATCTATGACAATGTTATGAGTTCTGTAATTTGAACTTATTTCGGTGTGATTTTATGACGCCTAGATTGGCTTAGATTTCATGGCGATTAAGATACAAAAAAAGCCGTGTCTTGCGACACGGCTTTTCTATAATCTGGCTCCTCCTGCTGGGCTCGAACCAGCGACCTGCGGATTAACAGTCCGTCGCTCTACCAACTGAGCTAAGGAGGAATTGCTTTGCTTGAAAGCGGGACGAATCTTACCGAGCACTCAAACTACTGTCAACAGTAAAAAAATACATTTTTAGCAAAAAATATTGAGTTAAGGGCTTTACTTTTCTGTATGGCTTGCCAGTAAAGGCTCGAGGTTAGTTATCCACTAAATTTGTGGATAAGTATGTTGATGAGATCTGGGTAAAGAAAATCGATATGCAACTAAGTTTTTATTTAATGAATTTTTAGTCAGAGTTATGCGTAAAATAAGCAAATAAAACAGAGATTTATCGATGTTAATCAAAAGGTATTCAAAGTGGATAAAAATCAATCTTTTGGGGATAAGAAAGTTTTAAGCTAATTTTTGGGGAAAAGTTGTGGAAACTATAATGTGAAGAATGTGTGTAGCTCTTCAACTAGGGCGAAGTACTATATCAGAGTCACTTTTGTATGGCTATAGCATTCTAGACAAACAAGAAAATTTATTAACAATGATGGTTAAATTCTCGATAGACGTAGATTTCATTAGCTAAGGTGTATATATATACAGCCAAAGCGCAGTAAAATTGAGGAAGGGTATGAGTAAAGTCTATGAATTGGTCTCCGATTATCAGCCGTCGGGCGATCAACCAGGAGCGATCAATCAGTTGCTTGAGGGGCTCGATGCTGGGCTAGCACATCAAACCTTGTTGGGGGTCACAGGCTCAGGTAAAACCTTCACACTAGCGAATGTGATTGCTCAAGCCCAACGACCTGCAATATTACTTGCGCCAAACAAAACGCTTGCTGCTCAGTTATATGGTGAGATGAAGTCATTCTTTCCTAATAATGCGGTTGAGTATTTTGTTTCTTACTACGATTACTACCAACCTGAAGCGTACGTTCCGACCACGGATACCTTTATAGAGAAAGACGCTTCAGTTAACGCGCATATAGAACAAATGCGTTTGTCTGCTACAAAAGCACTACTAGAACGTAAAGATGCCATTATTGTTGCATCGGTATCGGCTATCTATGGCTTGGGTGATCCTGAATCGTATCTACAAATGATGCTGCACCTACGTCGCGGTGATGTGATTGACCAGCGCGATATGCTACGCCGTCTTGCAGAGCTGCAATACTCACGCAATGACGTTGCATTTGAGCGTGGCCAATTCCGTGTTCGAGGTGAAGTGATTGACATCTTCCCAGCCGAATCAGACCAAGACGCTGTGCGCGTTGAGATGTTTGACGATGAGGTGGATTGCATCAGTGTGTTCGATCCATTGACAGGCGTGGTGAAACAACGAGACTTGCCGCGCTATACCATCTATCCCAAGACGCACTATGTGACGCCAAGAGATCGCATTCTTGAAGCGATTGAAAATATTAAAGTCGAACTAGAAGTGCGCAAAAAGCAGCTTCTAGATAACAACAAGCTACTGGAAGAGCAGCGAATTAGCCAGCGCACTCAATTCGATATCGAAATGATGAATGAGTTGGGCTTTTGCTCCGGTATCGAAAACTATTCTCGTTATCTCAGTGGACGCTCGGAAGGTGAGCCGCCACCAACCCTGTTTGACTACTTACCTCATGATGGCTTGTTGATCATCGATGAATCTCACGTGACAGTACCGCAGATAGGTGCCATGTATAAAGGCGACCGTTCGCGTAAAGAAACGCTGGTGGAGTTTGGTTTCCGGTTACCTTCAGCTTTGGATAATCGTCCACTGAAGTTTGAGGAGTTTGAAGCACTAGCGCCACAAACGATTTTCGTCTCTGCTACTCCTGGAAATTACGAACTAGAAAAATCGGCGGGTGATGTAGCGGATCAAGTCGTTCGTCCTACAGGCTTGCTTGACCCTGAGTTGGAAGTTCGCCCAGTAGCGACCCAAGTCGACGACCTATTGTCTGAGATCCGTATTCGCGCTGCTAAAGATGAACGAGTTCTGGTTACAACACTGACCAAACGAATGGCTGAGGATCTCACCGAATACCTTCACGAACATGATGTTAAGGTACGTTATTTACACTCAGACATTGATACTGTTGAGCGTGTGGAAATTATCCGTGACCTTCGTCTTGGGGAATTTGACGTGCTGGTGGGAATAAACTTATTGAGAGAGGGCCTGGATATGCCAGAGGTCTCGTTAGTTGCAATTTTGGATGCGGATAAAGAGGGCTTCTTGCGGTCTGAACGCTCACTCATTCAGACCATTGGTCGTGCTGCGCGAAACATCGAAGGTAAGGCGATTTTATACGCTGACCGAATCACCAACTCAATGAAAAAGGCGATGGATGAAACTAACCGTCGTCGCGAGAAGCAGGAAGCGTACAACGAAGAAATGGGTATTTCGCCACAAGCGCTCAAACGAAATATCAAAGACATCATGGAACTTGGCGATATCACTAAGTCTAAACGCCAGCGTAACACTAAACAGGTACCATTATCGAAAGTGGCGGAGCCTTCGCAAACTTACGAGGCACTGTCCCCTCAGCAGCTAGAAAAAGAAATCAGTCGACTGGAGGCAGCGATGTATCAGCATGCGCAAGATTTAGAATTTGAGTTAGCGGCACAAAAGCGTGACGAGATTGAAAAACTACGAGCGCAGTTCATCGCAAATAGTTGAACAAACTTACCGATTTAACTATCCAAGCATTTTAGATCGCTTGTAAAAAAAGAAGCCAATAGGCAGTCGGGTCTATTGGCTTGTTTTGTGAACATATCGTTCACTAACAACGTCAGTTGGCTAGGTGACCCGAGGGGTCACTATCGTTACAGCATGGTTTGTGCCACTTTTTAAATAATTGATATTATTTTTGAATTTTTTCCTTTGCCCATAATTTAGCTAATGTTATTTGCAAAATGCAAAGCGTAATGCGATTATTGTTTAAAACACAACAAAATAATAGCTAGGTTATGCAACAAAAACCCGAAGGCCCAAAGTCTCGTTACCTTTTAATGGTCGAGGACACCGCATCTGTTGCGGCTCTGTACCGCTCATACCTGACACCGCTTGGCATAGATATCAATATTGTCGGCACAGGTAGGGATGCCATTGAGAGCCTAAATCATCGAATTCCAGATCTTATTTTACTCGATCTCCGTCTGCCAGATATGACGGGGATGGACGTTTTACATGCCGTTAAAAAGAGTCATCCCGACGTACCTATAATCTTTATGACCGCTCACGGTTCTATCGATACCGCTGTCGAGGCCATGCGTCATGGCTCACAAGACTTTTTAATCAAACCGTGTGAAGCAGACCGTTTACGTGTCACGGTTAACAATGCCATTCGTAAAGCGACCAAGCTAAAAAATGAAGCCGATAATCCAGGTAATCAGAGCTATCAGGGGTTTATCGGCAGTAGCCAAACCATGCAGCAGGTTTACCGTACGATAGATTCAGCGGCGAGCAGTAAAGCGAGTATTTTTATCACAGGTGAAAGTGGTACTGGTAAAGAGGTATGTGCCGAGGCTATTCACGCAGCAAGTAAACGTGGTGACAAACCTTTTATTGCAATTAACTGTGCTGCAATTCCAAAAGATTTGATTGAGAGTGAACTGTTTGGTCACGTAAAAGGGGCCTTTACTGGCGCTGCGAATGATCGTCAAGGGGCAGCTGAGTTAGCGGATGGCGGCACACTTTTTCTAGATGAGCTTTGTGAGATGGACTTGGATTTACAAACCAAGTTGCTACGATTTATTCAAACGGGCACATTCCAAAAAGTGGGTTCCTCAAAAATGAAGAGCGTGGATGTGCGCTTTGTGTGTGCCACTAACCGTGATCCCTGGAAAGAGGTACAAGAAGGTCGATTCCGTGAAGATTTGTACTATCGTTTGTATGTCATTCCTTTGCATTTACCGCCTTTACGCGAACGAGGCGAAGATGTTATTGAAATTGCATACTCACTGTTAGGTTACATGTCACACGAAGAAGGAAAAAGCTTCATACGTTTTGCGCCTGATGTCATCGAACGATTCAACAGCTATGAGTGGCCGGGTAACGTTCGTCAGTTACAAAACGTGCTACGCAATATCGTTGTTCTAAACAACGGTAAAGAGATTACGTTGGATATGTTACCGCCACCGTTGAATCAACCGCTTGACCGTCCGTCGTCTGTGGCTAAATTAATTGAGCCGAAAGCGATGACCGCATCTGAGATTATGCCATTATGGATGACGGAAAAAATGGCAATCGAGCAAGCGATTGAAGCATGTGATGGCAATATTCCTCGAGCGGCGGGATACCTTGATGTCAGTCCGTCGACGATTTACCGCAAGTTACAGGCATGGAACGGCAAGGAAGAGCGGCAAAAAGTATGAGTGTAAATGTATTAAATCAGCAAAAAATAGATGAACTGTCGATGGAAATTGGCAGTGACAACGTACCTGTACTGTTCGATATCTTCCTAGGAGAAATGGATACCTATATCGAGAACTTATCCCAACTACAGGGGGCAGAGCGATTAGCTTACTCAAAAGAAATCAGCCACGCGCTGAAAAGTAGTGCTGCGAGCTTTGGGGCAGATCGCCTTTGTGAACTGGCGATGTCCATAGACAAAAAAGCGAAAGCCGATGATTTAACTGCGGAGTCTGAGGAATTAGAGGCGATGTTCGATCTTTTGCACGAAACTCGAGATGCTTATCGCTCTTGGCGACAGTAGCTATTTATTCCTATTAACCATTTTTTCTTAGTAAACATCTGTTCTTACTGGATGCCTGAACTAAAACCCTTCGATGACAGAAGGGTTTTCATTATCAATAAACAACTTAAAAGAGGGCGCTAGTCAGGTAACGTGCTCCTAGATAGAAAGTTGTAGCTGATTTTCAATCGCTAGTTTGAGCTTGTTTCTATCGTGACGCCAGTCTCGGTTAGAGGAGGCGAGTGACTCCGTCACTACATTCCATTGACTTAAGACGTCTTGCTCGGTTTTCTCTGCTAGAACCACGTCTATTTTTCTTCCTTGACAGGCACGTTCACACCATTCTAATTTTTGAGCCATCGTCATTCGTCCCGCTGGGCCGTATTCTGGACTCAGGTTAGCAACAAAAATGACTTTTGCTTTTGTGTTTGCTGCAATCGCTTTGCCGAGTTCAGGCAGCAATAAAGGAGGCATGATACTAGTTAAAAAACTGCCAGGGCCAAGAATAATCGCGTCCGCTTCCGCCAAAGCTGTGATGGCTTCTTTGGTAGCAGGCACTTCTGGTGAAAGATCCAAACGTCGCAAGTCTGCTTTCATTTCGTCGACATTTGTTTCTCCCGTAACCCACTTCCCATCTACGGATAACGCGGAAAGATCCGAAGGGTGTTCGGACATAGGAAGGATGTTAACATCGACTTTTAACATATTGCGAATCAGATTAATGGCATCTAAAGGTCTGACCGATAAGTTATCGAGTGCAGTAAGCATCAAATTACCAAGATTATGACCATCAAGTTCGCCAGTGCCTTTGAAGCGATATTCAAACATCATAGAACTGATCGAAGGCTCTGTAATGAGCTGATTAATACAGTTACGTGTGTCTCCCCAAGCGATTCCTCCTTGGCAGTGACGAATTCTTCCTGTTGAACCACCATTGTCAGTCGTGGCAACAATCCCAGTTGCATTGCTGCCAAAATCTCGTAATGCGGCCAGCATTCGACCTAAGCCATGACCACCGCCAACAGCGACCACTTTTTTATCTGTGTAGATATTCATTATGTTCTTCTAATAATCTAATAAAAAACGGCTACAATTTATCTTAAGGAGTGTCTTAAAGGTACTCACTTAGCGGTAAATTGTGTCTCTAGAGAGTTTTTTATCACTCAAGTCTGGATTCCATTACAAATATTAAGTATTTTACACCGCAAAGCTATCAGAGATTTCATATCTCTGGTTGCCATAACTCCGAGCTCACTATTGCTAAGTCCTTGGATAAGCGTTTTGAGCCAGTGGCATACTGTCACAAGGGCATGATTGGAAATGGCCATGCCTCCCGTGTTTGGAAAGGTGTTCCGTGGCGCAACAATTCGAAGACAAATTTCATCGTAAGTTTTATTACTTGCGTCTGTCTGTGACCGACGTATGTAATTTCAAATGTACCTATTGCCTTCCTGATGGCTATAAGCCTTCGGGCAATAAAAACTCGTCTTTTTTATCTCTCCCTGAAATCAAACGGGTCGTAAAAGCATTCGCTGATTGTGGCACGTCAAAAGTGCGCATCACTGGTGGTGAGCCTAGCTTACGCAAAGATTTTACCGACATTATCCATTCAGTAGCGGCGACGCCAGGCATCAAAAAGGTGGCGACGACGACCAACGGCTACAGAATGGCGAAGCAAGTTGCAGACTGGCGTGAAGCCGGTTTAACAAACATCAACGTGAGTGTAGATAGCCTTGACCCGCGTATGTTTCATCAAATCACAGGTGAAAATAAGTTTACTGAAGTCATGAATGGTATCGAACGTGCGTTCGAGGTCGGTTATGAGCAAGTAAAAGTTAATGTGGTGTTGATGAAAGATCTGAACCATCACGAGCTGCCAGCGTTTCTTAACTGGATAAAAGATCGTCCAATCCAACTGCGTTTCATTGAGTTGATGCAAACGGGTGAGATGGATGAGCTATTTAATAAGCACCATGTATCCGGAGTTGCAATTCGTAACCAGCTAATTGCAAATGGTTGGTTGCTGAAAGTGCGCTCGCATAATGATGGTCCTGCGCAAGTATTTGTTCATCCTGATTACAAGGGTGAAATAGGTCTTATCATGCCTTATGAAAAAGACTTTTGTGAAAGCTGCAACCGACTGCGCGTTTCTGCGATGGGTAAGCTGCACCTATGTCTGTTTGGAGACCACGGTGTAGAATTGCGTGATCTTTTGGAACGTGATGAGCAAGAGAGTGAGCTTATTGAACGTATCCAGGCGCAGTTACAAACCAAGTCGGTAAGCCATTTCTTGCATGATGGCAATACTGGTATGACGCCACACCTCGCGTCTATCGGCGGCTAACTTCATTCAACTTTTAGAGCGAGCTTAGTGATAAGCTGGCTCTAACTTTTTCCGAATCGATACCAAGCGTATCAAAGCTAATTAAGAGAATAGGTGAACAAATGGGTCACGCTGAAAGCAAATTCCAACCTGCAAATATTGCCGTTCTAACGGTATCTGACACTCGTACTGAAGAAAACGATACCTCTGGTCGTTACCTAGCTGAGCATGCTCAAGAAGCGGGTCACAACGTAGTAGACAAGCAAATTGTTATTGATGACATGTACAAGATCCGCGCGATTGTTTCTCAATGGATTGCTGATGAAAGCGTACAAGCGATCATGATTACTGGCGGTACAGGTTTCACCTCACGTGATAGCACGCCAGAAGCACTTAAGCCTCTATTTGATAAAGAAGTTGAAGGTTTTGGTGAGTTGTTCCGTATGGTGTCGTACGAAGAGATCGGTACGTCTACGATTCAGTCTCGTGCGATTGCTGGTTTTGCTAACCACACCGTGATCTTCGCAATGCCAGGTTCAACTGGTGCGTGCCGCACAGGCTGGACAAAAATTATTAAACAGCAGTTGGATGCAAGTCATCGCCCTTGTAACTTCATGCCACACCTATCTGTATAACCTTTCCTAAAAGCGAAGGAAAAACAATGACCCAATTTACACATATCAATGCTTCTGGCGAAGCAAACATGGTTGACGTGTCAGCAAAAACGGAGACGGTTCGTGAAGCTCGTGCTGAAGCATTTGTTCACATGGCCCCAGAAACACTTCAACTGATTGTCTCTGGCCAGCACCATAAAGGTGATGTATTTGCGACGGCTCGTATTGCTGGTATTCAAGCTGCGAAGAAAACCTGGGATTTGATTCCACTTTGTCATCCGCTACTACTCTCTAAAGTTGAAGTTCAACTGGAAGCTATCGAAGCAGAAAACAAAGTTCGCATCGAATCAGTATGTAAACTTGCGGGTAAAACTGGTGTGGAAATGGAAGCGCTCACGGCAGCTTCCGTTGCTGCTCTAACGATTTACGATATGTGTAAAGCAGTACAAAAAGACATGGTCATTGGTCAAGTTCGTCTACTAGAGAAAACGGGTGGTAAATCTGGTCACTTTAAGGTGGAATCATGATTAAAGTACTTTTCTTTGCTCAAACTCGCGAGCTGATTGGCATCGACAGTGTCGAGTTAGACGGGCCGTTTGAAACGGTTGAATCAATTCGTGCACATCTAGTGGAAGAAGGCACTGAGAAAGATGGCAAGTGGGATTTAGCGCTCGAGCCAGGAAAGCTACTTGCTGCAGTGAACCAATCCATCGTCCCTCTGGATACACAAGTAAAAGCAGGTGACGAAGTTGCGTTTTTCCCACCGGTAACTGGGGGTTAAGATGGATTCTCGTGTTTCTGTACAAATTGAAGACTTTTCGGTTGAGCAAGAATATCAACGTCTATCTGAAGGGACGGCTGCCGGCGCTGTCGTTACATTCGTTGGTAAAGTTCGAGATATGAACCTTGGGGATAATGTCATTGGTTTACATCTAGAGCACTATCCGGGGATGACAGAGAAGAGCTTGAGCGACATTTGCGATCAAGCTGAGTCTCGCTGGCCACTATTAGGTGTACGCGTGATTCATCGTGTCGGAGACATGGATAGCGGTGATCAAATTGTATTTGTGGGCGTTTCCAGTGCGCACCGCGGCGCGGCATTTGATGCGTGCGAGTTCATCATGGATTATCTGAAAACCCAAGCACCATTTTGGAAAAAAGAGCGTACGACGAATGAAGATCGTTGGATTGAGTCGCGCGACACCGATCATCAAGCTGCACAGCGTTGGGAAAAATAGAACTAACCCGCATTCTAGTGAAAAAAGCTAAGTGCTAATGGTACTTAGCTTTTTTTGTATTTATCTTCATTGTATTGCTCACTTTGTTTCAATATTTCCTATCTTTTGTCTGGTGATATTCTTCACAATAAAAGTTTTTTGCCCAATATATAAACAATTATTTGTTAGACTTGATTTGTCATAAATGTTAAATGATGTGTAAATATCTAGCATAAGATGCTAGTAAATGGTTTAAACTCAGATTAATCGAAAGTTTCGCCTGTTAAATGTCGCTTCTGGTCTTTATTTGGCTGGTGAATGCTTTGGGGTTAGAGTTTACTGCTAGATATGTGTGGTTTAGTCAGCATTATTGGTTTTTTTGCTACATTTTTATGGCAAATTACTTCAATGATTGCTAATGTGTGCCGCAGTCTTTGTAAGGTTTTAGACTTTTGTGCTCAGAAAGTGCACTAAAAAAATCTAAAACTCTGACCGTTCCAGGCCCTTACAAAGAAGTCATGGATGCTAACGAAAAAATTTGGAGTTTTACGCATGTATAAGAATAAAATCACGCGCGCTTTATTTATTGGTGCTGGTCTTTCTCTCGCTCTAGCTGGTTGTGGTGAAAAGCCTGCGGAGAAACAAGCTGCTGAGCCTGCTCCGGCTCCAGCCCCTGAAGCTAAATCTGATTCTAAAGAGCCAAAACTTGCTGCTGTTCAAGAATTGGTGCGTGGTAACGGTACAGAAGTTGCGACAATAGACCCTCATAAATCTCAAGGTGTTCCAGAATCCCACGTGATTCGCGATCTTCTTGAAGGCCTTGTAAACCAAGATGCGGACGGTAACACTATCCCTGGTGTTGCAGAATCTTGGGAAACTGAAGACAACAAAACATACACTTTCCACTTACGTGAAGACGCAAAATGGTCAAACGGTGATCCTGTCACTGCAGGTGATTTCGTTTACAGCTTCCAACGTGCAGTCGATCCAGCAACCGCCTCTCCATATGCTTGGTACATGGAATACACCAAGATGAAGAACGCAAAAGACATTGTTGCGGGTAAAAAAGATAAGAGCGAGTTAGGTGTTAAAGCGGTTGACGATCACACGTTAGTGGTTGAGTTAGATACTGCAGTACCATATTTTGTAATGATGATGGGCCACACGACAGTGAAACCTGTTCATCAAGCAACTGTTGAAAAGTTCGGCGATCAATGGACGAAGCCAGAGAACTTTGTAGGTAACGGTGCTTATGTTGTTGACAACTGGGTTGTAAACGAGCGTTTGGTTCTAAAACGTAACGAACAGTACTGGGACAACGAAAACACGACGCTTGACCAAGTTACTTTCCTACCAATCGAGAACCAAGTAGCGGAAATGAACCGCTTCCTAGCGGGTGAAATCGACTTCACGAACGAGCTGCCTACAGAGCACTTCAAGCGTCTGAAGAAAGAGCACCCACAAGAAGTGTCTGTAACCGGTAACTTATGTACTTACTACTACATCTTCAATACGAAGAAAAAGCCGTTTGATGATGTTCGTGTGCGTAAAGCGATTTCTTATGCGATTGACCGTAACATTGTGACCGATGCGATTTTAGGTCAAGGTCAAAAGCCAGCTTACTTCCTAACACCTGAAATTACGGCAGGTTTCAACCCAGAAATTCCTGCATACGGCAAAATGACGCAAGAAGAGCGTAACGCAGAAGCTGCGCGTCTATTGGAAGAAGCGGGTTACGGCGCAGACAACCCTCTTGAATTTAACCTTCTATACAATACATCAGAGAACCACAAGAAACTTGCGGTTGCACTGGGTTCAATGTGGAAGAAGACACTTGGTCTAGACGTTACGCTAGAAAACCAAGAGTGGAAAACTTATCTATCTACCAAAGATTCTGGCAACTTTGAGGTTGCTCGTGCAGGTTGGTGTGGCGACTACAACGAAGCTTCATCTTTCCTAACGCTGATGATGAGTAATAACACTACTGGTGGTATTCACTACGACAGCAAAGAGTACGATGCGATCATGAACAAAGCATTTGCTTCAACTTCTGACGAAGAGCGCCAAGCACTTTACCTAGAAGCAGAGAAGTTGATGGCAAAAGATATGCCAATCGCACCTATCTACCAGTACGTGAAATCACGTCTACTATCACCGAAAGTTGGTGGCTTCCCAGTAAATAACGCGGAAGACAAGATTTACTCTAAAGATCTCTACATCACAGAGTAATTCGTAACTCGATAGAACTATAAAAATGAGGCCCTACATGTGAGAAATTGCATGTAGCGCCTATCTTTAGTCCAAAAGAATTGGACGACTTCTTTAATTTAACTGTCACAGACTGAAAGAGTGAGTTTATGCTTAAATTCATCGCAAAAAGGATATTTGAGGCGATCCCAACAATGTTGGTTTTGATCACCGTATCTTTCTTTCTTATGCGCTTTGCACCGGGAAACCCTTTCTCGACAGAGCGTCCATTGCCACCCGAAGTAATGGCAAATATCGAAGCTAAATATGGCTTGGATAAACCTGTATTTGAACAATACACCACGTATTTGACCAATGTTATCCAAGGTGATTTCGGACCGTCATTTAAATACCTTGATTACTCAGTAAACGAGCTGATCGCGGTTGCCTTACCTGTTTCGGCTAAAGTGGGCTTCATCGCCTTTATCTTTACTTTGATAATGGGGGTTACCGTCGGTACCATTGCTGCGCTCAAGCAAAATACTTGGATTGATTACACCATTATGTCGACTGCGATGCTTGGTGTCGTAATGCCATCCTTCGTATTAGCGCCTGCGCTTATCTACATATTCTCGCTTCACTGGAATATCTTCCCTGCGGGCGGTTGGCAAGATGGTAGCTGGCAGTATTTAGTGCTTCCTGTTATTGGTATGTCGCTACTGTATGTTGCTACCTTTGCTCGTATCACGCGTGGTTCGATGATCGAAACCCTAAACAGTAACTTTATTCGTACGGCACGTGCTAAAGGTCTAAGTTACCGTTATATCATTATCAAACACGCTCTTAAGCCGGCACTTCTCCCTGTTGTTTCTTACATGGGTCCAGCTTTCGTAGGTATCATCACCGGTTCCGTTGTTATCGAAACCATTTTTGGTCTGCCTGGTATTGGTAAACTATTCGTTAACGCTGCGTTTAACCGTGACTACTCGCTAGTAATGGGGGTAACCATTCTGATTGGTTTCCTATTTATTCTATTCAACGCGATTGTAGATATTTTACTTGCAATGATTGACCCGAAAATTCGCTACTAACAGGGACGTTTGGTTATGTTAACGAAAAAAGAAAACCTAGAAGCGATTGAGAAATTCTCCGAAAACTTGGAGATTGAAGGTCGCAGTCTTTGGCAAGATGCTCGTATCCGTTTCATGCGCAACAAAGCGGCGATGGTGAGCTTATTCCTTCTTGTTCTAATGACGTTGGCGGTTATTATCCTGCCAATGATCGCACCGTACACATTTGATGATACTGACTGGTACGCGATGCACGTTGCACCGAATGCTGACCATTGGTTTGGTACTGACAGCTTAGGCCGTGATTTATACGTGCGTACGCTAATTGGAGGTCGTATTTCGTTGATGGTAGGTGTTATGGGTGCATTTGTAGCGGTACTGATTGGTACGCTCTACGGCGCAGCATCTGGTTTCATCGGCGGTAAAGTTGACCGCGTAATGATGCGTATTCTAGAAATTTTATACGCGGTACCGTTTATGTTCCTGGTGATTGTACTGGTAACATTCTTCGGTCGTAACATCATGCTGATCTTCGTTGCGATTGGTGCTATCGCATGGCTAGATATGGCGCGTATCGTACGTGGCCAGACTCTTAGTCTACGTAGCAAGGAGTTTATCGAAGCGGCACATGTGTGTGGTGTAAGCAACTGGAAAATCATTACTCGTCATATCGTACCGAACGTACTGGGTATTGTAGCGGTATACTCTACGCTGCTTATCCCAAGTATGATTCTAACGGAATCATTCCTATCATTCCTTGGTCTTGGTGTTCAGGAACCAATGACAAGTTGGGGCGCTCTTCTACAAGAAGGTGCACAGACAATGGAAGTAGCAATCTGGCAGCTGGCATTCCCAGCAGTGTTCATGGTTGTGACGCTATTCTGCTTCAACTACGTTGGTGACGGCCTGCGCGATGCGCTGGATCCAAAAGACAGATAATTAAAAGATAAGATTAAGGAAGCAATGATGAGCTTATTAGATGTCAAAGATCTGCGCGTCGAATTCACCACGCAAGATGGTATCGTAACCGCAGTAAACGATTTGAACTTCTCTCTCAACCAAGGCGAAACCTTAGGTATCGTTGGAGAGTCGGGATCAGGTAAATCTCAAACCGTATTCGCAATCATGGGCCTTTTGGCTAAGAATGGTATTATTTCTGGTAGCGCAAAGTTTGAAGGCAAAGAAATCCTAAACTTACCAGAAAAAGAACTGAACAAAGTGCGTGCGGAACAGATCGCAATGATCTTCCAAGACCCAATGACATCACTGAACCCTTACATGAAAGTCAGTGATCAGTTGATGGAAGTGCTTATGCTGCACAAAGGCATGGGCAAAGCGGAAGCATTTGAAGAATCAGTACGCATGCTGGAAGCGGTAAAAATCCCTGAAGCGCGTAAGCGTATCACGATGTACCCGCATGAGTTTTCAGGCGGTATGCGTCAGCGTGTAATGATCGCGATGGCGTTGTTATGTCGTCCTAAACTGCTTATAGCCGATGAGCCAACAACAGCACTTGATGTGACGGTACAAGCACAGATCATGGACTTGTTGAATGAGCTGAAATCTGAGTTCAACACAGCGATCATCATGATCACTCACGACCTTGGTGTGGTTGCAGGTTCGTGTGACAAGGTGCTGGTGATGTATGCAGGCCGTACCATGGAGTACGGCAACGTAAACGAAATTTTCTACAATCCAAGCCATCCTTATGCGGAGGGGCTGCTGAAGGCGATTCCTCGCCTCGATACTGAGGGTGAAATTCTGCCGACCATTCCTGGTAATCCACCAAACTTGCTTCGTCTACCGCCGGGCTGCCCTTATCAAGAGCGCTGTCACCGTGTGATGGATCGTTGTAAGCGCGAGGCGCCAATTCTGACACCATTTGGTGATGGTCGTCAGCGTGCATGTTTTTCTGAATGGGAGGCTTGGAACAAATGAACGCAGTAGACAAAAAACTAATTCTGGACATTTCTGAGCTGAAAGTTCACTTCAGCATTGCCTCAAAGTCGGCATGGCCGTGGTCAAAGCCTTCGAGCCTGAAAGCGGTAGATGGCGTGAACGTTCGACTATACGAAGGGGAAACGCTTGGTGTAGTAGGTGAATCAGGTTGTGGTAAATCGACGTTTGCTCGTGCCATCATTGGTCTGGTTGAAGCTACTGACGGCCAAGTAGTTTGGTTGGGTCAAGACCTTACTAAAATGAAAAGCGTTCAGCGCCGTGAGACGCGTAAAGAAATTCAGATGATTTTCCAAGACCCATTGGCATCGCTGAATCCGCGTATGACTGTTGGTGATATCATTGCTGAACCTCTTGAGACATTCTATCCAGAACTGTCTAAGCAGGAAGTGAAAGATCGCGTTAAAGAGATGATGGCGAAAGTTGGCCTATTACCTAACGTGATTAACCGTTACCCACACGAGTTCTCGGGTGGTCAGTGTCAGCGTATCGGGATAGCGCGTGCGCTTATCCTTAAGCCTAAGATGATCATTTGTGACGAGCCAGTATCGGCGCTTGATGTATCTATTCAAGCTCAGGTGGTTAACCTGCTTAAAGAGATTCAAAAAGAGTTAGGGCTTTCTCTGGTATTCATTGCGCATGACTTGTCTGTCGTTAAACACATTTCAGATCGCGTTTTAGTTATGTATTTAGGTAATGCCGTGGAACTTGGCGAGGCCGAGGCTCTGTTTGCTGATCCTAAGCACCCATATACGCGTGCGCTGATGTCTGCGGTTCCGATCCCGGACCCGGATATTGAGCGCAATAAGAAAATCCAAATGCTAGAGGGTGATCTTCCTTCACCTATCAACCCACCGTCGGGTTGTGTATTCCGCACTCGTTGCCCACAAGCAACCGAAGAGTGTGCGAAGACAAAGCCAACCATTTTAGGTAATGACGTTCACGCGGTATCTTGTTTACACGTTAGTGTATAAATTCAGCCTGTGACGGGCTTAAGCGCGACACCTTCATCGGGTCGCGCTTTTTTTATGTGTCTGATTTATACATTCGAATTTCTTGAACATGATGTCCTAAGTTCGATGATTCTCTGTTTGATAGGAAACGCTAATATAGACACAAACAGAACGAGAGGAGAGCAATCATGGGTAAGTTGGTTGAAGGTGTTTGGCAAGATGTCTGGTATGACACAAAATCAAATGGTGGCAAATTTGTGCGCGAAGATGCCGGATTCCGTAACTGGGTTAAAAACGACCCTGATGCGGAGTTTACACCAGAGTCCGGTCGATACCATTTGTATGTCTCTCTTGCTTGTCCGTGGGCACATCGAACCCTCATTTTCCGCAAGCTGAAAGGTTTAGAACCACATATTGATGTCACGGTCGTTTGCCCTGATATGCTCAGCCAAGGTTGGCAAATGGGGCTTCCTGAGCCATTGTTTGGTCACACGCGCATGTATCAAATTTACACGCAGGCCAAACCCGATTACACGGGCCGCGTAACCGTGCCTGTATTTTGGGATAAAAAGACCAATACTATTGTGTCAAACGAGTCGTCAGAGATCATTCGTATGTTTAACTCGGAGTTCAATGCGTTAACAGGGAATCACGACGACTACTATCCAGAACATCTAAAACACGTTATTGATGAGTGGAACGATTTTGTTTATCCGAATGTCAACAACGGAGTGTATCGTTGTGGCTTCGCGACTACGCAAGAGGCGTATGAAGAAGCGTTTGATTCTTTGTTTAATGCGTTAGATAAAATAGATGCTCACCTAGCGACGCATCGTTACTTAGCAGGGAACACAATTACTGAGGCGGATTGGCGTTTGTTTACGACTCTTATTCGTTTTGATGCGGTGTATGTGGGGCATTTCAAGTGTAACAAGCAGCGCATCGCAGACTACGAAAATATACAAGGCTACTTAAAAGAGTTATATCAAGTCGAAGGCGTCGAAGAAACAACGGATTTCTATCACATTAAACGCCACTACTACTTCAGCCACACTGGGATTAATCCGACGCAAGTTGTACCAAAAGGGCCTGATTTAGACCTAAATACTCCTCATGGAAGAGAAAGGATTGGCTAGTTTGCTGCTTCCATCGCAAATGAAAAAGTACTTAACGGTTAGCAATGCCGTTAAGTACTTTTGTGTCATCTAAATACCGGGAGTAGGAAGTTTACTTTTTCATTCATCGCCACCTTACTTAGCGCGTACGATGTCCATCACTAGCTTTCCGTCCACTTTTACAGGACCGTCCTCTTTAGCGCCGAGCGTATACTCAAACACACCAGTCTTCATGCCACCTTTCTCTCCGTGGACCATTAACATCAGCATATCGCCTGATTCTACTGGTTCCATCAAAATTGCATTTACGTTTTCATTCTTTCCCATTTTTAACGGAGCGTAGCCGATAACAGGACCAGGCTTCATTGATTCGTCTGTTCGGTGGACAACCATCCACCCATTGTCATCAGCATGAGCCATTTCAGCGGTCACCGTTCCTCCGGACATATCTTGATCGACGCCTTTAATACTCGGGGCGGAAAAGCTGAATGAAGAAAAACTAATCAGAAACGCAGCTAAACCAAACTTTATCAGTGATGTATTGATGAAATCCTTCATATATATTCCTTAGCAGTCAATGAGTTTGTGCATTGCAGTAGCTTTTACGTATTTCCTAGCAAAAAAGTTTAGCTAAAACGTAAATAATGCCGATAAATTGAACAGGGGCCGTGCTGCCTTGGAGCCAATGTATTTTGGGGAATGGGTCAATCGGTGTAAGAACAAGCGCGAGCATTGTCGATTAGGTGTGGTGGGGCGATAGGGAGAAAAGCTTTGCGCACCAGTAATTATAGGTTGTGCAGTGATTGGTATAAAAAACAAATAAGTGTTCTGGCCAGCAATAGAAAAAGCCCTCGACGAATCGAGGGCTTTGTATCTATATCTAACTAGATGTCAGAAGCGATTATTTAGCTTCTTGGTCTGCTTGGATAGCTGTTAGAGCGATGGTGTACACGATGTCGTCTACTAGCGCTCCACGAGACAAGTCGTTTACAGGCTTACGCATACCTTGCAGCATTGGACCGATAGATACTAGGTCAGCTGAACGTTGTACCGCTTTGTAAGTCGTGTTACCCGTGTTTAGGTCTGGGAATACAAATACTGTCGCTTTACCTGCAACTGGAGAGTTTGGTGCTTTAGAAGCAGCAACGTTTTCCATAATAGCAGCGTCGTACTGTAGAGGACCGTCAATGATAAGATCAGGACGTTTCTCTTGAGCCAGTTTTGTTGCTTCACGTACTTTATCAACGTCTGCACCCTTACCAGATTCACCAGTAGAGTAAGAGATCATTGCAACGCGTGGTTCGATACCAAATGCTGCTGCAGAGTCAGCAGATTGGATAGCGATTTCAGCAAGCTGTTCAGCAGTTGGATCTGGGTTGATTGCACAGTCACCGTAAACCAGTACTTGATCAGGCAGAAGCATGAAGAATACTGAAGATACGATAGACGCATTTGGTGCCGTCTTGATGATTTGGAACGGAGGAACGATAGTGTTCGCCGTAGTGTGAACAGCACCAGAAACTAGGCCGTCAACTTCGTCGTTCTCAAGCATCATTGTGCCTAGGAATACTGAATCTTGTAGCTTCTCACGAGCCACAACTTCAGTCATGCCTTTAGCACCGCGCAACTCAACTAGGCGAGCAACGTAGTTTTCACGAACAGCATCTGCATCAATGATGGTTACACCAGTACCTAGCTCAACGCCTTGTTGAGCCGCTACGCGACGGATTTCATCTGGGTTACCTAGAAGTACACAGTCTGCAATGCCGCGTTCAGCACAGATTGCCGCTGCTTTAACTGTGCGTGGTTCGTCACCTTCTGGAAGAACGATACGCTTACCTGCTTTACGAGCAAGTTCAGTTAGCTGGTAACGGAACGCTGGTGGGCTTAGACGACGAGACTTCTGAGTGCCTTCAGTCATAGACTCGATCCAGTTACCGTCGATGTGGCCAGCAACGTGTTCGTTGATGAACTCGATACGCTCTTTATCGTCTGCAGGTACTTCGATGCTGAAGCTCTGTAGGTTTAGAGACGTTTGCCAAGTGTTACCTTGTGCTTTGAAGATAGGTAGACCAGTGTCGAATGCTGGTTTACATAGACCTTCGATTTCGCTAGGGATATCGTAACCGCCAGTTAGCAGTACTGCACCAATATCCACACCGTTCATTGCAGCAAGAGAAGCAGCAACGATAACATCAGGACGGTCTGCAGAAGTAACAAGTAGAGAGCCCGGTTTGAAGTGCTCAATCATGTTTGGCAGAGAACGTGCACAGAAAGTGATGCTCTTGATGCGACGAGTGTTGATGTCACCTTCGTTGATGATATCTGCTTTCAGGTGCTTAGCCATGTCGATTGCACGAGTCGCAATCAGATCAATGCTCCATGGCACACAACCTAGTACACGAATTGGAGAAGTGTTAAAAATTTCCATCACTTTCAATTCGTTTTGTTTCGCGCTGTCTGCATCGTCAAAGATTTCAGAAAGGTCAGGGCGAGTACGGCCAGCTTCGTCAACAGGAGCGTTTAGCTTGTTGATGATAACACCAGAGATGTTTTTGTTTTTAGTGCCGCCGAAGTTAGAACATGCTACTTCGATACGCTCTTTCAGTTGCGCAGGGTTATCAGTACCTGGAGTCGCAACTAGCACGATTTCTGCACCAAGTGTTGCCGCGATTTCCGCGTTTACTTGGTTTGCAAATGGGTGCTTACGAGTAGGTACAAGACCTTCGATTAGCGTAACGTCTGCGTCTTTGTTGATTTGGTTGTAACGTTCAACAACGGTTTCTAGCAGCTCGTCCATGTTGTCGTTACCGATTAGGCTTTCAGCAACAGACATCGCCATTGGTTCACCGATCTTCATATCGCTGTTACGACCAACGATAGTTGAAGTCAGATCTGGCTGATCACCACCTGAACGTGGCTGACAGATTGGCTTATAGAAAGAAACTTTAACGCCTTTACGCTCCATAGCGCGAAGAACACCCATGCTAACGCTTGTTAGGCCAACGCCTGCGCTAGTAGGGATAAGCATAATAGTACGAGACATTCGTAGAGTACCTTTAGCTATTTGGGGGATAAAAGCTCAACTCTTATTCCATGAAGCTCGAAGAATAGGAGTTGAGCCCCTAAGAAATTCGTTTGAATGAAAATCTGGCTAGCCGAGTGGCTAGCCAGGAATTCAATTAAAGACCTGTCAGGCGAGCAGTGTCTTCAGCGATGACTAGCTCTTCGTTAGTAGAGATAACCATTGCAGGGATACGGCTGTTTTCAGTCGTGATAACGCCTTCGCCGCCGAAGCGAGCTTTAAGGTTAGCTTCGCTATCTACTTCGATACCGAAGATGCCAAGACGGTTTAGAACCATTTCACGGATAGGGCCAGAGTTCTCGCCGATACCGCCAGTGAAAGTGATTGCGTCTAGACGGCCTTCCATTGAAGCAGTGTAGCCAGCAACGTATTTAGCTAGACGGTGGCAGAACACGTCCATTGCGCGTGTTGCTTCTTCTTTTTGACCGTAGTTGTCTTCAACGAAACGACAGTCAGAAGTCACTTCAGTTAGACCTTGAAGACCAGACTCTTTAGTTAGCATCGTGTTGATTTGATCAACAGAGTAACCTAGAGCGTCGTGTAGGTGGAAGACGATAGCAGGGTCGATGTCGCCACAGCGAGTACCCATTACCAGACCTTCAAGTGGAGTAAGACCCATAGAAGTGTCTACAGATTGACCGTTCTTGATCGCACATACAGATGCGCCGTTACCTAGGTGACAGTTGATGATGTTTACTTCTTCAACTGGTTTGTTTAGTAGGCCTGCAACTTCACGAGTGATGAACAAGTGAGAAGTACCGTGCATGCCGTAACGACGGATACCGTGTTCTTTGTATAGGTTGTATGGAAGAGCGTATAGGTAAGACTCTTCAGGCATAGTTTGGTGGAACGCAGTGTCAAATACAGCAACGTTTTTCAGCTCTGGGAAGTTTTTCTTAGCCGCTTCGATACCGATGATGTGAGCAGGGTTATGAAGAGGTGCAAATGTTGCAGCGTCTTGAATACCTTTTAGAACTTCATCAGTAATTAGTGCAGATTGAGTGAACTGCTCGCCGCCGTGAACGATACGGTGACCGATTGCGCCTAGGTTAGCTTTAAGCTCTGGCTTAGAAGCAAGAATAGTTTCTACCATAAACGCTAGTGCTTCTTCGTGAGCTGCACCATTGCCTAGTTGAGCTTCGTGCTTGCCATCAAGTTTCCACTTGATGCGAGCTTCAGGAAGGTGAAGACACTCAGCAAGACCTGACAAGTGCTCGTCGCCGTTCTCGGCATCAACAACGGCAAATTTAAGAGAAGAACTACCGCAGTTTAAAACTAAAACTAGCTTAGACATGTATGACTACCTGTTATTCGTCTGATAAAAAATCAGTTAAAGAATGAAAAATTAATCACAAGAATAGCCGATACCCAGAAGGCTGCGTACTAATCCTGGTCAAAAATTGTTCTAATTCCATATAAAGAAATAGTGATGAACCCTTCCATCACTATGATGCGATCCGTGCAGATAGATATCTCGGAGTTGCTTAAATTGTAAATAACAGCAACAATGAGATTGAGGGTCTGCAAAGGATAGCGATAATAAGCAATGATAACAAAAAAAATTTGAAAGAATATTAACTTTCATCAATTTTTTGTACCTTCAGTTGAAATGTTCAACTATTTTTTAGTGAGAGAGCGGTATGAGTAATAAAGTCGGATTGATCCATAGCCTGAAAGATGGCCAGAATTACATGGAGATCTGGCCGGTTCGTAAAGAGCTAAGCGCCATATTTCCGGAACAGCGTATCATTAAGGCGACTCGCTTTGGCATTAAAGTCATGCCGGCCGTTGCTGCGATCAGCATACTCACTCAAATGGCATTCAACAATTACCACGCGTTACCTCAATCCATTGTTGTCGCCTTGTTTGCGATTAGCTTGCCACTTCAAGGCATTTGGTGGCTTGGTGCTCGATCCAACACGAAATTGCCGCCTTCTTTGGCCTCTTGGTATCGGGAGTTGCATCAAAAAATTGTGGAAACAGGTTTTGCATTAGAGCCTGTCAAAGCTCGCCCTCGTTACAAAGAGCTTGCGATAATACTGAACCGAGCGTTTCGCCAGCTCGATAAATCGTCATTAGAGCGTTGGTTCTAATTTAAATTGTTTGAAATGGAGTGTGCACTGGCCGCTCCATTTTTGATCCTGCCTCTATTACCTACTTTGACGGTCGTTGATGAAGCGAGCGAAGCTTTGTTTACCAAAGATTCTTTCCGGATGAAGAAGTCCCCCCGATCACAAATGTTGCTTTAGTGTTAAATCTTTCTTTTCTTTACTAAGACTTAGTAGTAATAATAAAAACAAGATGCGCAAGAAGTGCACAGTTATATGAACACAACAATACCGCCTTCAAACATTTGAATTCACGAGTCGATACACATATTGAAAGCTCGTGAAACAAGGACGAAGTCACATCAAGGAGTTATGATGAAAACGAAACGTTTATTAGCCACTGCCGTTCTATCAGCTACTGCTATTTTCTCTTCTACCAATGTACTGGCCGCCACTGCAACTGTCGCAGTTTCACAGATTGTCGAACACCCGGCGTTAGACGCGACGCGCCAAGGGTTACTTGATGGTTTGAAAGCGAAAGGCTACGAAGAAGGCAAAAATCTAGAATTTGATTATAAGACCGCACAGGGTAATCCAGCGATTGCGGTGCAAATTGCCCGTCAGTACGTCGGCGAAAATCCTGATGTGTTAGTTGGCATCGCGACACCTTCGGCACAAGCTTTGGTGTCGGCTACTCGCTCTATTCCTGTTGTCTTTACTGCGGTAACAGATCCGGTTGGTGCGAAATTGGTTAAGTCGATGGAACAACCAGGCAAAAACGTAACTGGCCTGTCTGATCTTTCACCCGTTGCTCAGCATGTCGATCTCATCCAAGAAATTCTTCCTCAGGTGAAAAGCATCGGGGTTGTATTTAATCCCGGTGAAGCTAATGCCGTGACTTTAGTTGAATTACTAAAAGAAAGCGCAAAAGCAAAAGGCATACAAGTGGTTGAAGCGACCGCACTAAAAAGTGCTGATGTTCAGTCTGCGACTCAAGCGATTGCAGCGAAATCAGACATTCTTTACGCCCCAACAGACAATACAGTTGCAAGTGCGATTGAAGGGATGATTGTGGCAGCGAATCAAGCGAAGAAACCTGTATTTGGTGGCGCGACGTCGTATGTCGAAAAAGGTGCAATTGCAGGCTTAGGTTTTGACTACTACCAGGTTGGTGTACAAACCGCGGATTACGTGGCGGCGATTCTTGATGGTCAAGAACCAGGCAAGCTAGATGTAAAAGTCGCGACGGGCTCTGACCTTGTAATTAACGAAAGCGCAGCATCTAAGCTCGGTATCAAGCTGCCAAGTTCTGTGGTTGAACGTGCGACAAGCATGCAATAAGTAACGCTTTTTGGGGTAAAGACCGTCACGTTGGTTTGTAGACGCTTGCCCCAAAATTGATACTCGCCGGATTTCTCGTGTAGAGCATTCTGCTAGAGAAGAAGGGGAGTATACGTTAGAAGTCTTACGTTCAGGTTGGTATTAGCCAGCCTGAGCATGCAGAAAGGAGCAGTTATGTCTGCATTTGCTTTTTTTGGCGCACTCGAAATTGGCTTGATTTATGGCCTAGTCGCTCTGGGTGTGTATCTTACGTTCCGTGTTCTCGATTTCCCCGATTTGAGTGTGGATGGCAGCTTTCCAATGGGAGCTGCGGTGGCTGCAACGGCGATTGTCGCAGGTATTAATCCTTGGCTTGCGACAATAATGGCGATGATAGCTGGTAGTATGACGGGGTGGGTAACCGCTTTTCTGGCTATTCGGTGTGGTATTTTACACCTGTTAGCTTCCATTCTTACCATGATCGCTGCATTTTCAATTAATATTCGTATTATGGGCAAACCTAATATGGCGTTGCTTGGAGAGGATACTATTCTCACTCCGTTTGAAGCATTGGGCGATGCGATGTTTATTCGCCCTCTGGTTGTTGGGGTCTTAGTTCTTCTTTCCGCTTTCTTTGTCATTCGCCTGCTGAACAGCGACTTTGGTCTTGGTTTACGAGCCACGGGTGTGAATGCGCGTATGGTTTCTGCGCAAGGGGCGAGCACTGGCTTTTATACCTACTTTGGCTTGGCTTTATCCAACGGGTTTGTGGGATTCGCAGGCGCGTTGTTTGCACAAACGAACAGCTTTGCGGATGTGACCTCTGGCGTGGGCACCATTGTCGTTGGTTTGGCAGCTGTGATTTTGGGGCAGACCCTTATTCCCGGGCGCAAGATTTGGGTTGCGGTATTTGCGGTCATCATCGGTTCGGTACTTTATCGCCTTGCAGTGGCTTTCGCTTTGAGCTCTGGCATGTTTGGTTTACAAGCTTCAGACCTCAACCTTGTTACCGCAGTATTGGTGGCTGTGGCGCTTATTGCTCCAAAGCTAAAACAGAGCATGAGAGCGAAACAACGCGTTACTGATGCTAAACAAGCGGCATCAAAAAATGGTTCTGGGGAGGCATTATGATCGAACTAAATAATATTCAGGTCACGTTCAACCCTGGGACGATTTTGGAAAATCGTGCATTGAAAGGCGTCTCTTTAGAGGTTCCAGAGCATCAATTTCTTACCGTGATTGGTTCTAATGGCGCAGGAAAATCCACGTTGCTTGGTGCGGTGACAGGTGAGACGCCGATGATAGGTGGTCAGGTGATCATTGATGGCAAAGACGTCACCAAGCAGACGGTAGCCCAACGTGCGACGCAATGTGCCCGAGTGTTTCAAGATCCATTGGCCGGGACTTGTGGTGAACTGACGATAGAAGAGAACATGGCTCTAGCGCACATGCGTGGTAAAAAACGCAGCTGGGGATTGGCGCTCTCTACTAAACGTCGCAAGCTGTTCCAAGAGCGAATTAGCATCCTCGGTCTTGGTTTAGAAGACCGCTTGGGTGATAGCATTGGGTTGCTGTCTGGTGGACAACGACAAGCCGTTAGCCTTGTGATGGCGACGTTATCGGAGAGTAAGCTGTTATTGCTTGATGAACACACGGCTGCGCTTGATCCTCGTATGGCGGCGTTTGTTATCGACTTAACTAAACGTATTGTCGATGAGTTCGATTTAACAGTGATGATGGTGACGCATTCGATGAAAGACGCATTAGCATGTGGCGATAGGACCGTAATGCTTCACCAAGGTGAAATTGTGCTTGATGTGGCTGGAGAGCAGCGCGCTAACATGCAAGTACCAGACTTGTTGGATATGTTCTCCAAAGTGCGTGGTGAAGAGCTGGCAGATGACAGTCTCTTGTTGAACTAAGCGTTATCCGACAAGTCACTACGCCTACTAAGTGTGATCCTCCTTGAGAAAATTGGCTGATATGTCAACTCGCAAGGAGGATTTCTTGTCTCTAATTCTTCAATAACATAGTGGCATATCCGATGACGAGGAGTGCCCATAATGAACCTGCCATTTATTTTTCATAGTCAAACTATTGATGGTTTAGCTTTTAATGACGAGCAAATTACAGTCAGACTGAAAACCGAGACATTGGATTTTGATTCCGTCTATGTGCGTATTGAGCCGGACAATGAAGAATATCTGGTCGACATGGCTCAAATTGGAACAGCTGGGGAATTGTTACTATGGGAGGCATCGTTTCGACCAAATCGAGATCGAGATGTCACACATTATGTGTTTAAGATCCTCAAAGACGGACAACAATACTGGCTCGATGCACGGGGTGTGCAAAAGCGTATTCCACCCAAAGAGTTCCACTTTAAGTTGAATGTAAACCATCAACCACCAAGCTGGGTCCAAGAGCAAGTTTTCTATCAAATCTTTCCTGACCGTTTTTCTGCTAGTAAAAGTGAGTCTGATATTCGCCACGCTTATGCTCAGTATGATTCTGCATCGATCGTCAAGGCGTGGGGAGACGCGGTAGGCTCTCACCAAAATACCGGGGCGCGTGAATTCTTTGGCGGCGACCTCAAAGGTGTGGAGCAAAAGTTGGACTATCTTGAGCAGCTCGGCGTTACTGCGCTTTATTTTAATCCGATCTTTTCTTCACCAAGTAATCATAAATACGACACCACCGATTACTTCACTGTTGACCCTATGTTCGGCACCAACGATCAGTTTGCTGAACTGTGTGAGAAAATCCGTGGTAAGAATATGAAGATTGTCTTAGACGCGGTGTTTAACCACACGTCAGTGCATCATCCTTGGTTTGATATCCAACAAAAAGGAGAAGGAGCATATGGCAATCCGCAGTCAAAGTTCCGTGATTACTACTTTTTCGAAGGCGAAACCAATCACTACATTGGTTGGAAAGGCATTGGTAACTTACCGGTTCTGAACTTCGAAAATGAACAGGTGCGCGACTACATCTACCAAAGTGAAGAGTCTGTCATCAAGTACTGGCTGAAGCCACCGTACTTGGTTGATGGCTGGCGGTTTGATGTAATTCATATGCTTGGCGAAGGGGACGGCGCGAAAAACAATGCTCATTATGTGGCAGCGTTTCGTAATGCGACTAAGTCAGTAAAACCGAATGCTTATGTGTTAGGTGAGCACTTTTTTGAAGCAACGCAGTGGTTGCAAGGTGATCAAGAGGATGGGGCGATGAACTACTACGGTTTTGCTCATCCAGTCCGAGCTTTTATCGCACGACAAGACATTATGTACGATCCAATCAACATTGATGGTTTGGAGTTTAAAGCATGGTTGGACGAAGCCAGAGCAAAAATCCCATTTTCTAATCAGCTATCGCAGCTAAATCAACTCGATAGTCACGATACTGCTCGGTTTATCACATTGGTTGATGGTGATAAGCGTAAAATGAACATCGCGCTAGCAATGCTTATGACTTACGTTGGCACGCCTTGTATTTACTACGGGAGTGAAGTCGGTCTAGAAGGAGGTCTAGACCCGGATAATCGTCGCTGTTTTCCTTGGAATGAAATCGAAAGTTCACAATGGCTATCGCTTTACCAACAATGGATCAAGATACGTAAACAATGTAAGCCTTTACAGTCGGGCTGTATTCAATGGCTTCATTGCACTAACAACCAGTTGGCGTACGCACGTGTACTGGGTCGCGAAGCAGTCGTTGTTATGATTAATCTCAGTGGTAATGAATGTTCAATCGATTTACCTATGTGGCAACTGGGCTTGGAGGTTAGCCAAGTTATATCGTTGTTAGATGACACAGAACAGGTTGATTATAAAGGTCATATCTCTGTCAATATGTCGGCACAGAGCTGCAAATTATGGCGACTAAAGTGACACCACACTCTATATTGATTAAACTCCTTTAATATATAAACGGTCTCAAGCAGCGCGCACACATTTGTTTGGTCTCTTGTTATCTGGTGCTGCATTGCATGCGTCACCAGATAACGAGTATCAATTTAATAGCAGTCATAAGAGACTATTGACCTTTCATATGCATGGTACTCAATGGTAAACCAAAGGCGATTTAGCCTCTCATTTGTCATCTTTTTTCCTCTGGCGTTATTTGTAGTGGTTTTACTCGTGACAACGAAAAATTACTATGATGCGGTTAACCGCTATATCGATTCTGAGTATTCGCGTATCGAGCGTGCAATGTCTCGCGGTATTAAAGTACTCACGGCTTTAGATTACAGCTTCACCAACTATACCAATTACGCTAACCCACTGTTTGAAGAACATAATTCTTTAGTCAAAGAAGGGCTTTGTTATCTTTGGCCTATAGATGTGTTATTACTCGAAAGTGTTTATAGTGAAGGGTTACCTGCGGTTGACCTTGATTATATGATCGTAGGGGACGAAAGCTTATGTCAGCAAGGTTCAACGATTAACCAGTTAGCTGAACAAAAGGCGGGTTTTGCGCCGTCATTGTCATTTCTGCACGATATTGAATCGCACATTGTTGGAATCCATTACATTGACAAGCGCGGTTACGTTATCTCCTCACCCGATACCTACGCAAAAAATTTCACAAGAGAGCTTTTGTCAACGCTAAAAGCCCGACCTTTTTGGCAAAAAACCGTGCAAGATAAAGTGAACATTACCTTGGCTGGACCAGGGCCTGTGTTGGACTCGATGGAAGGTCAAGTCATTAGTATGACGGTACCCGTCTATGAGAAAGGAGAACATCAAGGTGTTTTGTCTATTGATTTTGACATCAATACGCTCATGGCTTCGTCGCTAGGTCTTGTTGGTCAGTTTCATTTGGTTTCCAATTTACAATCCATTCCTTCAAACAGTACACGAATCAAACCAGTCGAATTAGAGCGATTGAGTGCGAATCACAGCATGTACTACGAGTACAACCTTTGGGATGAAGCTAAGAACCTAGCGGTTTTTGAAAAATACAGCCTTATTGTCGCACTATTTATTTACGTGCTGAGTACCGTCGTCTTGTTCTATGTGAATATGCATAGCGAGCGACGTTACTTTAAAGAACTGGCAGCAAGAGACCCAATGACCAGCTTATTGAATCGTCGAGGTATGCAAACCGTGTGGCGTAATAAGATGACAAAAAAACAGGTTGCTTTGGCAGTGTTCGATATTGATAACTTCAAGAAGATCAACGACACCTATGGTCATGATGTCGGTGATTCTGCAATTCAGCTTGTTGCAAAATGTATACGTGAAAATATTCGCCATACCGATGTTGCCTCAAGGTTTGGTGGCGAAGAATTCGTTTTAGCGATTTATGACGAAGATTCAGAAGGCATTAAACTCATTTTAGACAGAGTAAAAAAAGCCATAGATGAGCGCTCGACACGCGTAACGAAAGAAGGCTTTACGATCTCTGGCGGTGTGGTGTTTAGTAAAGAGAGCCGAGTAGAAAACTTTGATGAATTGTTTAAAGCGGCGGATGAAAAGTTATATCAAGCCAAAAGTACCGGCAAAAATAAGATCTGTTACTAGGATTTAGGTACAAAAAAGGACGAGATATTCGTCCTTTTTTGTGTTCGGGAGTTATGCAACCTGAGAGTTTAAGTCATCGCGGTAGCGTTGAATATGCTCAACAATTGGTGCGGCTTTGTTGAACGTTCTGATTTCTCTAAATAGGTCTTTTGCTTCAGGATAAGCCTGACGTAAGTAAGAGAACCATTGTTTTACGCGGTTTGGGTAATACAAGCCTTTATCGCCTTTCATCTCAAACTTGGAATAATAGATGAGCAACTCAACCACCTCGGGCCATGACATTGGCTGGTGGTTATGTTTTACCATATTGCCTAAGTTAGGGATATTGAAAGCGCCTCGGCACACCATCAAAGAGTTAACGCCAGTCGTTTCAATGCAACGTTGACCGTCTTCATAATTCCAAATTTCACCATTCGCTATCAGTGGGATATCGAAACGTTCGCGAATTTGGTTGATGTAATCCCATTTTATCTCAGAAGCTTTATAACCACCTTGTTTAGTACGTGCGTGTACGGTCAATTCATTTGCGCCAGCAGACTGAATGGCATCGACAATTTCAAAGCAATCTTCAGGGTTCTCCCAGCCAAGACGAATTTTTGCAGTTACGGGAATGGCTTCTGGAACGGCTTCTCGACAAGCTTTAACCACACGGTGAATGAGCTCAGGATGCTGAAGTAGAGCAGCACCACCTTTACTTTTGTTGACCATTTTGGCTGGGCAACCAAAGTTTATATCAATACCTCTGGCGCCAAGATTTGCCGCTTTAATTGCGTTCTCAGCCATCCAGTTTGGTTCTTGTCCCAACAATTGCACATGTACTGGCACACCAGATGCAGTCTGAGAACCTTGCAACAGCTCCGGGCATAAACGGTGAAATACATGATCGGGTAATAGCTGGTCGATTACGCGAACAAACTCCGTAACACACAGGTCATAGTCGTTTATCTCGGTCAGGATTTGGCGCATCAAATGATCTAAAACGCCTTCCATTGGGCCTAGTACTACTCGCATAGCTTGCCTAATACAGTTTGGTGGTAAAAAGGAGGGCGATTGTAGCGATGTAAGTTAAGTTTGTCATTAAAAGAGTCGAAGCGCCCAGTGCAGTCAAACACACAACGTTAGGTTACGTGCTTTTGAGCTCTGAGGTATAATGCCGCCAAATTTATGGGAAACCAGATGTCATGCAATACACATTGATTGAAAAAGGTGAAGTTCACGTCGATGAATCTTGCCTATTTATCGAAGGCGCAGTGTTAGCTGCGAATCTGACGACAAAACCACTCGCTCCTGAAAAGTGGTTAGAGCCGCTATTAGGTGAGGGATTCAAAGCGATTCAACCAGCTGTGGAAGAGCAAATTCACAAGCAGCATAACCGAATTCAACGAAACGAATATTCCGTGCTAGAGCTAACAGGCAAAGAACCTGAACAACTTGCTGATTTTGCCGAAGGCTTTATGTCTGTTTGGCCAATGATTGAAGAACAATGGCAAGACGTTGAGCTCAATGATGGATTACAGCGTATGCTGCAAGCATTACTGACCACTTTGATGCTGGCTATCGATGAGCCAGCAACGCAGCAACAGATGCGCGACGCAGGTATTGAAACGCCACCGGCCCTGACAGATTTAGTCGATCAGCTTGATTTAATGGTCGGTGAAGTCGCGCTGGGCGCGGATGAGTTGATGGTAGGCAATAAAGCTCAAAGCCTAAACCCATTCAAAGGTATCGGGCGCAATGATCCCTGTCCTTGTGAGAGCGGAAAAAAATTCAAGCAGTGCTGTGGTCAATCACGCGGCTAAAGCGAATCGCCGCGCTATCCACTTAACAAAAAGCCGACCAGATGGTCGGCTTTTTGTTAATTTTTACGCGTCAGTAGGATTAACGAATTGGATTAACGGGTTTTGCTGGGAAGAATTGTGCAATTACAATTAATGCCAAAGCGATTAAATTGCCTGCAAAAATTACGACTAACCATTGTGGCATTGATAAATCAAGGAGCTGCCACACAACCTTAGAGCAATCACCATATGCTTCAAACATCCAAGGAACCCACTGATTGAGCGGAGCCCAGCTGGGGAATGTGACGAATAAATCGCAAGTCGCGAATGGTGATGGATTAAACTGGTAGTCAACGTGCTGCATCGCAAGTAACAAACCCTTGTAAGCACTTAATCCCCAGCCTATCAAACCTAGCCAGCGGAAAATTGGGTTCTTGGGTGCCAATATACCAACCATTGCAGCGACGCCCACTCCCATCATCGCGACTCTTTCATAAATACACATGACACATGGTGCAAGCATCATGACGTGCTGAAAATAGAGGGCACATGCTTCAAAGAAAACGACGAATAGCAGAAGCAGTAGCCACGATAAACGTCCCTTTGAAAACTGGTTAAGTGAATTTAAAATAGTCACGTTTTTGTTCCTGTCTGAAATAGAAAAAGCTCTGAATACTCAGAGCTTTTTATCGTGGATAAGTTTCCTAATCAACTCAAATTTTAGTGACCACCGGATACTACGGGAGTCAGATCACCACTATGAGGTAAAATCCAACCAGCTTCGTAGAAAGAAGCTGTTGCAGGCTCTAGGAAGAACATGATTCCCATCAGACCGACAATCGCAAGAACGACGGTGTAAGGCAGCGCCATGATAACCATTCGACCGTAAGACAGACGAATTAATGGAGCGAGAGCCGATGTGAGTAAGAATAGGAATGCCGCTTGACCGTTTGGCGTTGCAACAGAAGGCAGGTTAGTACCAGTATTGATTGCCACCGCCAGTAAGTCGAACTGATCACGAGTAATGAGACCCTCAATGAGTGCAGTTTTTACTTCATTGATGTAAACCGTACCAACGAACACGTTATCCGACACCATAGATAATAAGCCATTCGCCACATAGAACAGAGCTAGCTGAGTACCTTTATCTTCAACGGCAAGCACCGCATCGATGACTGGTTTAAACAGCTCTTGGTCAATGATTACAGCAACGATCGAGAAAAATACTGCAAGCAGTGCAGTGAAGGGCAGGGCCTCTTCAAACGCTTTCCCCATGGAGTGCTCTTCAATGACACCAGTAAATGCGGTCGCTAAAATGATCACAGAAAGGCCAATTAAGCCGACAGCCGCTAAGTGCAAAGCGAGTGCAACGATCAACCAAACCGCAATAAGACCTTGAACCCAGAGTTTTGCGACATCTTGATTTGTTCGCGTTTTACGCTCTTCACGGTCAAAATCGACGAGGATCTGACGAACGTTGTTAGGAAGCTTCGCGCCGTAGCCAAACACTTTAAGCTTTTCAACTAAAGCACAAGTGATGAGACCACAGAAAAATACAGGGAGTGTCACTGGAGACATACGGATTAGGAATTCACCAAATAACCAACCCGCTTGGTCTGCAATAATTAAGTTTTGAGGTTCACCAACCATCGTGGTTACGCCACCTAAGGCAGTACCTACACCAGCATGCATCAACAAAGAGCGCAAAAACGCACGATAGTTTTCTAGGTCATCACGCGTTAGTTCAGTGATCGTGTCATCTTGTGTATGGTCATGGTCACCGATAGGGTTTCCAGACGCCACTTTGTGATAGATAGAGTAAAAGCCGATCGCCACGCTGATAACAACGGCGATAACCGTCAAGGCATCCAAAAACGCAGACAAAAATGCCGCAGCAAAGCAGAACGCGAGTGATAGTAGGGTTTTAGAGCGAATGCCAAGTAAAATTTTGGTAAAAATGAACAGCAATAGCTGCTTCATGAAGTAGATGCCCGCAACCATAAATACCAGAAGTAGCAGTACTTCGATATTTGCTACTAATTCGTGCTTAACTTGCGCAGGGCTAGTCATGCCGATAGCAATGGCTTCAATAGCAAGTAAACCGCCAGGTTGTAATGGGTAGCATTTTAATGCCATTGCTAGCGTGAAAATAAATTCAGCGACCAACAACCATCCAGCTACAAATGGGTTTATTAGGAAGAATACAATCGGGTTAATTATTAAGAAGGCTATAATGGCAACTTTGTACCAATCAGGCGCTTTACCAAGGAAGTTCTTGATAAAAGCGTTTCCGAGCGATATCGGCATGATAATTCTCTTTATAACAAAATTATGAATAGACACTACAATAGTGCTTAAGTATCTGTTTGTTAGACTTATTAACTAGTCTTTAAAAACAATAACTTAGTAAAACAACAATCCTTTGTTTATTGTAGTCTTGCCAAGTTACTTCCCCTGAACTCAAGCACCGCTCACTTTCGACCGCAAACTCTACACTCAGGCATTTATTAGTCAATAACAAAACGTGATGCTACCGACTAAAATGACTTTTTAAATGTAATAACGCGATCAAAACGGCGTTACTATACCATGAAAGTCTTAAAAAAATCCTCTTGGATTTTAAATGACGGTCAGTGACGAGAAAAGGCAAATTAAGAAAGAATATTAACTGTGATATACAAAGTAATTTTTCATATTTTGAATATAAAAATGTGACACGGTTGTCTTTATTTCTCCGAGATTTGTGAGCTGTTTAATTAAATGAAAATTCATATTTTACTGCTTTCGCTCGCATGTTAGAGCCTCTTAAATTGACACAACATATAGAGTATTAACTCTATGTTATGGAGTCGTTTCCACTATTGATCGTAAATTTTCTCAAACCGCTAAGTAGTGGTATGATGAGTAGTATCGACCCTCAGAAATCAATATTGGATAAAAAGTAGAATGGTCATAAAGGCGAAAAGCCCTGCGGGATTCGCAGAAAAATATATTATCGAGAGCATTTGGAACGGCCGTTTTCCTCCAGGCTCAATTTTACCTGCTGAGCGCGAGCTGTCCGAACTGATTGGTGTTACTCGAACGACTTTAAGAGAGGTTCTTCAACGACTAGCCCGTGATGGATGGCTGACTATCCAGCACGGCAAACCTACGAAAGTTAACCAATTTATGGAGACCTCTGGTCTGCATATTTTGGATACTTTAATGACGCTAGACGTTGATAATGCGACAAACATTGTAGAAGATCTGCTTGCGGCACGTACTAACATCAGTCCTATCTTTATGCGCTATGCATTTAAAGCGAACAAAGAGAGCTCTGAGCGTACAATTAAGAATGTAATCGAATCTTGTGAAGCTTTAATGAATGCGGCTTCCTGGGACGAATTCATCGCTTCTTCGCCGTATGCTGAAAAAGTTCTGCAGAATGTGAAAGAAGATAACGAGAAAGATGAAGCGAAGCGTCAAGAAATCTTGATTGCTAAAACGTTCAACTTTTACGATTATATGCTTTTCCAGCGCCTAGCATTCCATTCAGGAAATCAAATTTACGGTTTGATCTTTAATGGTTTGAAGAAGCTCTACGATCGTGTCGGTAGCTACTACTTCTCAAATCCAGCTTCTCGTGAGCTAGCTCTGAAGTTTTACCATCAATTGCTCGAAACTTGTGAAAGTGGCCAGCGTGAGCAACTACCAGTAGTGATTCGTCATTATGGTATGGAAAGTGCGTTGATCTGGAACGAAATGAAAAAGCAATTACCAACGAACTTCACGGAAGACGACAGCTAAGCGCTGACAAGTTGAATAAACGAAAACCGCAGTGCCTTAGGCCTGCGGTTTTTTTGTTTTTATTTATAAGTCGGCGACGAACCAAGCACCAATAATAAGGTATGGAACGTTTATCCTGCTAGTGAGAGTCTGGGTAACGGTAGATATAATGACTCTACGACATCTGAAAGGACATGGTCGTAAGTATTGAAGATGGTCAATGACAAGTCCGATGTGACGCCATAAAGCTCTGCTTCTGTTAAGTCGACATGACTCCCTGTCACGTATTCATTTAGCGTCTGTATTGAGCGCGTGGAAGCAGGAGAGGTAATGCTAAGTGGAGCGATAACCGCTAGTTGGTTTAGCTTACGCATCATGACCGATGCATAATTTTTGAAACGTTCATTTCCGCCTTGCTCTCCTAAATCTTGAATGCTGATTCGCAACTGAGTCAGGGTCTCCAAGCTATCCATAATGTTTTGCCAGTTCATGTGATACTCATTATGCAAGTCATCTCTTTGTTCAACCGCTAGCCATGCGATGGTTACTTCATCCATCAAAAACAAGCAATGACGAATTAACTTACCATGCTCCATCTGGTTTCTTGCAACACTATGGTCATTCCATTGTTCAAGTAGTTTCCCTACTTTAATCTGTAATACGCGATACATGGGTTTGTTTTCAAACCGTGATGTTTCGACTAAAAGATGCAGCTTGTTAGTCAGAGCATCATGAAGAGCGTCCAATTTTTGTTGATCGTTTTGTTGGAATTGAAGCGAGTAGTGAGTAGCAGCTCGGTGGTGTCTCAGAAGGTGAACAACATCTCGCAACAATGTTAACAGCTGATATTTGCGCGCATGTTGCTGCTCTCGTTTAGAAGATAAGTGATATATTCCGGCTAAAATAGCGATGGACAATAGTGTGGAAATCAAAACAAACATAACCAACTCCTTGTTAGTGTTTGGACCTAGCAAGGAAGATTGCAGTTTTGATGCCACTAATTAAATTCTATTAAAACAGTAATTTAGGATTGTGATGGGAGAGGTGCTGTACAAGTTTGGTGCACAAATTCCCCAAAAGTGTGAATTCAGTCAAAAAAAGTCCCCGCTGAACTGGCGAGGACTTTTTAAATTTGATTGTAAAGCTACAACTTACATTACGCGCATACCAGGTTGAGCGCCTTCGTGTGGCTCAAGGATCCACAGGTCGCTACCACCAGGGCCTGCCGCTAGGATCATACCTTCAGACATACCAAACTTCATCTTACGAGGTTTTAGGTTTGCTACCATTACCGTTAGCTTGCCTTCTAGCTCTTCAGGTTTGTAAGCTGACTTGATGCCAGAGAATACCTGACGAGTTTCACCACCGATGTCCAATTGGAACTTAAGCAGTTTGTTGGCTTTTGGTACTTCTTCACAAGAGATGATACGAGCGATACGCATATCTACTGCAGCAAAAGCATCGAACTCAATCTCTTCAGCGATTGGTTCTTTGTCTAGCTCGGTTTGGCTAGCCTTGTTCTTTTCCGCTTCAGCTTTCTCTTTCGCCGCCATTTCTACCGCCGCATCTTCTTTAGACGCTTCGATCATAGCTTCAACATTCTTCGGATCGATACGGTTGAACAGTGCTTTGAACTTAGTGATCTCGTGGCCTGTTAGTGGAGCAGCGATGTTTTCCCAAGTTAGCTCTTGGTTTAGGAACGCTTCAGTACGCGCAGCTAGCGATGGCATTACTGGTTTCAGGTAAGTCATCAGTACGCGGAACAGGTTGATACCGACAGAACAGATGTCTTGTAGTTCCTGATCTTTGCCTTCTTCTTTTGCTACAACCCACGGTGCTTTCTCATCAACGTATTGGTTAGCTTTGTCTGCCAATGCCGTGATTTCACGGATTGCACGACCAAACTCACGCGTTTCGTAAAGCTCAGCGATACGGTCAGCAGCAGCAACAAATTCGTTGTAAAGTTCAGGCTCTGCAAAGTTGTCAGACAGTTTGCCTTCAAAACGTTTCGCGATGAAACCTGCGTTACGAGATGCAAGGTTAACGATCTTGTTAACAACGTCAGCGTTTACGCGCTGAGTGAAGTCTTCAAGGTTAAGATCTAGATCATCGATACGGCTGTTTAGCTTCGCAGCGTAGTAGTAACGTAGACACTCAGGGTCTAGGTGCTCTAGGTAAGTGCTTGCTTTTACGAACGTACCTTTAGACTTCGACATTTTCGCGCCGTTTACGGTTACGTAACCGTGTACGAATACGTTGTTAGGCTTGCGGAAGCCAGAACCTTCTAGCATTGCTGGCCAAAATAGGCTGTGGAAGTAAACGATGTCTTTACCGATGAAGTGGTACAGCTCTGCTGAGCTGTCTTTTTTCCAATACTCGTCGAAATCTAGGTCGTCGCGCTTGTCACATAGATTTTTGAAAGAGCCCATGTAGCCGATAGGCGCGTCTAGCCATACGTAGAAGAATTTGTTCTTCTCACCAGGGATCTCGAAGCCAAAGTATGGTGCATCACGTGAGATATCCCATTGCTGCAAACCAGATTCGAACCATTCTTGCATTTTGTTCGCTGTTTCAGCTTGTAGCGAGCCAGAGCGAGTCCACTCTTTTAGCATGCTTTCAAACTGAGGCAGGTCGAAGAAGAAGTGCTCTGAATCTTTCATTACTGGCGTCGCACCAGAAACCGCAGATTTAGGATTGATCAGTTCTGTTGGGCTATAAGTCTCACCACAGTTGTCACAGTTGTCACCGTACTGGTCTTCAGACTTACATTTTGGACAGGTACCTTTTACGAAACGGTCCGGTAAGAACATCTCTTTTTCTGGATCGAACAGCTGAGAGATAGTGCGGCTAGAGATAAAGCCATTTTTCTTCAACTCAAGATAAATGTGTGACGCTAGCTCACGGTTCTCATCTGAGTGTGTGCTGTGGTAGTTATCAAAGCTGATATCAAATCCAGCGAAGTCTTTTTGGTGCTCTTCGCTAACTGCGGCAATCATTTCTTCAGGAGTAATACCCATCTGTTGCGCTTTAAGCATGATTGGCGTGCCGTGAGCATCGTCAGCACAGATGAAGTTTACAGTGTTGCCGCGTAGGCGTTGGTAACGAACCCAAATGTCCGCTTGGATATGCTCAAGCATATGACCAAGGTGGATCGAACCGTTAGCGTACGGAAGGGCACAAGTTACCAGCATTTTCCTTGACGGAAAGTTTTTTGGATCGTTTGCCATACTTAATATTCGCTTTTCTTGATAGGTATAAATAAATTTTGATGGATAATACTACCCCATGAACTGACTAACTCCAAGGTGTCAAACTGCGGAATGCCTTAGTTTTTTTGGGGTTCTGGTTGAGCCTGGACGGTGGTAGCATGACATCTAAAAGGAGGGCTTATGCATCAGTTCACTTCAAAACAAGATTTTTGTCACTGGTTTAACCAATTCCAACATCCACAGTTGGTGGAAAACTGGGCAGATACTCATGGCGCAATTTCGATTACGACAAAGGGTTCTATTGATATAACGTTGCCATTCGCAAGTAATGAGCTTCAAACCGTACTGCATGACTGGATCAAACAGCAGCAAGCCTCGGGTAAAGTGGCTGAATTCCCATTTAATATTCGCCTTGGAGTTAAAGCTTTAGAAACTCAAGTGGCTAACTCGGTTAAGGGTGTTAAGAACATCATTGCTGTCAGTTCTGCGAAAGGTGGCGTTGGTAAATCTACTACCGCAGTTAACTTAGCGTTGGCGATTGCTCAATCTGGGGCGAAAGTGGGATTGTTGGATGCAGATATCTATGGTCCGTCTGTACCTATGATGTTGGGGCAAGAAGATGCTAAACCAGAAGTTCGTGATGGCAAGTGGATGGAACCCATTTTTGCTCACGGCATCTATACTCATTCTATCGGTTATTTGGTGGATAAATCAGAAGCGGCGATATGGCGCGGTCCAATGGCTTCAAAAGCATTGTCGCAGTTATTAACTGAAACAGATTGGCCAGATTTGGATTATTTGGTGATTGATATGCCGCCAGGTACGGGGGATATTCAATTGACTCTGTCACAACAAATTCCGGTAACAGGTAGCGTGCTAGTCACAACGCCGCAAGATTTAGCCCTTGCCGATGCAAGGAAGGGAGCGGCAATGTTTAACAAAGTCCATGTCCCGGTTATTGGTGTTGTGGAAAACATGAGTTATCACATTTGTAGTCAATGTGGCGCGAAAGAGCATATTTTTGGTATGGGCGGAGCTGAAAAAATGTCGCAAGAATTTGGCTTAGCATTGTTAGGACAAGTTCCGCTTCATATCTCTATGCGAGAAGATATTGACGCTGGCGTGCCAACGGTAGCAAGACGCCCAGAAAGTGAGCATGCAGGGTATTATAAGCAACTTGCCGATCGCGTATGTAGCACGATGTTTTGGCAAGGCAAAGCAAAACCAGATGCGATTAGCTTTACAATGGTGAACTAAGTTTACTATGCCTGTTGGTTGATAATTGCACATTTTAACGTTTGCTCGGAGGTTAATCCTCTGAGCAGGCAGAAACTTATGACTAAACCCTAATTCCAACTAGTAACTATGGGGTGAACTCCCTATAATCAGGCAGTTTATCTTTTTATGTGACTAGAAATCATCATCGGGTGCAAACTAATGTCTGATAATAATCAATGCGTCATCGTAGGTATTGCTGGCGCTTCTGCTTCTGGAAAAAGTCTGATCGCGAGCACTATTTATAATGAGCTTCGCGCGAAAGTAGGCGATCATCAAATCGGTGTCATCACGGAAGATTGCTACTACAACGACCAAAGCCACCTAAGCATGGAAGAGCGAGTAAAGACGAACTACGATCACCCGAGTGCGTTGGACCACGACCTACTGTGTGAGCACCTAGAAAAATTGGTACGTGGTGAAGCAGTAGAAGTGCCTGAGTACAGCTACACTGAGCACACAAGAACAATTAACACCACCACAATGACACCTAAAAAGGTGATCATTCTAGAAGGTATCCTTCTTCTTACAGACCCTCGTCTTCGTGATTTGATGCATGCGACAGTATTTATGGACACACCGTTAGATATTTGCTTGCTTCGCCGTGTTAAGCGTGATGTGGAAGAACGAGGCCGAACTATGGAGTCTGTTCTTAAGCAATACCAACAAACAGTACGTCCGATGTTCATGCAGTTTATCGAACCTTCTAAGCAATATGCGGACATTATTGTTCCTCGCGGTGGTAAAAACCGTATCGCAATTGATGTATTAAAAGCTCACATTGCAAGACTTTTGAAAGCTTAAGCCTATAGACGGCTATATCGCTTTATTTTTAAGAGAAGAAGTGGCACCTTAAGTGCCACTTCTTTTTTTGTTTTTAAATTAGTCAGTTGCAGGTTAAAACCAGACATTTTTCACGCTTTTGTGGAACTGTCAGCGGTAAATGGAGTCTGCGCTTATAATTGTAAAAACACTCGAGCAAGGAAAAACAAATGAAGAAACTGCTCTTAATTCTAGCAATACCGATTGTGGTCATTTTGGTCGCAATTTTAGCGTTAACCATCTTCGTCAATCCGAATCAGTTTAAACCCCTTATTGTTGAGCAAGCGCAAAAGCAAACGGGATTAGAGTTGGTGATTGAAGGGGATATCAGTTGGCAATTTTTCCCATCGATTGGCTTTGAGTTGGGACATACAGAGTTGCGAAACCCACAAGGCTTTAGTAAACCCAATTTATTCAAAGTTGATACCGTTGGTGTAGACATCTCTGTTATGCCACTTTTTAGTCAACAGCTTGAAATTGGAAACGTCACGCTTGATGGTGCTGAGTTCTACATTGAAACCAAGAAAGATGGCAGCAAGAATATTGATGCATTGACGAAAGCCCAAACACAACAAGCAGAACAAGAGAACAATGCTGCGCCTACGCAAAATGGTGAAACGCAAACTTCTGGTTCTGATTGGAGTATTAATCTTGCTGGCGTTACGGTTTCTAACGGTTCATTAGAAATGCAGGATAAGCAAGCCGGTAGTTACACCAAACTTTATGATATTTCATTAAACCTTTCCGAATTCGCTTTTGACAACTGGACAACGGCTGATTTTGGCGTGAAGGGCGAAATGAACGACCAAAAGTTCACCGCGAAAGGTCAGGCAGACTTTAAGCTAGAAAAAGGTTTGGCAAACTACGCGCTAAAGAACATCAACTTTGATGCGACATACTCTGACCCTGCCAATAAAATTGAATCGGCAACGATCGGTTTAGACACGTTTGAATTCGATAAAGTAAATAACCTGACTTATGCCATTAAGGGTGACGCTGGTGGTATGAAGTTAGATATGCAGGGTGCTGGTCAACTTAGCGTGGACAAGGCTATCAGCAAAGTACAGTTGGATAAGTTAACTCTTAAATCGACTTTTGAGGGTGATGCTTTACCTCAGTCCCCGATGAAAGTCGACATGGTGTCTGATCTGTCTTTCGACCTAACGAAAAACCATCTGAGTTTTGTTCTAGAGAAGTTAACAGCGAATGCTATCGCCTTAGATGGTAAGGCTGATGTGGCACTCGGTGATATTCCTAAAGTACGCTTTGCTCTCCATAGCCCCAATATCGATCTTGATGAGTTCTTAGGGTTAGATAAGCAAGCTGCCGAAGGTAATAAGCCTGCTTCTGGTGGCGAGAGTGCTCCTGCCGGACCTGAGGTTGAGCCTGATTTGTCTGCGTTGAAAACGTTAGATGTAAAGGGTGACATTACCATCGACAAATTCAAAGCGGCAAATGCGAAGATGGAAGCGGTAAAAACGAGCTTCACTGTAAATCGTGGCGTGTTTGAGCTTACATCTTTTAGTTCGAAGTTGTACCAAGGCTCAATCTCAGCGACAGCGAAGTTAGATGCACGCCAATCACCAGCGACTTACAGTGTTAAAAAGTCAATCAAAGGCGTGAAAGTTCAACCGCTACTTATAGACGTTGCTGAAAACGACAAACTTGAAGGGACAGGTAACATTGATGTGAATGTTACAGGTAAGAGTCTCACGCCTACCGGTATCAAGAAGAATCTATCTGGTACGGTTGTTATCAATTTTGCTGACGGTGCGGTGAATGGCATCAACGTTGCTCAGTTGATTCGTGAAAACTATGCGAAATTTAAAGGGCAAAAAGTTGAAGGCACCAATGAAGCTAAGAAAACAGACTTCAGTGCGATGACGGCGACATTGAAACTCAACAAAGGTGTTGTATCAACGGATAATATGCAAGCTCAGTCTCCATTGTTACGTGTTCGTGGTAAAGGTACCGCAAACTACATCAATGAAACAGTCGACTTTACTATCAGCACGTCAGTTGTAGGCAGCCTAGAAGGCCAGGGCGGTAAAGATATAGATGAGCTGAAAGACATCACGATTCCAATCAATGTGTCTGGTAAGTGGGCAGATCCTAAATTCAAGCTCGTATTCGATGATGTTCTGAAGCAGAAAGCTCAAAAAGAAATCGATCGTGGCGTGGAGAAGCTAACGGACAAAATCAAAGACGAGAAAACCAAAGATGCGGTCGATGGTTTATTGAAGAATCTTTTCAACTAACCGTGCGTGAAAATCAAAAGGGTTGGCATTTTGCCAACCCTTTTTAAATTACTCTGCGAGTGTTACCAATCGACGCCTTTGAGGGCTTTTACGCCAGATTCAAATGCGTGCTTTACATTTTTCACTTCAGAAACGGTATCGGCCATTTCAATCAGGGTTCGATGTGCGCCACGCCCAGTAATAATAACCGACTGCATTTTAGGTCTGTTGCTCAGTGCTTCGACCACTTCGTCTAAGTCGATGTAGCCGTAGCTCACCATATAAGTTAGCTCGTCAAACAAGATGACATCGATAGAGTCGTCTTGCAGCATGCGCTTACATTCTTGCCATACGCCTTGCGCTGCTTCGGTATCAGCGGCTTTGTTTTGAGTTTCCCACGTAAAGCCGGTTGCCATTACTTGGAATTCAACGCCGAGTTTCTCAAGTAGGTTGCGCTCACCGTTGTCCCAAGTACCTTTAATAAACTGCGCGACAGCACAATTCAAACCATGACCCACTGCGCGTGCGATCGTACCGAATCCTGATGTCGATTTACCTTTACCATTTCCGGTAATGATCAGTAGCAGACCTTTTTCCTCTTGAGCAGCAGCGATTTTTGCGTCTACCTGTTCTTTGACTTTTTGTTGGCGAGCTTTATGGCGTGCTTCTTTATTTTCTTCGATAGACATAATACTTCCTCAATTCCTTTTCGTGCTGTGCCCAAGCTAATTTGGGTTCATTGATTTATCTCGCTATGATAGACCAACATATCGTGAAGAAAAACCACCGATAATTCAGGGAATAAAATGAAGAAAATACTTGTTGTTTGTATGGGAAACATTTGTCGGTCACCAACTGGAGAGGCAGTGTTAAGAGCGAAAGCTCAAAAGCTAGGCGTTGAAGTAGAGGTTGATTCGGCAGGTACAATTGGCTACCACGCAGGAAACCGACCGGATTCAAGAGCGATGGCAGCAGGAAAGCAGCGAGGTTATTCTTTTAAAGGAATGCAAGCGCGCCAAGTCACCATTGATGACTTTGAAAAGTTTGACCTTATATTAGCCGCAGATAAAGCAAATTTGGCCGATTTATTGGATATTTGTCCGTTGAAGTATCGACACAAAGTATCGTTATTTTTAAGTCATTCTGAGTCAGGTTACGACGAAGTCCCGGACCCATATTATGGTGGGGAAGATGGCTTTGAACTGGTGCTTGATTTAATCGAAGAGGCATCAGACGCAATTTTGAAGAAGCTATAATCGCCGTGCTTGAAGACAATAGAAAAAGGGATGAGCTCAGCTCATCCCTTTTTATTCGTGTTAACCCGCTAGTATGTCGGTTGCGACTTTGTAGCTTGGGTCTTCCTTCACGTTAATTTCAACCAAGCTGCCAGCTTTGTCCAAAAGTTTACGACAATCTGGGCTTAGGTGACGAAGGTGCAGCGTTTTACCTTGAGCATTGTAACGCTCAGCCAGTGTTTCAATGGCTTCAATTGCAGAGTGATCTGTCACGCGAGAGTCTGCAAAATCGACAATCACATCTTTTGGATCTTCAGGCGCGTTAAACAACTCCAGGAAGTTAGCCGCAGAGCCAAAGAAAATAGGGCCGTGAATCTTGTACTCTTTTGAACCTTCCTCGTTTAAGCACGTGTCGGCATAGATGTGCTTAGCGTGTTGCCATGCAAACATTAATGCAGAAACGATAACACCAACCGCTACGGCAACAGCAAGGTCAGTAAGAACAGTAACAACGGTCACAAGAACAATAACGAAGAAGTCTTGCTTCGGTACGCGGCGTGCTAGCTTAAATGTTGCCCATTCGAATGTACCAATGACAACCATGAACATCACACCAACCAGAGCAGCGAGTGGGATCATTTCAATTAGCGAAGAAGCGAATAAGATAAACATCAATAGAGCGATAGCCGCAACGATACCAGATAGACGGCCGCGACCACCTGAGTTTACGTTGATCATCGACTGACCAATCATCGCACAACCACCCATTGCGCCAAACACAGAACACGTCATGTTTGCCATACCTTGACCGATACATTCGCGGTTAGATTGACCACGAGTATTCGTCATCTCATCTAAAACTGTCAGTGTTAGTAGAGATTCAATTAGACCAATGGCCGCTAGAATGATCGCGTATGGAAGAATGATTTGTAGAGTTTCTAGCGTAAATGGCACCGCCGGAATAGAGAAGGTCGGCAGTGAACCTGCAAGTGTTGCCGCTTCATCACCAGACATTGTACGCAGGAAGTCAACAACAGTACGAGTTTCCAGATCCAAACCAACCACTAAAGCAGTCACCGTTACGATTGCAACAAGTGAAGAGGGTACAGCCGTTGTGATTTTTGGTAGAAAGTGAATGATTGCCATAGTTAGCGCAACCAAACCAAGCATTAGTAGCATTTGGTCTTGTGGTAGCCAAGTAAGCATGCCGTTGATATCTGGCGCTTTAAACTGACCCAACTGAGCTAGGAAGATAACAATAGCCAGACCGTTCACAAAACCAATCATCACAGGGTGAGGCACGATACGGATGAACTTACCCAATTTAAACATACCAGCGGCAATTTGAAGTATACCAGCGAGCATGATGGCTGCGAATAGGTACTGGACACCGTGAGTCGCGACAAGCGAAACCATTACGACTGCCATGGCACCTGTTGCACCAGAGATCATGCCGGGACGACCACCGAAAATGGAAGTAATAAGACCAACGATGAATGCAGCGTAAAGACCGACCATCGGATCTACGCCTGCGACGAACGCAAATGCGACAGCTTCAGGAACCAATGCTAGCGCAACGGTTAAGCCTGATAGCACATCATTTTTTACGGAGTGCTTAGAAAATTGGGGAAATTCGAACATGTTTGTTTTTAAGTTCTCTTTGCAATGAGTTAAACCCGACACATATTCGTATTTGCACAAGCCACTGAGTGGTTGATTTCTAATCAAACATTGCAGTGTAAACCGTAGTATTAAAAGAGCAGCATCAGAATGGTGTCGAAAACTTGAGTCGGCGCATGCTACCGAAAAGTGTGATTAAGTTCAAGAATGATACGAATAATGGCGTACAAATGTGATCACGAATTGGTATTTATATGAACAATTTATAGGGCAAATATGAAGATAAAAAAGGCTACCAGATGGTAGCCTTTAATTTATTTATGCCGTTAAGCAGTTGAACGTAATGATTTAGCCTAGTTAAAGTTAGGCTTTGTCATCTCTGCTGATGCGCGGTTTTTAGCCACTTGGCTACCCGCACCTTTAGCTTGGTAACGTTCGGTTTTGAACGGTGCTGCTGCAACCGTGATTTCGCGTAGCTCTTGAGGGCCAGGTGCTTTAGTCATCGGTGCGCTAGCGTTTAGCTTAGCCGCAACTTTAATGGCTTCGACTTTAGGCTCTGATTTAGCTACTGGCGCTTCGGCTACAATCTCTTTTGCTGCTTCAACGATAGGCTCTTCAGTAGGTGCCGTTTCTACAATGGCATCAACCGGTTCAGCATGTTCAGTTACAGGAGTTTCAACGATAGGCTCTACCGATGCTGTTTCTACTACTGCCGATTCAGTTTTTTCTGCGATTACTGCTTCCACAACAGGTGCTTCCACTTTCGCTTCAACTGTTTCTTGAATCTTTGATTCAACAACTGGCGCTTCTGTTACAACAGGTTGCTCGCGGCGAATAATCACTTTACCCATAGCCATCTCTGGACAAGCAAAACCACCTTGCATTGTAGGTACTGCTGCTACTGTTTCTTCCTTAACTTGCTCTTCTTTCTTAGGTGCTGGTTTCGGAATGTAGCGTGGCATTACTTTACCCATAGCCATCTCAGGAGAAGCTACACCACCTTTACGCAGGCGGAACGGGTTAGGACGGCGATCGCGGCCACGGCGACGGCGCTGGCCGCTTGCACGCAGGTGACGTGGCGAACGACGGTTACGACGTTGCTTAGACTCTGCTTGCTTGTTGTCTTGTTGTGCTTCTACCGCTGCTTCTGTTGGCTTCTCAACTTTAGCTTCAACCGTTTCTTGAGTCTTAACCGCTGTTTCTTCGGCTTTCTTCTCAATAGCTTCTTGGTCCTTAACGCGTACAGACTTGTTCAATTTGCGACGTTGGCGGCGCTCTTTCACTTTTTCTGCTTTCGCATTTTGCTGCTTCGGTTTGCTCTCTTCTGGTTTTGTTTCAGTACGAGCTTCCGCTGCTAGCTGCAGACCTTTTTCCGCTACTTTTGCGTTTGCTTTCTGCTCTTGGGCTTTATCTGCCTGTTGAGCTTTAGGTTTACGCTTTTGGTTGCGGTTTTGCTGTTTATTGGTTTGTTGTTGAGCTTCGTTTTGCTCATTCGCTTGCTCATCACGAGGCTTACGACGACGTCGGTTATCGCGATTGTCGCGGTTATCACGATTATCGCGCTGGTTGTTATTGCGACGACGATCGTTGCGATCACGCTTGTTACGTCGATTATCGCGATTTGGTTTTTTCTCTTCCTGAGGTTTCTGTTCTTCTTTTGTTTCTTCAGAACCACCGAATAGGAAGCTACCAAGTGCTTTAAACAGACGGCTGAACAATCCAGGTTTCTCTTCTTGTTCAACGTTTTGTTCTTTCTTCTTCGCCTCAGGAGCTGGTTTAGCTGCTGGTGCAGGTGCGGTTTGAGACGGAGCAGCAAAGCCTTTAAGAACTGGCTCTTCAATTCGTTTTGGTTTTACGTCAACTTCCGCTGGCTCTTTACCTTCTGCTTCTTTCATTGCTTCCAGTTTCTTAGGAAGTAAGTAAGAAATCAGATCGAACTCTTCGCCTTCACGAACACGGATAACTTCAAAGTGCGGTGTTTCCATATCAGAGTTAGGAACAACCGTAATTTTCACTTCTTGAATGCGTTCGATATGGTTTACTGAACGACGTTTTTCGTTCAATAAGTAAGAGGCGATTGGCACAGGTACGACTGCAAGTACTTGTGCTGTGTTGTCTTTTAGCGCTTCCTCTTCAATTAAACGAAGTACAGAAAGTGCTAGAGATTCGTTGTCGCGAACGACACCAGTTCCGCTACAGCGAGGACAGATGTGATGGCTTGCTTCTGCAAGAGAAGGGCTCAAGCGCTGGCGTGACATCTCCAACAAACCAAAGCGAGAAATACGACCGATTTGTACACGAGCGCGATCAAGACGAACGGCTTCACGTAGACGGTTTTCTACTTCTCGTTGGTGACGAACCGGGGTCATATCGATAAAGTCGATAACCACTAAGCCACCCAAGTCACGTAGACGTAATTGGCGAGCAATTTCGTCGGCTGCTTCTAGGTTCGTGTTTAGAGCTGTTTCTTCAATATCGCCGCCCTTGGTTGCACGAGCAGAGTTGATATCGATAGACGTTAGTGCTTCAGTCGGGTCAATAACAATAGAACCGCCAGATGGCAGACGCACTTCACGTTGGAAAGCCGATTCAATTTGGCTTTCGATTTGGTAGTGGCTGAATAGTGGAACTTCGCCTTCATATTTCTTAACGCGGTTAAGGAAATCAGGGCGCACCAATTGAATGTGCTCTTTTGCACGTTCGTAGATGGTGTTGCTATCAATTAAGATTTCGCCAATATCACGACGCAAATAGTCACGGATTGCACGAACGATAACGTTACTTTCTTGGTGGATTAAGAATGGAGCAGGGTTAGAGTCCGCTGCACCTTTGATTGCACCCCAGTGGTTAAGTAGTACATTCAAATCCCACTCAAGTTCTTCAGCACTCTTGCCAACGCCAGCAGTACGTACGATTAGGCCCATGCCCTGAGGCAGTTCCAAAGTACTTAATGCGGCTTTTAGTTGAGTACGCTCGTCACCTTCGATTCGACGAGAAATACCGCCAGCACGAGGGTTGTTAGGCATCAGAACAAGGTAACTACCAGCAAGAGAAATGAAAGTAGTAAGAGCAGCGCCCTTGCTTCCACGTTCTTCTTTTTCCACTTGAACGATAACTTCTTGGCCTTCCGTTAGCACTTCTTTGATGCTTGGACGACCTTGGTAGGTGTAACCTTCAGGGAAATATTCGCGGGCAATTTCTTTGAGAGGGAGGAAACCGTGACGCTCGGCGCCGTAATCAACAAATGCGGCTTCTAAGCTTGGTTCGATACGTGTGATACGTCCTTTGTAGATATTCGCTTTTTTAGATTCATGTCCTGGACTCTCGATATCAAGATCGAAAAGTCGCTGGCCATCAACCAGAGCGACACGCAACTCTTCTTTTTGAGTTGCGTTAATTAACATTCTTTTCATTGAAAATTCTCGTTGTCTTTTCTTTTATATCTTTCTTGTCGACTTGCCACTGTTTTTTCGCTCTTTCACGGTGCCTGATCCCATGGCTTGTATTTTGCAGCCTCCCGGCTGGAAGGGGATGCTCTCGGGCACTTCAGTCATCACAAGCCTCTTGTGGTTTCTGTTGGAAACGTAGACTTGTGACCCGCTATTTGGGCGGTAGGTACTCAACGTGAATATGCGAGGAGTAGGGTGGCAAGAGTGTTGAATTCGATGTGTCTCACGCCAATGCTGCACTCGACCTTCAACGATCTACTCACATTGCTTGAGGATAAATGATTGGTAATGAATAAAATGTAACCAAACCTTCCTTAGCAGCTGTGAACTATAGCAGTGCGCGTGGCTATCAGCAATCTGCTTTCACGCAAACGATAGAAAATTTGCCGCTAAACTCAAAATTTCTATTTTATAACTGGCTGTTTCATAAGCAATTGAGATGTGCAAACTGTTCAAGACAGAAAACAAATTGAGAACTTGATTGAGAGTTTTAATAATTTAAACAAAAGCTTGGCGAAATTTAGACCAGTATGTGCCACCGAGTGTTTCTTTTACGACAAGAATAATGTGAAGTCGCACGAAATTGAGTTTACAATACCGCCCATGAACGAAATAAGAACAAAAGTCCAGTTCGTCGACATCGACGAAGATATGGCGGGTCAGCGCATTGATAATTTTTTGCGCAACCAATTAAAAGACATTCCTAAAAGCATGATTTACCGAATTGTGCGTAAGGGCGAAGTGCGCGTAAATAAAAAGCGTATAAAAGCAGAGTACAAGTTAAAAGCAGGCGATCTCGTTCGTATTCCACCGGTGACCGTCGAGAAAAAAGATGACGATGTCGCACCAAGTACGAAACTTAACAAAGTCGCTGAGTTGGAAAATATGATTATCTTCGAAGATGACCATATGTTGATTCTAAACAAACCATCTGGCACCGCTGTGCATGGTGGCAGTGGTTTAAAGTTTGGTGCGATTGAAGCGCTTAGGGCTCTGCGTCCTCAAGCTCGCTTTCTTGAACTTGTGCATCGTATTGACCGTGATACTTCAGGGATTTTGCTGGTTGCTAAGAAGCGTTCTGCACTTCGTCACTTGCAAGCCCAGTTTCGTGAAAAGACAGTAAAGAAGTTTTACTTAGCTCTTGTCATGGGGCAATGGAAAAGCAGTTGTAAGGTTGTGAACGCGCCACTGCTCAAAAACGAAGTGAACAGTATTGTTCGTGTTAACCCTAATGGTAAGCCGTCAGAAACGCGTTTTAAGATTTTGGAAAAGTTCGAACAAGCTACATTGATTCAGGCGAGTCCGATTACTGGTCGAACTCACCAAATACGAGTTCATACGCAATACACCGGTCACCCAATCGCTTGGGATGATCGCTACGGTGATCGTCGCTTTGATGCTTACACAGGTCAAGTTGGTTTAGATCGTTTGTTCCTACACGCGGCAAACATCAAGTTCCAACACCCATCAAATGATGAGTGGATGGAAATCAACGCACCGATGGAACCGAAACTAGAAAAAGTGTTGGCGGGTTTAAGAAACGCGTAACCATGTTTTCCTCGCGGATGCAAAAGGGAGCCTGTGGCTCCCTTTTATCGTATTTGGGTTAAAGGACATCGAGTCCTTGAACATGCAACATATCAATCAAATCAATCAATGGTAGTCCGACAAGTGTGTTCGGGTCTTTACCGACTAATTTCGTAAACAAGCAAATTCCCATGCCTTCGCTTTTAAAGCTGCCTGCGCAGTAAAAAGGTTCTTCCCTGTCGACGTAGCGTTCGATTTGTTCAAGTGTTAAATCTCTAAAGTGCACCTCGAAAGAATCAAAGCCGACTTCTGTATGGTTTGTGACGGTGTTATGTACCGCAAGACCAGTATAGAAAGTGATGACTTTTCCACTTTGAGCCAAAAGTTGATTTATCGCGTTATCTCTATTTAAAGGCTTGCCAACGATTTCACCATTAATGACACAAACTTGGTCACTGCCGATAACTAAACTTGCTTTATCCGTCTGGCAAGATATTGCTTTCTCTTGGGCCAGTCTCTGTACAAGTTCAGTTGGCGTTTCTTGGTCAAAAGGTGTTTCATCGCAATCAGGTGGTAAACAAACGAATGGTAGTGAGAGCTTTTCAAGCAGTTGTTTACGAAAAGGGGAAGTTGAGGCTAAAACCAGTTGGTAATTTTTCATTTTGAATTACAATTCGTGGGAGCATTTCCAATAGGATAATCGATCAAAAATGATTCTGGCTAATGCTCTGTATGTTAAGCGTAAAAAAGTACAACTTTTTTGCCTTTTTCTTTGACTAATTTTGATTTGGAAGATAATATTCGCGCCCTATGCAAAAGGTAAAAATACCGCGAACGGTTGACCCAGCTAAAGCTGCACAGAAACGATTGGATTACGATGGCATCATCCAAGCTAGTCTTTTCAAGCGCTTAGTGGAAACAACTGAAGGCGTAAAACGCGACGCAGAAGTCTCATTGTCATTTGGGATGGATGAACAGCGACTCGTTGTTATCTCTGGTAAAGCTAACATCGAAGTCGATTTAGAGTGTCAGCGTTGTAATGAGGTATTCGCACATGAGTGCGAAGTTGAATTCCTTTCTACTCCTTACTACGGTGAGAAAACAGAACAGGAAGCACCAGAAATTTATGATTTGGTAGATCTAAATGAATATGGTGAATTAGACCTCATACAACTTGTTGAAGACGAGTTCATCTTAGCATTACCTCAAATTGCGATGCACGATGAAGCGGATTGTAGCGTTGATTCAAATAACATGGTTTTTGGTGAGATTCCTGAAGAAATTGAGGAAGAAAAACCGAATCCATTCGACGTTTTGAAAAGTCTGAAAAAGTAATAGGTGTGGTAGCCGATTCTTCTTCAGGTTTTTAACCCAATAGTATAGGAGTAGGGTCAATGGCCGTACAGAAAAACCGTAAAACTCGTTCTAAGCGCGGTATGCGTCGTTCACACGATGCGCTAACTACAGCTGCTCTATCTGTAGACGCGACTTCTGGTGAAACTCACCTACGCCACAACGTAACTGCTGAAGGTTACTACCGTGGTCAAAAGGTTATCAACAAGTAAGGTTGAACCTTTGCAAAGTATTACCGTTGCACTTGATGCAATGGGCGGGGATTTCGGTCCACGCGTAACAGTGCCTGCCGCCGTGCAGGCACTGTCTCATTTCCCAGAGCTAAAAGTGATTCTTATTGGTGATCAATCTCTGATCACGTCTCAATTATCTCAACTCGGTACCTCGACCAGTTCTCGCTTGACTATTCTTCACAGCGAGAAAGTTATCTCGAACTCAGAAAAACCTTCATTGGCGTTACGTAATAGCCAAAATAGTTCTATGCGTATGGCTATCGATTTGGTTTCTGAGCAGAAAGCGGATGCTTGTGTTAGTGGTGGCAACACCGGTGCATTAATGGCACTATCGCGTTTCATTCTTAAGTTACTTCCTGGCATTGAACGTCCTGCTTTAGTTTCCGCTTTACCGACGATTACCGGAAAGCGTACTTGGATGCTGGATCTGGGGGCGAATGTATCGTGCGATGCTGATAGCTTGTTCCAATTTGCTGTAATGGGCAGTGCATTAGCTGAAGAACACTTGGGTCGTCCTCCTCGCGTTGCTGTACTCAATATTGGCGCAGAAGAGATTAAAGGTAACGATTTAGTCAAACGTTGCGCAGAAATGCTTTCTCAGACCGATGCGATTAACTTTGTCGGTTATATTGAAGGTAATCAAATTTTGCATGATGTTGCGGACGTCATTGTTTGTGATGGATTTGTCGGCAACGTATGCTTAAAAGCCAGTGAGGGAACAGCTCAACTTTTTATCGAAAAAATTAAAACCAGCATAATGGCATCAACGATAAAGGGTTGGATAGCTAGAAAGTTGTTTTCTAGGCTGTTTAATGAACTAAAAACACTGAACCCCGACCAGTATAACGGCGCAAGTTTGCTAGGATTGCGCGGCATTGTCATAAAAAGCCATGGAAGTGCGGATGTATCTGCGATTGTCAATGCACTTGGCGAGGCAGTACACGAGGTCAAACGACAAGTACCAAGCCGTATTAGCGATCGTTTGGAAGCGGTTTTACTCGAGAGGCATTATTAGTCTTCATGTATAGCAAAATTTTAGGTACTGGCAGCTACCTGCCATCTCAGGTGCGTACAAACGCAGATCTAGAGAAAATGGTAGATACAAGTGATGAGTGGATCGTTGCTCGCACAGGTATTAAAGAGCGTCGAATTGCTGCAGAAAACGAAACTGTAGCAGACATGGCATTCTACGCAGCTGAAAACGCTATCGATATGGCGGGTATTGATAAAAACGATATCGACCTGATTATCGTAGCCACAACGAGCAGTAGCCATACTTTCCCTTCATCTGCGTGTCAGGTGCAGGCAAAGCTTGGCATTAAAGGTTGTCCAGCTTTTGACTTAGCCGCTGCTTGTTCTGGTTTTGTGTACGCATTATCTGTTGCAGACCAACATATCAAATCTGGTATGTGCAAAAACGTACTTGTGATTGGTTCAGATGCTTTGTCTAAAACGTGTGATCCGACAGACCGTTCAACCATCATCCTATTTGGTGATGGTGCCGGAGCCGTTGTCGTAGGCGCTAGCCAAGAGCCTGGCATTATCTCTACCCACATATACTCGGATGGTCAATTCGGAGAGCTTCTAAGCCTACCTGTACCTGTGCGGGGGCAAGATGCGGATAAATGGCTTCATATGGCTGGGAACGAAGTATTCAAAGTCGCTGTAACTCAGCTATCGAAACTAGTAAAAGATACGCTTGAAGCCAACAACATGCATAAGTCTGAACTAGACTGGCTAGTGCCGCACCAAGCGAACTACCGCATTATTTCAGCGACAGCGAAGAAACTTTCGATGTCACTAGACCAAGTCGTGATTACACTTGATAAACACGGCAACACATCGGCTGCAACTGTGCCAACAGCACTAGATGAAGCGGTACGTGATGGTCGTATTAAACGCGGTCAAACTCTGCTTCTTGAAGCGTTTGGCGGCGGATTCACTTGGGGCTCAGCCCTTGTGAAGTTCTAAGTTTCACAAGAATTCAAAATTTAAGGTGCACTTGGTGCATCTTATTTCTTTTTACTTTGCTTAAAGGAAAACAACATGAGCAAGTTTGCTATCGTATTTCCAGGTCAAGGTTCTCAAGCTGTAGGTATGCTTGCAGAACTAGGCGAACAATATGACGTAGTAAAACAAACATTTGCAGAAGCATCTGACGCACTAGGTTACGATCTATGGGCGCTTGTTCAAAATGGACCTGCAGAAGATTTAAACGAGACTTTCCGTACTCAACCAGCTTTGCTAGCTTCATCTGTTGCAATCTGGCGTGTATGGCAGGAACTTGGCTTAGAGCAACCAGCAAACCTAGCCGGTCACAGCCTAGGTGAGTACTCAGCACTTGTATGTGCGGGTGTTATTGACTTTAAAGAAGCCATCAAGCTGGTTGAATTACGTGGGCAACTTATGCAAGAAGCAGTACCAGCTGGTACTGGCGCAATGTACGCGATTATCGGTTTGGCTGATGATGCGATTGCAAAAGCGTGTGAAGACGCAGCGCAAGGCGAAGTGGTCTCTCCAGTAAACTTTAACTCGCCTGGTCAAGTCGTTATCGCTGGTAGCAAAGACGCAGTAGAGCGAGCTGGTGCGCTATGTAAAGAAGCCGGTGCGAAGCGTGCGCTTCCTCTTCCTGTTTCAGTACCTTCACACTGTGCACTTATGAAGCCAGCAGCGGAAAAACTTGCTGTAGCTCTTGAGTCTATCGAATTTAACTCACCACAGCTGCCAGTTATCAACAACGTTGATGTGGTTGCTGAGACAGATCCTGCAAAAATCAAAGATGCGCTTGTTCGTCAGCTACATAGCCCAGTTCGTTGGACTGAAACAGTTGAACTGATGCACGAACAAGGCGTAGAAAATCTTCTTGAGCTTGGCCCTGGTAAAGTTTTAACAGGTCTAACAAAACGTATCGTGAAAACGCTAACTGCAGCAGCAGTGAATGATATCGCATCGCTAGACGCTGCGAAGTAATCCATCAAGCGATAAATTTGCGATAAGAAAAGGAAACACAACATGATGAATCTCGAAGGTAAGATCGCGCTAGTTACCGGCGCAAGCCGTGGTATTGGCCGCGCGATCGCGGAACTTCTTGTCGAGCGAGGTGCTACGGTTATCGGTACTGCTACTTCTGAAAGTGGTGCGGCTGCTATCAGCGAGTATCTTGGTGATAACGGTAAAGGCTTAGCGCTTAACGTGACTGATGTCGAGTCTATCGAAGCGACATTAAAAACGATCAACGAAGAATTTGGTGTGATCGATATTCTGGTGAATAACGCTGGTATTACTCGTGACAACCTATTGATGCGCATGAAAGATGATGAGTGGAACGACATCATCGATACCAACCTAACGCCTATCTACCGCATGTCTAAAGCGGTTTTACGCGGTATGATGAAAAAACGTGCGGGTCGTATCATCAACGTAGGCTCTGTTGTTGGTACCATGGGTAATGCTGGTCAAACTAACTACGCAGCAGCGAAAGCGGGCGTGATTGGTTTTACTAAATCAATGGCTCGTGAAGTTGCGTCTCGTGGTGTAACAGTGAACACTGTTGCTCCTGGTTTCATCGAAACTGACATGACTAAGGCACTAAATGATGACCAACGTGCGGCAACTTTGTCGAACGTGCCAGCAGGTCGTTTAGGGGACCCACGTGAAATTGCATCAGCAGTAGTTTTCCTTGCTTCTCCTGAAGCAGCGTACATTACTGGTGAAACTTTGCATGTAAATGGTGGCATGTACATGGTTTAATGCGACAGTTTATGCAAAATAAGCTATTTTACATTGTGAAAAATAGCCTATAGTTGCAGTTAACTGTCATGAACTTGTCATGCTTATGCGCAAGATTTGTGCATGATTTAAGTCAAAAATGTATTGAAATTCGGTTAAATTCGCTAATTTTGTGGTTTGACCAGCAAGGACCCCCTTGCAACTTTCAATAGTTCGAATAAACTACGGAATCATCGCATTAGGCGAAATCTGTAAAGGAAAAGAAAAATGAGCAACATCGAAGAACGCGTAAAGAAAATCATTGTTGAACAGCTAGGTGTAGACGAAGCAGAAGTTAAAAACGAAGCTTCTTTCGTTGATGATCTAGGTGCTGATTCTCTAGACACTGTAGAACTAGTTATGGCTCTAGAAGAGGAATTCGACACTGAGATTCCTGACGAAGAAGCTGAGAAGATCACTACTGTTCAAGCTGCAATCGACTACGTAAACAGCGCTCAGTAATTAGCTCTCCCAGGCGGTCTCCTAGACCGCCTGTGTTCTTTCTAACTTCTTCTATCCTCTCATAGAAATATTCAATTCCCGGAGAATTATATCGTGTCCAAGCGTCGTGTAGTTGTCACTGGCATGGGTATGTTGTCACCGGTAGGCAACACAGTAGAATCATCTTGGAAAGCCCTGCTAGAAGGTCAAAGTGGTATCGTAAATATTGAGCACTTTGATACTACGAACTTCTCAACTCGTTTTGCAGGTCTTGTTAAAGATTTCGATTGCACAGAGTACATGTCTAAAAAAGATGCTCGTAAGATGGACCTTTTCATCCAGTACGGCATTGCAGCGGGTATTCAAGCTCTTGATAACTCTGGCTTACAAATTACCGAAGAAAATGCGGCTCGAGTTGGTGTTGCTATCGGCTCAGGCATTGGCGGTCTTGACCTTATCGAAACTGGCCATACTGCATTAGTAGACAAAGGCCCTCGCAAAGTTAGCCCATTTTTTGTTCCTTCGACCATTGTAAACATGGTTGCAGGTAACCTATCTATCATGCGTGGTCTTCGTGGTCCAAATATCGCGATTTCTACCGCATGTACTACTGGCCTGCATAATATCGGTCATGCAGCACGTATGATTGCCTACGGCGATGCAGATGCGATGGTTGCTGGTGGTGCAGAAAAAGCTTCTACGCCTCTTGGCATGGCTGGCTTCGGTGCAGCTAAAGCACTATCTACTCGTAATGAAGAGCCTCAAAAAGCGTCTCGCCCATGGGATAAAGGCCGTGATGGTTTTGTTCTAGGTGATGGTGCTGGCATGATGGTGCTTGAAGAGTACGAACACGCAAAAGCACGTGGCGCGAAGATTTACGCAGAACTGGTTGGTTTTGGTATGTCTGGTGATGCTTACCACATGACATCTCCAAGCGAAGACGGCTCTGGTGGTGCACTTGCGATGGAAGCGGCGATGCGTGACGCTAACATCACAGGTACTCAAGTAGGTTATGTGAATGCTCACGGTACTTCTACTCCAGCTGGTGATGTTGCAGAAATCAAAGGCGTGAAACGTGCTCTTGGTGAAGAAGGTGCGAAGCAAGTTCTTGTATCTTCAACTAAGTCGATGACGGGTCATCTATTAGGTGCTGCTGGCTCTGTTGAAGCAATTATCACGGTTATGTCTTTGGTTGACCAAATTGTTCCGCCAACCATTAACCTTGATGATCCAGAAGAAGGTCTAGACATCGACCTTGTGCCGCATACAGCGCGCAAAGTTGAAGGTATGGAGTACGCTATCTGTAACTCGTTTGGCTTTGGTGGTACAAACGGTTCTTTGATCTTCAAGAAGTTCGCTGAGTAACACTATCTAACCTAATTTAGATAAGCGAAACTTGTATTCTAACGGCTCGATGCTTAGCATTGAGCCGTTTTGTTTTATTTGTTGTCTGCTAATTTGAAGGTACGTGAATGTTTTGGGTAAATGGAGTTCCGCAAACGCATGTAGAGCTAGGTGATCGCTCATTCCAATACGGTGATGGAGGCTTTACCACCATCCTGACCCAAAATGGAGAGTTGGTTTACTGGCAGGAACATACTGAGCGCATGAGTGCTTGCCTTGACGCTTTGAAGATCTCTTCACCTGACTGGAAAGTTGTGCATGATTGGGCAAGCAAAGCGGTTTTATCTGACGCACGAGCGGGGGTGAAGATTCACGTTAGCCGCGGTATTGGCGGGCGAGGGTATAGCCCTAATGGGATTGAAAGCCCTATCGTGACGATTTCCAATTTTGCGTTTCCTTCTCATTATTCATCTTGGCAAGAACAAGGCGTGGACTTGGGCGTTTGTAATACTCGTCTAGGGATTCAACCTTTACTTGCGGGACATAAGCACAACAACCGTTTAGAGCAGATTCTCGCCAAGGCTGAAATCGACAATACAGAGTTTGCAGATGCAATAACGTTAAATGTGCAAAACCATGTCATTGAAACTACAATGGCCAACCTTTTTTGGGTTAAAGGTAATAAAGTATTTACGCCGGAGCTGACCTTATCAGGCGTTACGGGCGTAATGCGTCGTAAGGTGCTTGAGTTACTTAAAGTAAGTCATATTGAAGTCATCGAGGGGCGTTTTATACTTCCAGATTTTCTGAGTGCTGATGAGGCTTTCATGTGTAACTCAATATTAGGTGTCGCACCTATTCGCAGCATAGTGACATCGACCTCTAAGACTATATTTCCGATAGGAAAATTGACTCAACGACTGCAAGGGAATTTAACTACGTGATTAAAAAACTGTTGGCTTTTGTTGTGCTGATCGCAGTGATAGGCGCAGCAGCTGTTTTTTATATAATTTCACAGGCTAAACAATACGTTGAAAAGCCTGTTCTATTGGAACAACCTCAGCTGTTTACTGTAGAAAGTGGTACAAGCTTTCATCATGTCATGCGCGCCTTAGTTGAAGATGAGGTGATTGAAACATCGGAGTACATCCGTTTAATTCCTCACTTATATCCAGAATTGTTGCAAGTGCGAGCGGGTACTTACCAACTTGAGCCTAGTATGTCACTTTCGCAAACATTGGAGCATCTGAATACTGGAAAAGAATACCAGTTTGCGATCACTTTTGTTGAAGGCAGCCGCTTTTCTGAATGGGTAGATCAACTAAAAAGTGCTCCTTATTTAAAGCATGATTTAACCGATCTTTCAGAAAAAGAAATGGCTGCGAAGCTCGGAATTGAGAGAGAAAAGCTAGAAGGGTTGTTTTTAGCAGAAACCTACCATTACACAGCGGGTGCGAGTGAAAGCCAGTTATTAAAACGAGCGCATCGAAAACTCAATAAAATACTGGACGCTAGCTGGGAAGCTCGTCAAGAAAAGCTGCCATTACAGGATAAATATGAAGCCTTGATTCTCGCGTCTATCATCGAGAAAGAGACGGCTATTGATTCTGAGCGTGAGCGCGTCGCTTCTGTGTTTATCAACCGATTGAACAAACGTATGCGGTTACAAACTGATCCGACAGTTATTTATGGTATGGGTGACGCCTACGATGGCAACATTCGTAAGAAAGATTTGCGTACGCCGACACCATATAACACCTATACCATCAATGGTTTGCCACCAACACCGATTGCGATGGCTGGTGAAGCTTCCATTGAAGCGGCTTTGAATCCAGAAAGCAGCAACTATTTATATTTTGTAGCAAGTGGAAAGGGCGGACATGTATTCTCGAAATCCCTTGCTGAGCACAACCGTGCTGTTCGTGCCTATTTAAGAGAACTAAGAAAGAACAAATGATGAAAGCAAACTTTATTGTCGTTGAAGGCCTAGAAGGCGCGGGTAAAAGCACTGCGATTAAAACCGTTTTAGATACGCTAAAAGCGGCCGGTATTGAGGATATCGTAAATACCCGTGAGCCAGGAGGCACACCGCTAGCAGAAAAAATGCGCGCTCTGGTGAAAGAAGAGCACGAAGGCGAAGAACTTAAGGACATGACGGAGTTGCTTCTTCTGTACGCTGCACGTGTTCAGTTGGTTGAGAACGTGATCAAACCAGCTTTGGAAAACGGTCAGTGGGTGGTTGGTGACCGACACGATATGTCGTCGCAAGCTTATCAAGGTGGTGGCCGTCAGATTGACGCATCGTTAATGAAAAATCTCCGGGATACAACGCTTGGTGATTTTAAACCTGCTCTCACTCTCTATATGGATATTGACCCTCGTGTTGGGCTTGAGCGTGCACGTGGGCGTGGTGAGTTAGATCGTATAGAGAAGATGGATATTAGTTTCTTCGAGCGTACACGTGAGCGTTATTTGGAGATTGCTCATGCCGATCCTTCCATCGTTATCATTAACGCAGAACAGACGATTGAAGGCGTGTCGCGTGATATTCGGGACGCTCTAAACGAGTGGCTAGCTCGTCAATAAGTGAAACGTAAATTTAGGTGACTCATGTTAAATGATTATCCATGGCTACAGCCAATATGGGATAACCTCAAAGTAGGGTTAGAGTCGGACAGAATACCAGGTGCGCTTTTATTACAAAGCGAGCAGGGCTTGGGCATCGAAAAACTTATCGAGTTTTTTAGCCAAGCACTTCTTTGCCAAAATTACGCGAGTGAAGCATGCGGTTTTTGTCATAGCTGCCAGCTAAATCAATCTCAAAACCACCCTGATTTACACTGGATCAAGCCAGAGAAAGAAGGAAAGGCGATAACGGTGGACCAAATTCGCGCTTGTAACCGTCTTGCTCAGGAATCATCTCAGCTTAATGGTTACCGCCTATTTGTAATAGAACCGGCGGACTCTATGAACGAGTCGGCATCGAATGCGCTGTTAAAGACGCTAGAAGAGCCTGGGGCAAAGTGCTTGTTTTTGCTCGTTACCCACAATCAGGAGCGTCTGCTCCCAACGATTCGTAGCCGTTGCCAACACTGGGTTGTTGCGCCTCCGTCAGCGGAACAAGCGATGCAATGGATGCACGAACAAGGGGCGAAGCAAGTTCCTGCTTACGCCTTAAAACTGAATATGGGCTCTCCAATAAAAACATTGGATGCGTTAAATAATGGCGATCTCGAAGCTTACTTGGCTTTTGAACGCAGTTTTATTAAGGCAATGTCTTCGCCTGTTTCAGACGTTTCTGAGTGTGCTTCTTTAATCGCTAAACACTCAGAGCAATCACTAGACTGGGCATGGTATTTACTGACAGATGCTCAGAAAGCGCAGTTTGGTGTATCAGAAGCTCAAATGCTTCCGGGCGCGACAAAGTTTCAACCGGACAACTATAACGGTTTGTACTCATCAGCGAAGGCGCTGATGAACCTGAAAGCTCAGGTGCAAGCCTTTCCTGGCCTGAACCTTGAGCTACTATCAATGAATTGGTTAATTGAATCACGAGAGGCATTATGTTCGTAGATTCTCATTGTCATTTAGACAAATTGAATTACGACGATCTCCACATCAATGTGGAAGACGTTATTAACAAAGCTAAACAAGCAAACGTAACTGAGCTACTTTCTGTTGGAGTAACGCTGGATTCTTTCCCGAAAATGATGGAAATGATCGAGCCTTATGACAATGTTTATGCTTCGTGCGGTGTGCATCCACTTGATGTTGAAAGCGACTTTTCGATGGACGTATTGCGCCACCATGCGTCGAATGCAAAAGTCGTCGCTATTGGCGAAACGGGTTTAGATTATCATTACAAGCCCGAAACGGCCGCGTTACAGAAAGAGCGCTTTGAGCAACACGTTGATCTTGCAGTGGAGCTCAACAAACCTTTAATTATCCATACCAGAAACGCACGTGCGGATACTCTTGATATTTTGCGTAAGGGTGGGGCAGAGAAATGTGGTGGTGTTATCCACTGTTTTACAGAAGATCTTCCATTTGCTGAAGCTGCACTGGAGCTGGGGTTTTATATTTCTATCTCGGGGATTGTTACTTTCCGTCAAGCTACAGAGTTAAAAGAAGTGGTGAAGACTCTACCTTTAGAGAAGCTTCTTATTGAGACAGATTCTCCTTACTTGGCTCCTGTCCCTCATCGTGGCAAAGAGAATCAACCCGCTTATGTTGTCGAAGTCGCTTCTTATATTGCGCAACTCAAATCGTGCTCTCTTTCTGAAGTGGCACAAAAAACCACCGAAAACTTCCGAAATCTTTTTTTGCGATGAAAAAATAATAAGAGCATAAAAAAGGAGCTTAGGCTCCTTTTTTGTTGATAAAAACAACAGATACGCTCACGAGTTTAATGTTTACTAAAAATGTTGATTTAATAACATTCAAAAATCACAAATGTAATTTTGTTACTAAAAATAACATTGGGGCGTATTTTATTTACGCCTTAAAATTAATTATATAAATAATTAATTCTTTATAAAACAGTAATATAAGTGCAATGCAAACCTTTTCATCGGCTGTTTTTGGGTGTGATCCAAGACTTGTTTTGAAACTAAATTTCGTAACTGTGTGGAAAGTTTGAGGGTCATCAATATATATTTAGAGCCGGAAAATATAATGCAGTTGTGGTTACATTTTCATTGGGTGCTAACCTTTAGGCTACGGGGGTGTGCCGTTAGTGCCCAAATAATACTTATAAATTTATCAGGAGCATAAACATGTTTAAGAACCTTTTTGCTAACCTGCAAAAAGTTGGTAAGGCTCTGATGCTTCCAGTATCAGTTTTACCAGTTGCAGGTATTTTATTAGGTGTGGGTGCTGCCCATCTAAGCTTTATTCCAGAGATCGTTTCTAATCTTATGGAACAAGCTGGTGGTTCAGTATTCGGCCAAATGGCACTTCTATTTGCAGTAGGTGTAGCGCTAGGCTTCACTAACAACGACGGTGTTGCAGGTCTTGCAGCTATCGTTGGTTACGGCATCATGACGGCAACGCTAGGTGTAATGGCGGGCGTTATGGGTGTTGAGAAAATCGATACAGGTGTACTAGGTGGTATCCTTGTCGGTGGTGTGGCTGCTTGGGCATTCAACCGTTTCTTCAAAATCCAACTTCCAGAGTACCTTGGCTTCTTCGCTGGTAAGCGCGCAGTGCCAATCATCACTGGTTTTGCTGCGATCATCCTAGGTGTTATCCTTTCTGTTATCTGGCCACCAATTGGCGGTGCAATTTCTGCATTCTCTGATTGGGCTGCACACCAAAACCCACAGCTAGCATTCGGTATCTACGGTGTTGTTGAGCGTTCTCTAATCCCATTCGGTCTACACCACGTATGGAACGTACCGTTCTTCTTCGAAGCAGGTTCTTGTGTTAACGCTGCCGGTGAAGCTCAAAATGGTGTACTAACTTGTTACCTAGTTGCTGATGAAGCATCTCGTGCTGCTGGTAATGGCTTCGGTCAGCTAGCGGGTGGTTACATGTTCAAGATGTTCGGTCTACCAGCTGCAGCAATCGCAATTGCTCATTGTGCTAAACCAGAAAACCGTGCAAAAGTAATGGGTATCATGGCGTCAGCTGCACTGACTTCATTCCTAACTGGTATTACTGAGCCAATCGAATTCTCATTCCTATTCGTTGCTCCACTACTATACGGTATCCACGCTCTACTAGCTGGTTCTGCATACATCGTTTCGAATACTCTAGGCTTTGTACACGGTACTTCTTTCTCTCACGGTCTGATCGACTTCCTAGTTCTATCTGGTAACGCTCAGAAGATGGTGCTAATGATTGCCGTTGGTCTAGTTTACGCAGTAATTTACTACGTAGTGTTCCGTGGTGTAATCACAGCGCTTGACCTAAAAACACCTGGCCGTGAAGATGAAACGGAAAGTGCAGCTGTAACTTCTGGCTCTGATATGGGCGGTGAACTGGTTGCAGCGTTTGGCGGTAAAGCTAACATTACTGGTCTAGATGCATGTATCACACGTCTACGTGTAGCAGTTGCAGATACAGCAGCTGTTGACCAAGACAAGCTAAAACAACTAGGCGCTGCTGGTGTTGTAGTTGTAGCTGGTGGTGTACAGGCTATCTTCGGTACTAAGTCTGATAACCTAAAAACTGAAATGGATGAGTGGATTCGTAACCACGGTTAATCGCAGTCATTCATAGTAATGCATAAAAGGAGGCTTCGGCCTCCTTTTTTAGTTCCTATTTTATTAACTGACAGTTCCTTTTTAGTGTGATCCTAAACTCATCTTTACTTTTGTCAGCTTTTTCATACATCGAGCTTACCCATCGTTGACATATTGATATGCCATTATGTTTGAATAGCGAATAATGTTTTTTTGAATAATTGATAACGTGTATGAAGAACAAATTCATTTTAGTTTTGGGACTAGTTTCTAGTACGGCAATGGCGGCAAGCGAGCCAACGGATCTATCAGTTGGTATGGCTGTCGATCAACAATTAAGTGTTGTTGTAGAGTTAGATAACAAATATCGTGGCATTATCGGAAACGATGGTATGGCGTTTGATTACATCGCTAAGCGTGGAACATTCGATCAAAACATGCCTGTGACTTGGTATGTCGGCGTTGGTGGCTGGTATGAATGGGATGACGAGTTTGGTGTGAGAGTACCACTTGGTGTGAACTGGGATTTATCACGCGGCTGGGACCTTTATGGTCAAATACACCCAGAGCTAGATCTTTACAAAGGTGCTGACTTGCAACTTGGCGGCGCCGTTGGCATCAAGTACAGTTTCTAGAATTGAACTAATGTATGTATAAAAAAACGCCGGTAACTACCGGCGTTTTTTTGTATGGAACTTAACGTTCTATTGTTTATTCATGGCTCGCTTAATGCAAACGGCAGCGCCGCCCCAAGTGATACCTAAACCAATAACCATCATAATAATTGCGCTGATTGTCATTTTGCTGTCTCCTTGCGGTTCACTGCGTTGATCACTAGACCAAAGATAAAGAGTGCGGCGATAAGTGCCCAGCCTAAAGTTAGATCATAGCCACCGTAGCCTTCAGTAATTAGGGCGTATAGCTTGGTCGCTAAGATAATGGCGAGCATGATTGGTGTAACGAAGCGTAAGCAGATCTCGAACCATTGACCAACAGAGAAATCAGAGCGCTCGTTAACGTAATTACGTACTTCTGGCACGCGCTTCAATAGCCACGCCATCAAGACAATCTCAACCAGACCACCAACCATGATGCCAACGTTGTTTGCAAAGTGGTCTACTAGATCGAGTAGCAGCAGACCGCCATTGGTAGCAAACGCCATAGAGACAACGAAGCCAATACCAATCACAACATTTGCAGCTTTTTTACGGCTCCACTTCAGCTTGTCGATAATGGCTGAAGTTACGGCTTCCATAATTGAAATATGCGAACTTAGACCAGCAACCACCAGTGCAAAGAAGAACAGTGGACCAAGAATATATGGGGCAGGTAGTAGGTTAATTGCCGCAGGTAAAGTAACAAAAGCCAAGCCAACGCCTGCAGATACCACCTCTGTTAACGGCTTACCTTGCTCTTGAGCCATGTAACCCAATACTGAGAAGATCATGATGCCGGCTAGGATCGAGAAGCCACAGTTGATCAACACGGTCATAAACGCGTTATTCGTTATGTCCGACTTTTCTGGTAGGTAGCTAGAGTAAGCTAGCATGATGGCGAAGCCGATACTTAGCGTAAAAAAGATCTGACCATATGCCGCTGCCCATACTTTCACATCCCAAATTTTGCTGAAATCGGGTTCGAACATGTAGTTCACGCCATCTAGAGCTCCTGGCAAGAAAATCATACGTCCGATTAAGAAAATCACCATCAAGAATAGGATTGGCATCATAATTTTAGATGCTCGTTCAATTCCTGATTTCACGCCTTTGGCAATGGCGGTGTAAGTAATTGCCCAAGCAATTACCATGGATAAAGCAATCTTCCATTGAATACTGCCTAAGTCTGTTGGTGAGTTGTCACCTAGCTTTAGGTATTCACTAAAGAAAAATGCGTTGGTATCGGTTCCCCAACCTTGAGTGAACGACAACCCAAAGTAAGAAATCGACCAACCGATAACAGCCACATAGTAAACGGCAATAACTGCAGCCACACCAACTTGGAACCAGCCAAGCCATTCAAATTTAGAATGAATTTTCGCAAGTGTTTTTGGTGCCGAGCCTCGGTATTTTTGTCCCATACTGAACTCAAGGATCATAAATGGAATACCGGCAGTGATCATGGCAAAAATGTAAGGAATAAAAAATGCGCCGCCACCGTTTTCATAGGCCATGTATGGGAAACGCCAAATGTTTCCCAAACCGATAGCAGACCCAACTGCTGCTAAGATGAATCCCGCCCGGGATCCCCATTGTTCTCGCTTCATATTTGACTCCTATAAGACTCCCTGAGGAATGAAGCTCTCTACGTAACACAGTAATAATTGCGCAAACAGTTGGAAGAAAGGACCGCTGTTATCCATCAGCTTTTCTATCCTTAATTCTAACTTATTATAATTTTATAGAGCTATATTCTGGCTACTGTAAGAGAAAGTAGATTATTAATCTTAAAATTTTGATGTGTGTTTGATAAAACTGAAATATTTATCTGTTTTCACTGATCAGACTAACTTCTAATAATACTTAGCGCAATAGAATCTAAATGTTAATTCAGATGCGTTGTCTGGTTTTAATCTTGTTAAATTTGAGTTTGATTGTGGTTTTGTGTGGGTGGTTGGTTGTTTGTCTGGAATAAATGACTGGGATATAATAATTGCTTTGGTGTTTAAGACTATTTTGATGAATTAGGGCGTACGGCTATCTTTTGTGCACCTATCTAGATGATGCTTCGTTACTTTGCCAAACAATGGTGCTTAGACGATATCCTTTATCGGCTCTGTGCAGGACTCGTTCAGCGTTCTTTGTGACGAGTCCTGCAAAGGAACATGCATAAAAATTAGAAGCGGAAACTAAAACCGACATTTGATTGGAATTGGTTCATCCAATCAGTATCGAACTTAATGATACAGTTTGAGCCGTCATTAGGTAGAGTACAGGCGCCAGATGTATCGTTATCAACGACCGTTCCTAACCATCTCAGTTGGGCTGTTAATGCAAAGTTCTTTGAAAATTCATATTCCAGCCCTGCAAAAGCGCTAGCCGAAAATCCGTATTTTTTGTCTACCCAATCCACATCGGCATAAGAAGCGCCCAAACCTACACCGATATAGGTTTGCCAATTTTCTGCGACAGGATAGTACATGCTGCTTTGGAAGTGCAGATAATGGATATCTGCCGAGTTGGACAGCTTTTCAAGTTCCGTCGATTGATTGGAGTAAAACAATCCGATCCTTCCTTTTTCTAAGGGAGTCTCGACTGAAAGAGCGTAATTCACTGCGGGGTCGAGATCGTATGTATTATCACTTTCATCCTCTACTTGGCCGCCTCCTGTATAGCCTATGTATGGCGTAATGATGATATTCGCTTGTGCATTGATAGCAGTACTCATCATCATGATTCCTACTAGCCAGCTGAGTTTTTGGTTCATGCCCTATCTCCTTATTATGACTAAGCTAATTGTGATGGGTTAGTCAAAATTGCGCGACTAAATTAAGCAAATCTTGAACATATTTCACACCGGTGTTATTAATTTGTTACATATTAAGGAGGTGTTTATGGAACACGATCTAAAATCCGCATTAATCATTGTGGTGACTGTTTTTGCAGTGCTTTTGTCATTTGGCATCATTGCTATTACAACAGCTTAAGATAACCACTTTTACCAAACGTTTTAACAAAATGGCGTGAGCCTATGATACGTAACAGCGGTATAATCACAGAAAGCCATGCAGAGCTTGATGTAAAAGTTTATGAGCACTTTAGGCATGGTAAAACTGCTTTAGTCACGCAAGGTGGAGGGCAGAGAGGGATTTTTACCGCTGGCGTTTTAGACGCCTTTTTACTTTCCAACTTCGATCCTTTCGATGAATTCTATGGCACTTCTGCCGGAGCACTCAACTTATGTTCTTACTTGTGTCGTCAACATGGCATGGGCAAAGCTTTTATTACCGAGCTGACAACGTCTCCTGAATTTTTTAATCTGTTTCGCTATATCCGAAAGCAGCAGTACTTAGGTTTAGAGTGGGCATTAGAACGGATTCAAGATTTCCCATACAAGCTTGACCTTGATTTAGGTCGCAGTGCATTGGGAAAACGAGGAGCGTTTGCTGCGGTAACGAATATAGAGACGCTATCAGATCAATATCTACCAATCTTGGATGACTCGTGGTTTAACACTATGCTAGCGACATGTGCGATTCCCAAGTTGTACCACGGACCTGTCGACGTAAATGGCAATAAGTTTGTTGATGGCGGCGTGTCTGCCTCTATCCCTGTACAAGAAGCGTGGCGTCAGAATGCTCGCAACATTATTGTCATTCGCACAGAGCCGTTTTCAGAGATTGAAGCGAGAGCCCAAAGTGAAGTGGGGGATGCGCCTGTCGAATGGTATCGGGAGTCTATCAACTCAGTACAGCAATCATGGCAGCAAAAAGTGAATCAGTGGAAGCTGGATTGGGCGTCGTTCTTCCAACAAAAAATTAATGCAGCACATCAATCGAAGCTTGCAGGGAAAATGCTGTTAAATGGAGGTCGTTGGTTGTTCGGTGCCGATAACTTGTATCGTTTAAGTCATCTGATTGGTGAGAATTTTGATTCAGGTTTAGCCGACATGCTGATGATTCATTATCAAACATTTGAGCTCACTCAGGCCTTTATATCTGCTCCACCTGACGACACTTTTATTTTACAAGTAGCGCCTAAAGAGGGACTTCGTTCTTCTTCTTTGTTAAGTGACCAAGAGTCACTAGAGCATGACTATCAACTTGGGCTTCAAGCTGGGTTTAACCTAGTTCAACTCTATGACCAGCTGGATGTTGAAATTGATGGTAGAGAGAGTGCATAAACCTTCTTACGTTCACGATGTGCGCAATATACAAAGCATATAAATAAGGCTCCATTTTCGGAGCCTTATTTGCGGGTTCTTGTGGTTAATTCCAGTTAGGTATAACGACTACGCTTGTAGAATGCGCATGCAGTTGGTTGAGCCCACAACATCCATTACATCGCCTTGAGTAATAATGACTAAATCACCTTTGTGCAAGAACCCTTGCTCTTTAAGGCTAGTAATCGCTGCTTGAGCCGTTGGTAAACCCGCATCACTTTTTGACTCGAAATATACAGGTGTCACGCCTCGGTATAATGCTGCTCGATTTAGTGTCGATTCATTCCGTGATAAGGCAAATATTGGCAAGCCAGAGCTTAAGCGAGACATCATCAACGCAGTCCTGCCGGACTCAGTTAACGAGATCATCGCTTTAATTCCTTCCATGTGATTCGCAGAGTACATGGTTGCCATTGCGATGGTTTCTTCAGCGGTTTCGAAGGTTCTATCTAAGCGATAGGTTGATAGACTTGCCTCCGACATTTTTTCTGCCCCCACACATACTTCGGCCATGGATTTGACCGTTTCTACAGGATATTTACCTGCAGCAGTCTCTCCAGACAGCATCACCGCGTCAGTGCCGTCTAGAACCGCATTGGCTACATCCATCACTTCAGCACGCGTTGGCATTGGGCTAGTAATCATGGATTCCATCATTTGTGTCGCAGTAATCACGATACGGTTTAAACTGCGTGCGCGGCGAATCAGTTTTTTCTGGACACCAATGAGCTCAGGGTCACCGATTTCTACACCAAGGTCACCACGTGCAACCATCACCACATCGGATGCGAGAATAATGTCGTCAATAGACTCATTGGTCGCGACGGTTTCTGCTCGTTCGACTTTAGCCACTAACATGGCTTCAAGGCCTGCATCTCTGGCTAAGCGTCGAGCGTAATGCATGTCTTCGCCGTTACGTGGGAATGAAATAGCAAGGTAGTCCACTTGAATTGCTGCGGCGGTAAGAATGTCGGCTTTATCTTTCTCTGTGAGCGCATCGGCTGACAATCCGCCGCCTTTTTTGTTGATCCCTTTATTGTTGGACAGTGGACCACCGACAATCACACGGGTATGAACTTTATTACCCTCTACTTTGGTAACTTGCAGCTGAACGCGTCCATCATCGAGTAATAAAATGTCATTTGGTGAAACATCTTGCGGTAGTTCTTTATAATCTAACCCTACAGATTCTTTATTGCCTTCACCTTTTGGTAAATCACTATCTAATGTGAATTTATCGCCCACATTCAAAATGACTTGGCCGTCTTTAAACGTTGATACACGGATTTTAGGGCCTTGTAAGTCACCAAGAATAGCAACCTGACGCCCAAGTCTTGCTGCAATGGTACGGACTTTGTTCGCACGTTGAATGTGGTCTTCACTGGTTCCATGTGAAAAATTCATACGGACAACGTTTGCACCGGCTTTGATGATCTCCTCAAGTATATTGTCCTTATCCGTTGAAGGACCCAGCGTAGTGACAATTTTTGTTCGTCTTAATTTGGAAGTCATAGATTCTCCGATGAATGTGTGTGTAAAGGTAACTTGAACTCTATCCTTACTTTACGCAATCGCTCTCAAGGTTAGCCTCGTTGCTGAGCCCACACCTTAAAGCTACTTGAATATAAGTATATGCACAGAATGTTTACATTAAGAGTAACCCCGGTAAAACAGACAGATATTCGACAGGCAATGGCCTTATTGATAAAAATGCGCTGCTTTAAAGGCACTACTTCATAATTTAGTGAATAAAAATAAGTTATTTTTCAAACAATTTAACAGGAGTAGATTCTTCGTTATTTGATTGAATACACAAACAAACAGGTTTATACGTGATGCTTGTCACGGGGATTTATTAATTCACTTCACAATTAGTTCGCAAAGTAAAAAAATTGTCCCGTTATAGAATTTCGGAGTGCAAGATGTACATGGCTCAACCGGGCCATATTGATCATATCAAACAGGTCAATGCTGGTCGTGTATATAAACTAATTGACCTAAAAGGTCCTATTTCTCGAATTGATTTGTCCAAGCAGAGTGAGCTTGCTCCTGCTAGTATCACCAAAATCACTCGAGAATTAATTGAAGCGCACTTGATTCATGAAACGACAGTACAAGAAGCGACGAGTCGTGGTCGACCTGCTGTCGGTTTGCAGGTCAATAATGAAGGCTGGCAATTTTTGTCAATGCGTTTGGGGCGGGGTTATTTAACCATTGCTTTGCATGAGTTAGGCGGTGATGTACTGATCGATACTAAAATCGAGATACACGAGCTTGACCAAGACGATGTGCTTGAGCGCCTGCTTTACGAAATTGATGAATTTTTTCAGACTTACGCGGATCAACTGGATCGGGTTACCAGTATTGCCCTTACACTGCCTGGTCTCGTGAACTCAGAGCAAGGTGTCGTTTTGCAGATGCCTCATTACAATGTCGAAAATCTTGCTCTTGGACCAGAGATATACAAAGCAACAGGCTTGCCAGTTTTCATTGCCAATGACACGCGAGCTTGGGCATTAGCAGAAAAGCTTTTTGGTCATTCTCAAGATAATGACAACTCCGTTCTTATCTCTATCCACCACGGTTTAGGTGCGGGCATCATTCTGGATGGGCGCGTTTTGCAAGGCCGTCACGGTAACATTGGTGAACTCGGGCATATTCAAATTGACCCAAATGGAAAACGTTGTCATTGCGGCAATATTGGCTGTTTGGAAACCGTTGCCAGTTCTCAGGCAATTCGTGAAGAAGTCGTAAGACGAATCGCTGATGGCGAAGACTCTATTCTTGCTAAACAAGAAGAAATGAGTATTGAGAGCATTTGTGAAGCCGCTGCAAACGGTGATCCTTTGGCCGTCGATGTGATTGAAAAACTTGGAGGTTACTTAGGCTCTGCAATTGCTATTGTGATCAACTTATTTAACCCTGAGAAAATCTTGATCGGTGGTGTGATTAACCAAGCAAAAGATGTGCTTTATCCTGCGGTTCGTCGCTGTATCGAAGAGCAGAGTTTACCTGTTTATCACCAAGATCTTGAGCTGGTGGAGTCTCGTTTCTATAAGCAAGCCACAATGCCTGGTGCCGCGTTGATTAAGCAAGCGTTGTACGATGGTCAACTATTGATGAAGGTTGTGGAAGGTTAAGTACTTTTTAACATGATGATGTGCCTGGCTGTTGAGACTGCATTTGTAGGTGATTTAGGGTGAGACTTAACGGCTCACCCTTTTTGATCGCCTATTACTAGAAAGGGAATTTGAGTTATGTTGCATTGCTATATCTGCGCCATTCATGTAATTTCCTAAAAAGCTCAAGTAAATAAACAAAATGGCTTTCAATGTGCTGCGTGACTTTGCGTCTGATGCAAAGAGAAGTAATACGCTAAAACTGTTGTACTTTAAAGCTGTGCTCGAAAAGCCAAATATTTTAAGGTTATTTGGTTATATAACCTTGCTGTGTCTGTACTGATTTCGAGTAAAATAAGAATTATCCATAATTTAGGTAGTAGTATGTCCGGAGTGTTAAATACGGTTGACCAGCGTACAAACTTGGTTGGTGAAAATCGACTAGAGCTTCTGCTGTTCACTTTAAATAGTCGCCAATTATTTGCGATTAATGTGTTCAAAGTGAAAGAGGTCATCAAGCTTCCACCGTTAACCAAGCTCCCTGGATCGCACTACAATATTCGTGGGGTTGCTTCTCTACGAGGTGAAGCGGTACCAGTGATTGATTTACGAGGCGCAATTGGTTTTCCTGCTTTACGTGGTGAAGCGGAAGAAGAAAATTTGATCGTGACAGAGTACAACCGCACGGTGCAGGGCTTCTTAGTCGGTCCGGTTAAAAACATTATTAATACGGCATGGACTGAAATTCAGCCGCCTCCTTCCACGTCTGGTCGCTCGAATTACCTCACGGCTATCACGCAAATCAAAGAGGGGGATGCCTCTCAAATTGTCGAAATTATTGACGTTGAAAAAGTTTTAGCAGAGATCGTGCATTACGACGTGACTATTTCGGAGGACATTCTCGATCAAGAACTGGCCCAAGCAATGGTCGGGCGTAATGTTCTGATTGTGGATGATTCCTCTACAGCTCGTAATCAAGTTCGCGATACGCTTTCTCAATTGGGTATGAATATCATCGAGTGTCGTGACGGGCTAGAAGCGTTAACGGTTTTAAAACGTTGGTGTGATGAAGGTAAAGATGTAGAAAAAGAGCTGTTGATGATGATTACGGATGCTGAAATGCCTGAAATGGACGGTTATAAACTGACCCATGAAGTGCGCCAAGATCCACGTATGTCTAAGTTGTTTATCACATTGAACACTTCTCTGAGCGGTAGTTTTAATGAAGCCATGGTACAAAAAGTAGGCTGTGATCGCTTTATATCTAAATTCCAACCGGATCTGCTGGTTGAAGTTGCTCAAGACCGATTACGCCAGATGCTTTCTAAAAGTGCATGATTAGATCTAGTGAAATCAGAGGGAGCGCACCTCTCTCTGATTTTTAACATCTCTCTCCTTAATTCCTCTGTACTAATGGAAATCCCGAGATTTACTTTGTAGATTGTTCAAGTAGTGCGTGCAATCAATCAACTTACCAGCAATGACGTGCGTGACTTCTCCCTCTCTTTCAAGAATGCCTTTCACCATTAATACTTTAGCGCCTAAATACGCTTGCTTTTGGGCTCGTGCTGTAGCTTGCCAAACGACCACATTAATGTTGCCCGTGTCATCTTCTAACGTAAAAAATGTCACGCCAGCGGCGGTGCCTGGAGATTGTCTTCCTGTTACCACACCTACCACTGTGACCAGTGACTTATGCGGTTTCTCTGTCAGTTGCCTCATGCGGGTAAAGTGAGGGAGTTTGCCCGTTTCTTCTAATAATTTAATTGGATGGCGGCTAAGAGATAGTCCCGTGCTTGCGTAATCCTCAATTAAGTCTTCATATTCAGAGGGTTGAGTCTGGTAGCTAACATTGGGTTCTTCGACCTTGTGAAACAATGGTAGGTCAGATAAGGAATCCATTGCTGCCCAGCGAGCGTTATAACGATTTCCCGATAAGGCCTGAAATGCATTGGCTGAAGCCAATAATTCAATGTCACTTCGGCTTCTTAATATCTGCTTTACTTCTTGAATCGATCGGTAACCATTAAGTGGTTTGCGCTCAATAAGCCTTTGTGCGCTTTCTGCGTTAAAGCCTTTCACCAAGCGAAAACCAAGTTGCACGCCGAGCCTGCCATTCGGACGTGAGACGAGATGATGTTGATATTTTGAATGATTGACGCACACCGGCAATACTTCGACGCCATGTCGGCGAGCATCTTGTACTAATTGCGATGGGCTATAAAATCCCATTGGTTGGCTGTTCAACAATGCAGTGTAAAATTCGGCTGGGTAATAATATTTTAACCATGCAGAACAATATGCCAGCACTGCGAAAGACGCTGAATGACTTTCAGGGAAACCGTACTCACCAAAGCCGCATATCTGATCGAAAATGCGCTCAGCAAACGCTAAGTCATAACCTCTCTCTTGCATACCATTGATCAGTTTTGGCCTGAATTTAGCGAGATCGCCATTCTTTTTCCATGATGCCATCGCTCGACGGAGTTGATCGGCCTCGCCGCCGCTAAACCCTGCGGCTACCATGGCTAGCTTGATGACTTGCTCTTGGAAAATAGGGACGCCCATAGTCCGCTCCAGAACGCTTTTTACTTCTTCCGATGGATAACTGACAGGCTCTTTGTGATCTCGTCGTTTTAAAAAAGGATGCACCATATCACCCTGAATAGGGCCTGGACGAACAATTGCAATTTGAATCACTAAGTCGTAATAACAAGCAGGCTTTAGGCGAGGAAGCATGCTCATTTGTGCACGAGATTCTATTTGGAATACGCCTATCGTGTCAGCTTTTTGGATCATGCGATACACGTGTGGATCATCTTGTCGGCGAGTGATTTCGGAAATAGAGAGGGATCGCTGGTGATGTTTCTCGACCAGCTGAAAGCACTTTTTGATGGCGTTTAACATGCCGAGTGCGAGCACATCGACTTTTAGTAGCTTCAAGCTTTCTAAATCGTCTTTATCCCATTGAATGATAGTGCGATCTTCCATCGAGGCATTTTCAACAGGTACCAACTCATATAAAGGGCCAGATGAAATTACAAAGCCACCTACGTGCTGAGATAAATGGCGCGGGAAGCCAATGATCTCGTTGACCAATTGGATAAACTGCTGCCCTTTGAGAGATTCTGGTTGTAAGCCAAGTTCAATAATTTGAGCTTGCCAGCCTTGGCTGCGATCTCGGCGATTAACGTTCTTAATGAAAAAATCTAATTGGGTCTCTTCAATCCCTAATGCTTTACCGACTTCACGCACGGCACTTTTAAAGCGATAGCTGATCACTGTTGCAGCAAGTGCTGCACGCTCACGGCCATATTTTTTGTAAATATACTGGATAACTTCTTCACGGCGCTCGTGTTCAAAGTCCACATCAATATCCGGCGGTTCCTTACGTTCTTTACTGATAAATCGTTCGAATAAGACAGCGATTTGTCGAGGATCGACGGCGGTAATTTCCAGGCAATAACACACCACAGAGTTTGCAGCGGAACCTCGCCCTTGGTAAAGAATGCCTTGCTGTTTCGCGAACATTACGATGTCGTGAATAGTAAGGAAGTAGTAGTGGTATTTCAGCTCTTGAATAAGCGCCAGTTCATTCTCGATGGTTTGATTGACTTCTGCTGGCACGCCTTCAGGAAAACGCAGCTTTTTACCGCGTTCGACCAACATACGTAAGTAAGAGTCGGGTGTGTAACCATCTGGGATCAGCTCGGTAGGATATTCGTATTTTAAATCGGAGAGCTTAAACTCGCATAAATCGGCGATGTAAGTGCTTTCTTCCAGCCATTCTGGTTTGTAAATCCGAATCAACTTTTTAAAAGGACGAAGCGCTCGCTCAGTATTCGAAATACGATCAAAACCGAGTTTATCGACGCTACACCCATGCTTTATAGCAGTAAGTACATGCTGTAATGGCAAGCGTTCAACATCATGCATGAGAACGCCTCCGCAGGCAGTTATAGGTAATTGAAATTCATGTGCTAACTGCTCGCAGTGCGCAATGTATTCAGTATCGTTGTTACTCAAATGGCGCTGAATCGCTACCCACAAACGATTAGCGTGGTGTTGATTGAGCCAGCGCCCCCAATAGTGATCACTCTCTTGATGTGTGGGCAGCCACAATACCAAACAATGTCGAACCGACATCAAATCCCATTCGAACAGTTGATAGTTGCCTTTTTCACTGCGTCTCCTTGCGTTTGTGATGATACGACACAACTCGGCATAAGCCTTGCGACAAGGGCAAAGCAGTACGATTTGGCATTCATCATTTAACCAAAACATACTTCCAACGATTTGTTTGATATCGAGTTTATGTTGTTCGATGGTTGCATGGGCTTTGACAACGCCCGCGACTGAACATTCATCCGTTATAGCTAGAGCTTGATAGCGATAGAAAGCAGCTTGGAGTACCAGATCTTCTGCATGAGAAGCCCCAGTCAAAAAAGAGAAGTTAGACTGACAAAATAGTTCCGCGTAACTCATAATGATCCAACAAAAATAACTGTCGATTTAACAAAAATAGCCATGAAGAAACCAGTGCTTGTGCTGATCGCGAAATATCCATAACCAGCGGCCTTGCTTGGTGTATGCAATGTAGTAATCACGCATGATCTCATCACCATCCCACCACCCAGAAACTATTCGCTCAGGTCCGTGGACCAAAGAAACTTGTTCTTGCAATACAATGGGAGTCGGTAATTGCATTGCGGGGCGTAGTATGGAGGGTATGGCGTGCCCCTTTTTATCTGGAGCATCAGCAGGGCGATACTGACTGGCCTTTTCTGGTCTAGGATCGCAAGCAATATTGGGTTTTAAAACGGCACTTTTCCCCAATTTAGCTTGCAGTAAAGAGAGCAGCTCTAAAGCATTCATGTTTCCTTTCTGCCCAGCAAAGAGATCGCGTGATGCACTAAGAGGCTCACCTTGACGGATGACTTTTAACGTTAGCCCTGTGACTGGGCCATTAAGCGAGAGTGATTCTAAGCTTAAACTCGCTAACTGTTGCCAACGCTGACATAGGTAATCACCTTGCGCAGAAGTGAGTTGAAGGTGTTGCTCTTGTTTCTCACGCTGGTGGAGTGTTAAACACAGTTCAAAAGCGACCTTATCTCTTAATTTAAGAAAGGTTTCGAGTTGACGAAGTAATTTGGCCAACGGTTTTTCAATCCACTGAACGTTTTCGATCTCAAACAACAGCTCTAAATAAACTTGGAAGGATTCGGTAGGGTGATAAAGGTCGACAGGGTGTTTAAACTGCCCAGTCAGTCGACCAACGTAGTTCACCAAATCGATATCAAAGCGTCGTGCGATGTCTTGCAATGGCAGTTCAAGCAGGTTTTGCAATGTGGTGACGCCTACACGTTGTAACTTCTCTACTGTAGCGCTTGATAAATCTGCCAGTGTTAACGGTAATGGTGATAGGACTTTTTGTATGGCAGATTTGTCTTCACTGATGACGTTCGCTCCTGATATTGCCATCAATTTGGCAGCAAAAGGCGAAAAACCACATCCGAATTGAAAACTCAGTTTCAGCTCCGATAAGTGAGCTCTGACTTTATTCCAATAGTTTTCAAGCCCTTCATACAGAGCGAGCATTGGAGTAGCACGCAGTAAAATACCTTGGTTTGGCATCAACACAACGTCAGATGTGATCAAATACAACCACTGGGCTACCTCTTGTAATTTATTTAATTCGGTTTGTGGATGATAAGGATGCACTTGTAAATCTCGACACAAGGACGCAGCACTGCCTAAGCCCATACCAGGCTTAATGCCTTGTTGTTCGGCAATCTCGTTGTATTGAAGAATCTGGCAACGTTGGCTTTCGACAATCACTACGGGTTGTTCTTGGTTATCACCAAAGAGTGCGTCTAGCTGCAGGCGAGGGAAGTGCAAGTAAATCCACAGAGACATATCACTAACCTTGGTTCGCCAGTGGGAAATTGACCACAGTCGAGTGCACAGTTTCAGATGATGGTTTCACCAGTTGCGGGTAATGGTGTTGGAATCCGATACTAACGCTACCTCTATTCCAGCCTCCTTTCCTTTTCAGCACTTCAACATGAATCCCTTGCTCGTCGCCTTTCAGTTTTAAACTGAGTGACACAGGTAAAGACAAGCGGTTGATAGTATCTGTTTTAAGCATAAAGAGAGGGCAACTCCCTTGTTCACTTGCTACCTGTAAGCGTTTCACTTGATGTATTTCAAGCTCTTCTTGCCATAACAAAACATTACTGCATACCCCACTTTTCAGACATTGCTCTGCAGCCCAAAGAGCATCTTTGGGGTGAGTTGGAGTAACAACCCACACTTGGTTTATATCCAACCCGATGTAGTGTAAAAACAGAGAATTCACTAGCGCAGGTGGTTGAATAAATGCGGTCATACCATTGGTCTGAGTGGCTTTTAAATAGGGAGCGAGCAAACGCAATTCACCAATACTACCAATAGATTCCATCTCCACTACGCCATGAGGTGGAAAGCCTCCGCCGAGCAAATCATCTAATTCAGAAAAACCGGAACTAGTCTGCAACTGCTGAGGATCTGCTTTCGTTAAATTTGCTTGCCAAACAAGGTGTTGGCTTTTTAAGTTCTGAATAATATCTTGCATAATAAATACCTGTATATATATACAGTATATTTCTGTGGGAGAAAGTCGCAAGATTTTTATGAAGAGAGAAATGAAAAAAGGCAGCGTTTGCTGCCTTTTCAATCGATTATGTGAGGTAACCTGAATGAGTTATTTACGCTTCGGTTGAGCGTCGATGCACTGACCGTTCACATCGGTAACCGCAGGATCCATTAAGTGCAAATATAGCGGCATGATATCCAGTGGCGTTTTGAGAGTATTCGCATCTTCACCCGGATATGCTTTTTCACGCATGCGAGTACGAGTGGCACCAGGGTTAATTGCGTTAACGCGGATCGGTGTATCACTCAGCTCGTCAGCCAAAACTTGCATCATGCCTTCTACGGCAAATTTAGAGATAGCGTATGGCCCCCAGAATGCGCGGCCAGAGTGGCCGACGGTTGAAGAGGTAAAGATAATACGCCCAGCTTCTGATTTACGCATCACAGGCAGTAGTGCTTGAGTCATTAGCACTTCGGCTTTCACGTTGATCTGCATGATATCGTCGAAGTCTTCCTCTTTGATTTGATCAAATGGACACAGCGAACTCAAGACACCTGCGTTGTGTAATAGACCATCCAAGCGACCAAACTGTCCTTCGATTGTCTCTGCCATATCAATGTAATTCTGCTGAGTTGCGCCCTTGAGATCCAATGGAATGATAGCTGCTTGTGGATAGCCAGCAGCTTCAATCTCATCATAGATAGATTCAAGGTTTTGCACATTTCTACCCAAGAGAATAACAGTTGCACCGTGCTCTGCATAAGAAAGCGCGGCTTGACGGCCGATGCCATTACCAGCGCCAGTAACAAGAATGACTTTACCTTTTAGAGCATCAGCTGAAACGGAGTAGTTCACGGCGATAAATCCTTATTATTGTAAGAGGGTCCATGATAGTTAATTGACGCTAAAAAACGCCTGTTTCTCAATGGAAAATCTTGGTAATCGTGACAAGATGGTTACAATACACCAATTCATGTGTTATACCAATTCCAGAACTTTCGTTAGGTATGCTATCAATCAGAACAAGTGGTTACAAACCGCGCTGCCTTCTCGCTGATGTTTCTGCGTAACATACTAACGTCATCTGAAATGAGATAAAGGAGCTCTCGTTGGAATTTTTATTAGATTATGGTCTGTTTCTGGCCAAAATTATCACGGTGGTTGCTGCGATAATTGTTCTGCTCATTATTGCAAAATCGGCTGGTGGCAAATCGGGTGCGGCGAAAGGGGAGTTAGAGATTACCAACCTTTCAGAGCAACACAAACAATCTGTTGAGCAGTTAGAGCATCATTTGCATGACGATGCTTTCATCAAGGCTCGAGATAAAGCCGTCAAGAAAGAAGAAAAAGAGAAGAACAAATCTCGCGAGAAAGAAATCAAACAAGCGAGCAAAGACGGTTCATTAGATAGCAAGCGTGAACCACACCTATTTGTTCTTGATTTCAACGGTAGCATAGACGCAAAAGAAGTCGCGTCTCTACGTGAAGAAATCACCGCTATTTTGGCTGTCGCACGTGAAGGTGATGAAGTGTTACTTCGCTTAGAGTCTGGCGGTGGTATGGTTCATGGTTACGGCCTTGCCTCTTCTCAACTGGACCGAATCAAAGCTGCGGGTCTTCCTCTGACCATCTCTGTTGACAAAGTTGCGGCAAGTGGCGGTTACATGATGGCATGTGTAGCAGATAAAATTGTTTCTGCACCATTTGCAATTGTGGGTTCTATTGGCGTTATCGCACAGATTCCTAACTTCAACAAACTGTTGAAGAAACATGACATTGAGTACGAACAACTAACAGCGGGTGAATATAAACGCACGCTAACGATGTTCGGTGAGAATACCGATAAAGCGCGCGATAAGTTTAAGCAAGAACTTGAAGAAACACATGTCTTGTTTAAAGACTTCATCCGTGAGCGTCGTCCTAGTTTGGACCTAGACAAAGTAGCCACTGGGGAGCACTGGTTCGGTACACAAGCGAAAGAGCTTGGTTTGGTGGATGACATTAGTACATCTGATGATATCGTTGTTGCAGCATGCAAAGATAAAACTGTACTTTCTGTGCATTATGTACAAAAGAAAAAACTGGCCGACAAGCTAGCAGGTGTGGCGGGTAAAGTCGCTGATAGTGTGATTTTAAAGTTAGCTGAGCGTGGTCAAAAGCCGATTGTTTAATCGAGCTTAAGTTCATGACATTTAAAACGGCGAGGGCGGAAGCTCTCGCCGTTTTTGTTGAACTTTATGTTTATTGATGAATCCAATTACGCATTAGGTGTAATGCTTTACACGACATTTTTCCTCGCTCCAAAGACTGATTACCCGTATAATGTGCGCCTCGAAAACCGAGCAAATTGCTGAAAAGAAACTATTGGTGGAGAAGAACATGTCCTCTCAAACTCCGGTTGTAACCGTAGATGGACCTAGTGGTGCAGGTAAAGGCACTTTATGTATGTTGCTGGCGAAAAAGTTGGGTTTCCAACTCTTAGATTCTGGCGCAATTTATCGTGTACTTGCACTCGCTGCGATTCACCACGGTGTCGACACCGAGTCAGAAGATGCTCTTGTCCCACTAGCAACCCACCTAGACGTTCAATTTATCGCGGAAGGTGACTTAGTTAAGGTCATTCTAGAAGGCGAAGACGTGTCAGGGGAGCTTCGTAAAGAAGAAACGGGTATGGCAGCATCTAAAGTTGCGGCTTTGCCACGTGTTCGTGAAGCATTACTACGTCGTCAGCGTGCATTTGAGACCGCTCCGGGTCTGGTTGCTGATGGTCGTGATATGGGCACAATTGTATTCCCGAGTGCGCAAGCAAAAATCTTCCTTGATGCGAGTGCTGAAGAGCGTGCAAATCGACGCCTTAAACAGTTGCAAGAGAAAGGGTTAGATGTTAGATTTGCTGACCTTTTAAGCGAGATCCAAGAGCGTGACGACCGAGATCGTAACCGCCCAGTGGCGCCATTACGCCCTGCTGAGGATGCGCTTGTGCTAGATTCTACGTCGATGACTATCGACGAAGTAGTAGAAAAGGCACTACAATATATCGAATCGAAGCTAGCTGAGTAATAATACTCGACTAGGCTAAGAGCGTTGGTCGCAAGGATGATGACTGGCGAATTTAATAACCCCATGCGGTAGGATACCCGTGGAAGTTTAATTTATTGAAGATTAATTAAATGACTGAATCTTTTGCTCAACTCTTTGAAGAGTTTCTAAACGAAACAGAATTCCAACAAGGCAGCATCGTTAAAGGTACTGTAGTAGCTATCGAGAACGGTTTCGTTCTTGTTGACGCTGGTCTTAAGTCTGAATCTGCTATCCCTGCTGAACAGTTCAAGAACGCTGCTGGCGAACTTGAAGTTGAAGTTGGCGCTGAAGTAGACGTAGCTCTAGACGCTGTTGAAGATGGTTTCGGTGAAACTCAACTTTCTCGTGAGAAAGCTAAGCGTCACGAAGCTTGGATCGTACTTGAGAAAGCTTACGAAGAAGCTGAAACTGTTGTTGGTATCATCAACGGTAAAGTTAAAGGCGGTTTCACTGTTGAACTAAACGGTATCCGTGCTTTCCTTCCTGGCTCTCTAGTAGACGTACGTCCAATCCGCGACACTGCTCACCTAGAAAACAAAGAGCTAGAGTTCAAAGTTATCAAACTTGACCAAAAACGTAACAACGTAGTTGTTTCACGTCGTGCAGTTATCGAATCAGAGAACAGCGTTGAGCGTGACGAGCTTCTAGAAACTCTACAAGAAGGTTCTGAAGTTAAAGGTATCGTTAAGAACCTTACTGACTACGGTGCGTTCGTTGACCTAGGTGGCGTTGACGGTCTTCTACATATCACTGATATGGCTTGGAAGCGCGTTAAGCACCCATCTGAAATCGTTAACGTTGGTGACGAGATCCAAGTTAAAGTTCTTAAGTTCGACCGTGAGCGTACTCGCGTATCACTAGGTCTTAAGCAACTAGGCGAAGATCCATGGGTAGCAATCGCTAAGCGTTACCCAGAAGGTCACAAACTAACTGGTCGCGTAACTAACCTAACTGACTACGGCTGCTTCGTTGAAATCGAAGAAGGCGTTGAAGGTCTAGTTCACGTTTCAGAAATGGATTGGACTAACAAGAACATCCACCCTTCTAAAGTTGTTAATGTTGGCGACGAAGTTGAGGTTATGGTTCTTGAAATCGACGAAGAACGTCGTCGTATCTCTCTAGGTCTGAAACAGTGTAAAGCTAACCCATGGCAGTCATTCGCTGAAGCACAAGCTAAAGGCGACAAAGTTACTGGTAAGATCAAGTCTATCACTGACTTCGGTATCTTCATCGGTCTAGAAGGCGGCATCGACGGTCTAGTTCACCTATCTGACATTTCTTGGAATGTTGCTGGCGAAGAAGCTGTACGTGAGTACAAGAAAGGCGACGAGATCTCTGCAGTTGTTCTAGCAGTAGACGCTGAGCGTGAGCGCATCTCTCTAGGCATCAAGCAAATGGAAAATGACCCATTCAATGCTTACGTTGCTGACAACAAGAAAGGTGTTCTAGTTAACGCTACTGTAACTGCTGTTGACGCTAAAGGCGCTACTGTTGAAATCGCAGAAGGCGTTGAAGGTTACATCCGTGCTTCTGAAGTATCACGCGATCGCGTAGAAGATGCTTCTCTAATCCTAAGCGCTGGTGATGTTGTTGAAGCGAAGTTCACAGGTGTAGACCGTAAGAACCGCGTAATCAACCTATCTATCAAAGCTAAAGACGAAGCTGACGAGCAAGAAGCAATGGCATCTATCAACAAGCAAGATGACAATGCATTCGGTAACGCAATGGCTGACGCTTTCAAAGCTGCTAAAGGCGAATAATATACTCGCTTAAGCAAAAAAGGAGCCGCAAGGCTCCTTTTTTATATTTGGTCATATTTAAGTAGTAATACTAATGACAGTAAACTATCTTAATAAAAGGCATTTCTTCATTGCGCATTTTGCATAAAATTTGTCTAGAATTGTCAGCAAGTGTTTGTTGGAATTAGTATTACTTACTATAATAAGTGATAAAGATACTCAAAGAGGGCAACTATGACTAAGTCTGAACTGATTGAAAGACTCTGCGCTGAGCAAACACACTTATCAGCGAAAGAGGTAGAGGATGCTGTAAAAGATATTTTAGAGCACATGGCCTCTACACTAGAGAGCGGTGACCGTATCGAGATCCGTGGCTTTGGTAGTTTTTCTCTTCATTACCGCGAGCCTCGCGTAGGTCGTAACCCTAAAACGGGCGATAAAGTGGAATTGGAAGGTAAATACGTTCCACATTTCAAACCAGGTAAAGAACTTCGTGAGCGTGTAAATATTGGTTAATGCACTCTTATTAGTTTGAAAAAAGCGGCATACGTTTGTGTATGCCGCTTTTTTGTAATGTATCCAAGTTAGTCATACATCCAAGATCGTTTACTAATCTAATTGTGGATTCAGCCGTTTTCCTTGCTGCTTTCTATACCCAAATAACTTTAACTTCTAAGCATGTCTACAAACTAAGCATCTTGAGGTTACTTGGGTATAGATTATTGCTAATATACGTAGTCTGAAGAAGCATTTTCCTGCATAATCTTACCGACTTACTCCTAGAAGGGTGATGTAACATGAAAATTATAAAAATCGTTGCTGTTTTAGCTCTCTTTTTAATTGCATTGGCGTTAGGTTCCCAAAACCAAGAGCTCGTGACTTTTAACTATCTTCTAGCAAAAGGAGAGTTCCACTTATCTACGCTATTAGGTGTAGTATTTGTGGTTGGCTTTGCTTTAGCGTGGGTTATCTTTGGTAGCATCCAACTGAAAACTCAGCTACAGGTCCGTCGTTTAAAGAAAAAACTGAAAAAGTACGAACCAACTGAATCAAGCAACGCTGCTGATAAGCCTGCCATTGAAAAACAGGCATAAGGATAAGGCTTAACTTTAATGCTTGAACTACTCTTCTTGTTGTTGCCTATAGCTGCTGCGTATGGCTGGTATATGGGGCATCGCAGCGCTCAGCAAGACAAGCAGAAGCAATCTCATCAAATCTCTCGTCAGTATATGACGGGTCTTAATCTGCTGCTCTCTGACCAATCAGATAAGGCTGTCGATCACTTTATTGAATTGCTCCAAGTTGATAACGAGACCATCGATACTCACCTTGCGTTGGGTAACCTGTTCCGGTCTCGTGGTGAAGTCGACCGCGCAATCAGAATTCACCAAAATCTTATTTCTCGTTCAGGCTTAACACTGGACCAAAAGAACCTCGCCCTTCAACAGTTAGCGAAAGACTACATGGTCTCTGGTTTTCTTGATCGTGCAGAGAAAATCTTTGAACAGTTAGTCGAAGAGCCAGATTACAAAGAGGCGGCTCTTCAACAATTAGTGACCATTTATCAGCAAACACGAGAATGGGAAAAGGCGATTTATTACGCGAACCAATTGGCTAAGTTAGGTAATAAACGCTCAAGGATGCGTGCAAATATTGCCCATTTTTGGTGTGAAATAGCCATGCTCGACCAAGCTGATGGGAATACTAATAAGGCAATACAGCATTTTAAAAAAGCGTTAGCGGAAGACCCGAAGTGTGTTCGAGCAAGTATTGCTTTGGGACGAATTTACCTAGAGTCTGAAGACTATAAGCACACCATCAAATATCTGACGGGGGTACTTGAGCAAGATAAAGACTTTATCAGTGATGTCTTGCCAACTATTGCAGAATGCTATCATCATCTGGGTCAGGAAGATGAACTTGTCGAATTTCTGCGAGCTTGTATTGATAAGAAAGCAGGCGTATCAGCCGAGTTGATGTTGGCTCAATTAGTTGCTCATCACGAGAACGTTGGGGCTGCTCAAGAGTTACTGACGAAACAATTGCTGAAAAACCCAACCATGAAGGGCTTCTACCGTTTAATTGACTACCACATTGCAGAAGCAGAAGATGGTCGAGCGAAAGACAGCCTATCAACACTACAAGCGATGGTGGGTGAACAGTTAAAAGTGAAACCGCATTACCGATGCCGGAAGTGTGGATTTTCTACCCATTCCCTTTATTGGCATTGTCCGTCCTGTAAAGGATGGGGGACGATCAAGCCAATCCGCGGATTGGATGGTGAATAATTCTTAATGCAGCTGGCAGAGTTTCTGTCCGCTGCATTTTTTTAACTTTTTATTTAATAAGAACCAAAACAGTTAGGAGATGAAATGATCGACCAAAAAGTTATTGTCGCACTGGATTATGATAACCAAGCAGATGCACTTGCGTTTGTAGATAGAATTGATCCTGCGTCATGCCGACTAAAAGTTGGCAAGGAGATGTTTACGCTATTTGGTCCTGATTTTGTACGTGAACTCCATAAACGTGGTTTCTCGGTATTCCTAGATTTAAAATTTCACGATATTCCAAACACCTGCTCGAAAGCAGTTCGCGCTGCGGCTGAAATGGGTGTATGGATGGTGAACGTACACGCGAGCGGTGGTGAGCGTATGATGACGGCATCACGTGAAATTCTTGAGCCATATGGTAAAGATCGTCCACTTCTTATCGGTGTAACGGTGCTAACCAGTATGGAACAAAGTGATTTAGCTGGTATTGGTTTGAATGTTGCGCCTCAGGAGCAAGTGATTCGTCTAGCAACCTTGACCAAAAACGCGGGCTTAGATGGTGTCGTATGTTCAGCGCAAGAGTCCTCACTACTGAAGAGCGAACTAGGCCAAGAATTTAAATTAGTGACCCCTGGTATTCGACCTGCTGGCTCGGAACAAGGTGACCAACGCCGTATCATGACGCCAGTAGACGCTATCCAATCAGGTTCAGATTATCTTGTGATTGGTCGCCCTATCACTCAAGCGTCAAATCCTGCAGAAGTGCTGAAGTCGATCAATGAGAGCTTATCTAACATGTAAGCACTGTCTCGATTGTAAGGAGAAAAGTGAGGCTAAGATGCCTCACTTTTTATATCGAATGAAAATACTGATCGCGGTAAACAACCATTCCTTTTAGCCAGCTATGTCTGATCATTTACGCGCTGTAACTGGTATATCGGGGCCAATTGAGATAAAGGTTCTGCGGTTTATTCTGAGTAAAGTAGGGCTTGGTACTATGCTGATCACACTTTTGTAACATAACTCACTGTGATGCCCCGAAAATGCAATCATGTGTTATTGATGGCTTGCGTTACAAATATCTAAAGAATACTATGGCGAAGATGCATTCACTGCGTTGTAAGGTCTAGGATGACCTAGTGAAACTCTTTGAAATTAATATAGAAGCTGGCAGGACGTCACTTCATATTACGTTCCTATTATTTCCTATCTGCGTATTTTAAATCGCAGCTTTCTGTGAGCTTTCACACGCTGTCTTCCTTGTTACGACCTTAGTGCGCAAACACAACAAGGAAGAAACATGACTAAAAAACTGCCATTTTCAGTACTAGCAACACTGACCGCTGCCAGTTTTCAACTGAGTGCGGCAGAATTGCCAGCGGATATCGAATGGATTTCAAACAACAACGAACCTCTATTTGCCTCTGAAGAGGCGGTACGAGGGGGCACCTATCGCACTTACATTCAGAGCTTTCCGCAAACATTACGAAGTGTTGGTCCAGATGCGAACTCAGGTTTGCGCCAATACTTAATGGATGGTTCACCAAAACTGGCTCAGCGTCATCCAAATACTGGCAAATGGATCCCTCAACTTGCTAAGTCATGGGCATTTGGAGAAGACAACAAAACCGTATTCTTTAAACTCGACGAAACGGCCGAGTGGTCAGATGGTGAAAAAATTACAGCAGATGATTACGTCTTTATGATGAAGTACTACACGTCAAAAGACATTATCGACCCGTGGTATAACGACTTCTTCACAAACAGTATTGTGAGTGTTGAAAAAATTGATGACTACACGATCAAAGTCAATCTTGCTGTAGCTCAAAGTCATGACTCACTTATGGTTATGATTAACATGCCAAGTAATGGTTTTCAGCCTCGTCCTGAACACTTCTTTGAAGGAGAAAAGGACGCAAATAACGATGGCATGCCTGATAACTTCGTCAGAAAGTTTAACTTTAAATCTGAGCCAACCGCAGCGCCTTACTACATTGATCAAGTGAAGAAAGGTAAGAGCGTGACATTCAAACATGTCGGTGAAGATTGGTGGGGATACAACAACCGCTACTATAAAAACCGTTATAACGTTGAAAAGGTTCGCATTAAGGTAATTCGCGATCCTGATATTGCCATGAAGCACTTTGAGAAAGGTAACTTAGACTACTTTGAGATGGTGCTACCAAGCTTTTGGCATGACAAAACCAATAGTGATGTGTACAAAAAAGGCTATATCCAAAAGTACTGGGGCTTTAACGAAGCACCGCAAGGAGCTGGTGGTCTTTGGATGAACACAGCGATGCCTATGTTGGATAACCTAGAAGTGCGTAAAGGTGTTATGGCAGCCACTGACTATGACGGCATGATTGAAAACATCATGCGTGGAGATTATTCACGTAAACCGCATGGACTCGGCTTTGGTCATGGCGAATACGATGATCCTAACAATACACCGCCAAAGTTTGATGCTGATGCGGCGGTTAAACACTTCGAAAAAGCGGGCTTTGATAAAGTGGGCGCAGATGGTATTCGTGTTAACGACAAGGGCCAACGCTTGAGCTTTGCTATCACCTACGGATACAACTCTTGGACACCGCGTATTGCATACCTGAAAGAGCAAGCGAAACTTGCTGGTCTTGAGTTCACGTTAAACTTGGTGGATGGCTCATCTGCGTTTAAATACATTCTTGAGAAAAAGCATCAGCTAGCGTTTTTGAATATGGGCTCTGGTGAGATCCCTGCGTACTGGGAATACCTACACTCGGATAATGCAAATCGACCACAAACGAATGCTCACACCAACTACAGCAGCCCTGAGCTAGACAAGTTAATTGAAGCGTATGATTCTGAGTTTGATCAGGAGAAGCGTTACGACTTGTCGCATCAAATCCAAAACTATGTCAGCAAAGCGAATATCATCGTTCCTGGCTACATGGTGCCTTATTCTCGAGTTGCTCATTGGCGCTGGGTTAAAATTCCTAAAAACGGCATGACAAAAGCGACAGAATGGGTGCTTCATCCAATGGATATCGGTAATTTCTGGATTGATAACCAAGTAAAAGAAGAGACAGAAGAAGCGATGGACGAGGGTAAAACCTTCCCAGAATTAACGGTAATTGATGATCGTTACAAATTGTAAATCAGTAGTTTAGATAGAAAATGATAGCCCCGGTAATGAATTTTATCGGGGCTTTCTTTTTTACTTAACAAGGTAAGACACTTCTAAAAGGTAGGTTTTTGCATCACCAAGCAAAGAGAACGCTTTATCGATGGTTTTAAATCGATCATCAAGCGAGTCGCTGGATATCAGCTGGCTGAATGTTTGCAACGAGAAAGCTTCGTTTGCTTTGAAGAACTGATGTACGTTTTCAAGCTGCACTTTATGAATATGCTCCACCTTATTTAGGGCGGTGGTTAAATCGGAAATGTTAATCGACATTGCTACTCGGGAACCTTATCAACAAGACCTATATGAGGTCATAGAGTGGGGTTTTATATTTTGCGACAGAGAGTAACACCGAAGAGCAATTTATAGTCTGATGAAGATCAATTTGCCTTATTTAAGCATCTGTAACGCGGCACTAGACGTGTACCTAGAGCTAGTACACGTTACAACGCTTGAATATAGGCTAGGGTTTCACCTGATCAAAAGTAAAAGCCAAGTCCGACTAAAAGCCCTTGAGAAGCCGTATCATATTCAAATACCTCTTCATTTTTGTAATCGACCCAGGTCGACTTGTAAGCTAAGTTGAGATCAGACCATTCGTTAAAGCGATAACGAACACCAGTTTGAATGGCATAAGTGAAGTGAGTATCGTTGCCAAGTCCGGCGTCGATGCTGGCATGAAGTCGCCAGTTTTCGCTCAATTCATCAATGAGTCGCAAGCCAACTAAAAAATCGACCCAATCTTCTTGTAATGACAGTCTATCTTCTAGTACCCGGTTATCATTACGATACAGCTTGCCGGTGATGTCATTGTCCCACCAACGTAATCCAAACATATAATCCAGTTTACCAAATGAATATTGTTCGCGTTGGAATGCCTTTGCTTCTAGAACACCTTGCCGTATTTCGATGTCCGCACGATAACGAGCGTTAGGCAGAGCGCCCTTGATATTATTAACATCACCACTTAAGTTCATGAAACTATAATCTATGTAGTAGCCCCACTTACTTTGGTAAATACTCTCGAATCGCAACATCGCCCCAATATCGAGGTGGTCTACGATGAACTTAGGATCGACATCCACCTCTGATGAAAAGCGACCAATACTGGTATCCCCGTGGATATTCAGTCCTAGCATGTACACTTCTATGCTATTTCGCCAACGAGATTCTTGTGTCTCGGCTGAGAGCGCTACTGATGTAGGTAATACAAGAATGAGTGAGGAGAGTGATAGCAGGTTACATGGTTTCATCCAATTTCCTTTTCGGCTTTTCGTCAGCTTTCAGCTTAGTAGAAGTCGCTACACTCTGCATAAAAAAGGGAAGCAACTTGCTTCCCTGTAATTAACATTGACTTAGAGTTGTTTGGCAATGTCTGAGGTTAGGCTTTCTAAGCCTATGGATAAAGCGTTGACGAGCGCTTCATAGCCCTCATCTTGAAGCGGCTGAGAGATTTGTATTGGCGCGCTGTTTTCTACCTTACCTTCGGCATTAATGAGTAACCATTCCCCCTCAATTTCGATATTACCTTTGTAGCTGCCATTAAATTTATTTAACGTAAGCTGGAGTTTGGCTTCACCGCTTTGATCCAACAGATTATTCATTTCAGCCGGCCAGTAATGACTTTGCTTGTGACGCAGCTCCGCGACGACTCTCTGAGTGATTTGCTCAGAAATACTGTGCGCCCATTGATTGTGTTTCGCCTGAATAACTTGGGTCTCAGAGGTTCGATAAACAATGCCACTATCATTCAAATAACTCGCCAATGTCACTGGACGAACAACTAAAGTTGGGCGCTGAGCGATATCAGAAGAGCTCAGCGTCACTGGTTCCACCTTAGGTAGAAGGTACATAGCTCCTTTAGTTTGCGGAGCGCTACTGCAACCCGTTAGACCGACAAATAGCGCGATAGACAGAAAGAATACTCGTTTCATTAGTTTTGGCCTTTAACTGGTATTGGGTCACTGATTTCATCTTCTCCAAACACAAGAGAGTTTGGCTTTTCGTTTAGCTGTTTAAGTACGGGTTTAAACTCTGTCATCACGCTTTCTAATTCTTTTAGCGTGGCTTCCATTTCGCTGTACATGGTTGAGTTGGGCCCATAACCATCGAGTGTTTTTTGTAATTGCTGTAAGCTTTGGCGAATATCTGTTGGGATCTCTTGCGTCTCTTTTTGATTCAAAAGTTTATCAATACTGTCCGCCACGCGTTCTGCTGAAGCTAACGTTTTTTCAGACGTTTTTAACGTTGAATTGAGAGAATCTAGCGTTTCTTCCATCGGTAAGTTATTAATCTTATTTAGGAAGTCGTTCACTTGGCGCTGAACCTGCGCAAAACCACCACGCATGGTTGGGAAAACATCTAAATCAGCAAACTTACTCGGTACGTAAGGCTCGTCATTTGGATAGAAGTCGGCGTCAACATATAGTGCGCCTGTTAATAAGTTACCTGTTTTTAAAGTACCACGTAGGCCTTTAGCAAACTCACTCTTCAATTTATCTTTTAACATTGGTAAAGATTGGGATTGGAAATCGCCATAAACACGGCCGAGCTCGATTCGTACCAATACAGGGATTTTTTTCGCAGAAAAGTTCTCTTCTGGGGTTGGAAGTCGCATTGGTACACGCATCACAGTACCAATTCTCAAGCCTCGATATTCGACAGGTGCCTTACGTTTAAGTCCTCGTACCGATTCATCAAAAAGCATAACGAATTCAATATAATCATCGTACATGCCTTCTCGAAGTTGTTTAATATCATCGTACAAGCGGAAGTTGACCATATTTTCAGTGAGCTGTTCACCGGATTCAAGACCTGGAACGGTATCGAAGGTAACACCACCCGTTAGCATGCTCTCTAATGAGCCAAACTTGACTTCGAACCCTTCAGCGTTGAGCTGTAAATCTACGCCAGAATTCAGCCAGAACTTGGTACGAGTGCGCACTAAGCTGTCATAAGGCTTGAAAATAAAGAGTTGGTATAACGCTTTGCGAGTGTCAACATCAAAGCTGGTTTTCTCTACACGACCAACCGTAAAGCCTTTATAAATGACGGGGTCACCAACGCCTAGCTTACCAGCCTCGCGGTGTGTTAACACAAGGCGTAACCCCTCTGCATCAGGAGAGGCGACTGGGGGAACATCTAAGACCGTAAAGCGCTCTTTCTCTATCTTAGATTTACCCGGCTGAAGTTGGATATAAGCGCCAGAGAGCAAGGTCTCTAAACCTGAAACGCCATCACGGCCAATACGAGGCTTCACAACCCAAAACATGGTGTCATCTCGCAGCATGCGTTCTGCATCCTTGTTCATTTGTGCCTTAGCGATGATGTGATCGTAATTTTCACTGAGAGTGACTTCAGTAATCAGTCCGACTTTTACATTCAATGCTCGGATTTCGGTTTTGCCAACCTCAATCCCATCTGCGGTTGGCAGTTGGAGAGTAATTTGTGGGCCTGTACTGTTGATATATTGGAACAGCATCCACGCTCCCATGGCTAGCGCAAGGATCGGGACAATCCATATCGCAGAAATCTGCTTTTGCGGTTTTATTTGAGCGGTTACGTTGTTCTCATCACTCATATTTGGCTTTCTCGTTTAAGTTGTCAGAAATCGGCTCCTGCACTTCGTTTTGTGGCAATTGCCACAACAAACGTGAGTCAAATATCATTGCAGAAAGCATAGTAAAAATGACCACTGCCGCGAAAGAGAGCGCAGCAGGACCTGGATAAATCGCCATTAAGTTTTGCAGCTGAACCAGTGCAACTAAGATCGCGACGACGAAGATATCGATCATGGACCAACGGCCAATAAACTCAGTTATGCGGTAGATCTTTAAGCGTGAAATACTCTCTTCGTGCGGAAGATATCGCGCTTTTTGCGCATTGTAATACAGCCACGCGAGTGCCAGCATTTTCGCCATTGGAATAAATACGCTAGCAAAGAAAATTACCATCGCAATAGGGTAAGAACCTAAATGCCAAAGCAATATTACCCCCTCCATGATAGTCGAACCTTCTGCATGTCCAAGACTTACGGTGTACATCATAGGGTAGAGGTTTGCAGGGATATAGAAAATGACTGAAGCAAACAAAAGCGCCCAAGCTTTTTGTAAGTTGTCTGCGGGGTTGTATTTGTGAATAGGGCTTTTACAACGAATGCAGTGTTGGTGTTTTTTAGCTTCAATAGGGTTGAGCTGGTGACACGTATGACAACCAATATGGTTGTGGTTATGGTGCGTATCACCCTCTTTTACATTAGATAGCTCGATAGCTGGAATAAAGTGCCCCCAGAGCCAGCTTTTGTCGACCATTGATATGCATTTGACTACCAGAACGGTATATACACAAAACGCCCAGAATGAAGTGCCCATTCCTATGTCTGCGAGGGAAGCGATTTTAATTAAGCTGACCAACACGCCAATCAAAAAGACATCCACCATTAACCAGGGTTCGACTCGAAACAGAAGACGGCATAAAACTTTTGCCATTCGTTGCTGCTTTCTAGAGGGGGTATGTTTACGTGCTTTTAATGCTTCAAGGTGAAGAAAGAGAACGAGACCAACATAGATTGCAGGCAAAACGATAACTGTTGCGAGTAGCAGCACACCCAAAAGCACATTTTGAAACTCAGCCAGCATTTTGGCAGCGTGCAACAAGGTGATTTCTTGCGACAACCCTTGCACGCTGAACGACATAAAAGGGAAAGAAATGCTTAGCACTAACATGATCAAACATGCCGATGATATGGCGATCACGCTTTGGTAAGGCTTGGCATTCACTTTAGTCAGCGAATGCGAACATCGAGGACATTGTGCTTTTTGCCCCTGTTCGATATCGGGAATGCGAACAACAAGGCCGCACTCTTCGCATGAAATTAACTGACGGGAATTAGGTTGAATACTCATCGGGTAGGTTTTAGATTCATTTGCTTTAAGAATACTCTTTTTTCACTAGGCACGCTTGTTTTGATTCAGGAGTTTACGAGTTTCTTACTTTTGGCATTAGAGGATATGGGAGATCTAAGACATAAACGAAGTCGCGTTTGGTACAAGATTTTACGGCGAAGATGAGTATGTTGGAAGTCGAAAATAATGTGATATTGCTTGTCTGTGGAGGGGGGTAATTACTTGTTTTTAAGGGTAAGTAACCCTGCCCAGATAATCTGAGCAGGGAAAAAGAGCATTTTATTTAAGGTACTTAGTTGTACTTTACTTGACCGTTCCGCTCTTAAAGGCATTGGAGCCGACTTGCGTACCGTTGAGCGTTTTGCCGTAATAGCCTTGGTGCTGGTGATATTTCTCCGCGTTTGCGGTGACATTGCCTTTGAATCGAGGATCTTGTGGACGCTCATGGCTGTTGACGTATGCTGCGACATCCCAAGCTTCTTGCTCTGTCAGCTGCACACTTTTCCCAAGCGGCATGTTTTCGTAAATAAAATAGGCTGCAGTGTTAATCCGGTGCATACCTGCGCCCCAGTTATACGCATATTCGCCCCAAAGTGGTGGAATGTATGAATGGTCGTTGGTGTCTTTGATGCCTGAACCGTCGGCGCGATGGCAAGTTTCACAGTTCTTTTCGTAGACCAATGCGCCTCGCTCTATTGATGGTTCTTGCTCAGGGGCGGCGATTTTTGGGTAGCCTCGCCCAGAGAGATTACCCCGCTTTTCAATTGGTAATGCTTGTGCGATGGCTTCGGGCAACGGGAAGTCTTTTGCTTTTCCACCAATTTGCAACGTTTTTGCGTCTAGTTCTGGAATGGGCTCATCCGCCATACCATGTTTGTCAAGCAAGCCGCCCATCGCTAACCAGTAGGCGTAAGCACTAAGGGCAACAATTTCTGTCGAATCGTAAGTGGGCGCTTTACCGTTCATGGAATACTCGAAACAACCTTGGATACGGTCAGCATAGCTGTTTACGCGATCGTTTTTCTTACGATATGCCGGGTATGCCATGTAAGCTGCCCACAGTGGCGCAGCGTTTGCTTTTCGTCCTGCCTCCATATGGCAGTTCACACAGTTTTGTTCGTTGCCAACGTATTTTCCGCGCATTTGTTGTGAGTTAACAAAGAGCGAGTAACCGCGTTTTACTTGCTCACCAAATGCGGTGTTTGGGATTGTGCTGAGATCACGCGGTTTTAAGTATTCACCGTGATTTTCTTTTTCTATCGCAGGTAGCTCTTTCTGGCGGTCCGGTAATGGATCGTTAGCTAGTACGAGCGTAGAAATGAAAGGCAGTGCGAACAAAGAATAGAAACGTTTCATGACTGCTCCTAGTAACGTAATGAGGCAAAGTAGTAAGCAAGATTTTCGATCTCTTTGTCAGTGAGATTTTTTGCGATGGTCCCCATCATATTGAGCGGGTCGCCACTGCGAGTGCCGTTTTTCCATGCCATCAATTGCGTTTTTAAGTAATCAGCATGTTGGCTTGCGAGGCGAGGGAACTTGTCGACGCCCATACCGCTGGCTCCATGACAAGTTGCGCAAGCTGGAATATTTCTATCCCAATCGCCTTGGAAAATTAATTTACGATACGGGTTACGAATATCAGCTTGGTCGCCGCGTTGTTCTGGATTCGTGAACTCATAGCTCGGGAGGTTAGCAAAGTACTCCATAACTTCCTTCCGATCTGCGGGATCGCTGAGTTCCTTCGCCATGCCTTGCATGACCACATTTTGGCGTTCGCCACTAAGGAATAGTTCGATTTGAGTGTTGAGATAATTCGCGTTTAAACCAGCGATCATCGGCGCGATATTTGGCTGTCCCATGCCATCTTGGCCGTGACAACCGCTACATACGCTGGCTTTTTCCGGAATAGACGAGGCGCTTGCGCCCATAGTGGTTGCTAATAAACAGGCCACCACCACTGGAAGAATTTTTGACATGCTGACTCACTTTAATTTTTATTAATATGTCTAAGTGCTACTTGGTAGTCACTTGGACGATATTGTCGGCCTTGTCAATAATGAAAGGTATTGTGGATTTCCACATATTTAATAAGTGTAAATGGCCGTATTTGTTTTTATTGGTTGTTCTATAAGCGATAAAAACAAAGTGGTGAAGAGCTGCACAAATCTGCAGCTCTAAGTGGTAGAGACGTCTTAACGTGCGGCGTTACGCTTTGCGGATTTTGGCCGGCAAGGACTGACGTGCCGCCGCGCCCACGACCCAATCCAACAACACGCCTTTGCCTTCTCGAGTAGGGTCAATTAAGCCAATGTCGTTAATATTGACGCCATCTTGGCTGCGCGTTTTTACGGGTTGTTGTTTATCGCCGATCCAGTGCGAGCGTTGTCCTAGCTCGGTATGACCAAACCCATGTTCAAATCCGAGTGTGCCAGGGCGAATTCCGCTGACTATCATCGCAAGTGCTTTGGTGCTTGCAGATGGTGTCTCGATAACAAACTCATCACCCGTTTTAATGCCTGCGCGCTCGGCATCGATTGGATGGATGTACACTGGATTTACGCATTTAATCGAGTTCAACCTTGGCGATAGGTTGGATACCGCACTGTGAATGTTGGATTTAAAGTTCGTTAGGCTGAAAGGCCATTCTGAGCTTGGGAACTGGTCTTCCATTGGTGTGCCATCGGCCAGTTTTTGTGGATGCCATGTTGGGCAACCCGTGTAGAAATCACCGGTCATGGTGTTTCTTGCGCTGCCGACACGTTCATTCCATATCGCGACAGGTCGTGTCCATTTGTGCTTCATTTGCTCACCTTGATACGCTTCGGTTGCATTTTCAAAACGTCCACCGCGAGCAAAAATAAACGCCACACGTTTCATCTCATCCGCTGTCAGCGTCTTCTGCATGGCTGGCATTAAACGCTCTAGGCCGGACCACGCAATGTCTTCTGCCGAAACTTCAGGCACCCCGCCTTTCACATAAGCCAAATTTGCCGCGGAACGTAAGTAGAAATCTTCAGCGCTGTGGAGGGCGTGCCAATTCCCTTGCGCATCTTGAATCGCGTTGTCACCAAAGCCGCCTAGTTGCATTTTCTTGGCGACATCAATCAAAAAGTTTTCTAAGCAAATTGAACGACCATCGGCGGTTTTCTCTGTTCGCGCTCCCACAATCGGCCAGCGAGCGGTGACGGTTTTCACCGGAACGTCGTGCCAAGGCGTTGCCATACCCCAGCTTTCGTAGGTGACCGTGTCCGGCACAATATAGTCCGACAATGCGGTGGTTTCGTTAATGAACGCATCAACAGACACAATCAAACCGAGTTGTTTTGGATCTTTAAGCTTGTCTTCCAGAAGCGCTTTCAAACCGGGTACACCATACATTGGGTTCGCCATGTGATTGATCCACGCTTTAACGCGGTATGGATAACCATCAATAGCCGCAGATAGGTGCTCTGTCAGCAGTGGCGCGGCAAACGGATACCAAGGCGCGCGAGTTGGATAAGGGGATTTTCCTGCCTCAACGCGACGTTTGTATTCGCTTGTTTTGTGGTAGGGGAATTTACTGCGCGACAAAAAGACGCCTTTCGGGCCGACTTTGCCAGCAAATTTGGTGAAGTCGTAACGAGGACCCGCAGCGGAAGTTGGGTAGCCACCCGCTTTGGCCATCGCGCCGCCTTTCATATTTATGTTACCAATCAACGCATTGAGCATCATGATGGTAAACGAGTTATAGAACCCATTGGTGTGCATGTTGCCACCGTGGGTATCGACCACCGCTTTTGTTCCGTGACTGGTAAAGCGCTTTGCTAGTTCAACAATTTGTTCGACAGGGATTTCACATTGTTGGCTGTAGAACGCAAGGCTGTATTTGAACGCCTCTTCTTTGAGTCTTTGTAGAGACGATTTTACGCGCACTTCGCCCGATGCAAGCGAAACCGTTTTATCGATAAACAGTGCCGCTTCCTCAGCTTGGGTATGAACACCAAATTCGCCTCTTTGCTCATCCACGATGACGTACGGGTCGGAGTCAGACAACGCTTCGCCCTCAAATGGCAGGTTCAGATCAGATGCGCGTAAAAACGTGCCGTTTCTCGGGTGCTGCTCATCGCTGATTACCAAGTGCGTGGCATTACACCAGTGCGCGGTGCCGGCTCGCTTCATCGCGTTTGCCCCCGGCTGCGCCAAGAAGGTTTTGTTGTAGCGTTGGTTTTCGATGATCCACTGGATCATGCCAAGCACGAGGGCAGAGTCGGTGCCCGGTTTGATTGGTATCCAGCGGTTGTTGTCACCGGCGGCCAAGCTCGATGAACCCGCAGGCAAACTTGGCGTGATGATGGTGTATTCCAAGCTACCTTCTGTTCGCGCATTGGCGAGTTGGCGCGCCTGACGCTTAAAAGGGTTGCCAGCTTGCGCAGGCGACATACCGATGAAGATGATGTATTCCGCATTATCAAAATCTGGCTTTAAGTGTGCGTTCTTATCTAAGTCGTTCATAAATGCGCCGCTGCCAGCACGAAATGCGTAGCCGCAGTAAGAGCCGTGATGCCCAAAGTTACGTGTACCATAGCTGTTGAACGCGAAGCGTTTGAATATGTCGTCTCGGCCTTCGTTACCGGCGTTGGTCATTAACAATTGGTTGGCTTTCGGTCCATATTCTGGGTTTTCAGGATCTACGGGCGTTGTTAAATCGTGAATGTCGCGTAAACCATCAACATGGCCTTCACCAAATAAATCACCACCTTCTACGATTTCTTCTATCAATTGCTCGTAGCTGATCGGAATCCATTTTCCTTCGCCGCGTTTTCCAACTCGTTTCAGTGGCTGAGTAATGCGGTACGGGCTGTTGCGAATTTCTAGCATCCCATTGCCACGTGCGCATGCTGTTGAACGACCGTCAAGGCCCGCTTCTCCTGCCAAACTTAAATAAGCATCTTTGACTGGCGTTTCGAACGGAATGTGTTGCTGATGAGAGAGTGGGTGATATGGGTTGCCAGTAATACGCAAAATATCGTCGCTGCGGTTATCAATGCGTACACGCAATCCGCACAGTGACCAACAACCAAAGCACATCGATGGCGCAACGCGCTGATTTGGATTAGGGATTAGGTTGCCTTTGCTGTTGACCGTGTACTCTGGTTCAAGCGAGTTACCGTGGTGAATATCACGCGTTTTTTCTCCCGCAGTGCCTTCGAGCGCACCTTCGACCATATGTTTGGTGGTGGTGGCGTAACCCGCAGCGAATGCGCCAAGCCCACCCACTGCAATGCCTGATTTCAAAAACTGACGGCGTTTGTTATCCATGATGAAATCCTCTTTGATTAGCGTTCAGTTAAGGTGAGTGATGAAGCTTTTACTTCGATATTTTGTTTTGGCTGAACCAGCTCCGAACCGAGCAGTGCCAGTGCAAGCCATAATCCGAGCATGCCGATAAGGCCTATCCAGCCATTTCCATCCATAGTGAGTTGGTATGGATACAGCCCTGCATCGAACTTGGCGATGGTTTGCACTTCCATGATGGTAAACCAGCGGATCAGCCATGCACTTGCCAGTGCGGCAGCAGACACAAAACTGAGCACTATGACGTGACGAAATCTGGCTGATGTGGACTTTTTGGTATCGCGAAAGAAGATGAAAGCGAGCAAAACACAACCTAAAACGACAAAAGTGAGCAGGGCAATGTTGTGGATCCATTGTTCGCTAGAATAGAGCGAAAATGCGGAATTGTTGGATGCCCAAATGGGTAGGAGAATCAGCGTCAGAACGCCGCTCGTTACCAGTGACTTCTTGAGTAAATTGCTATCACCAGAAGTGAGGGATTTCGATTGGCTAGGCAGCAGTAACCAAATCAGCAGAGAAAATCCGACCGCGCCCATAAATGCAGTGACAAACCAAAGAACCGGCGACGCGGGTTGGTGCCATAAAGAGCGCGATTTAACGACCGCAATTTCAGCGCCTGTGTAGACTGCAATGGTGATGCCTGATAGCACCGTGATGGCAGATACCATAAGCATGACTCTACGAGAGAGCGCCCAGTCACCCAGTGACAGCTTTGAAATTAGAGGCAGTACTTTCCCAGGCTGATTACGTAAGTTGATCAGATCCTCGCGGAGATACAGCCATGCAGTCACTACCGCTAAACCTGTGAAAACGGGCAAGAAAAGCGACCCTAAAGACATCCATGACCACGGAGTGATGTGTGCGTAAAAATGCCATGCGCGTCCCGGTTGGTGAAGGTCGCCAGTTAACGCTAATGGCCCCACGATGGCGCCAATGGCCAGCGTCAGCACAAGTGCAGCGCGCAGTCTGTGGCTGGTGTGTTTTTCAAATAATAGGGCGATTAGGAATAAAATAGCGGCCGCATAAGCCGAACCGATGTAGAAGAAATACTGCACCGCCCACGGGAGCCAAGCCATCGCTTGAGGTTGGACTAACACTTCGGTGATGTTCATGCGCGATCTCCTTGTGGGTCGTAAATAGCAGGTTGTCCGTCGATGTGGCTGGTGAAGTGTTCATCCATGCCGATGTAAAACACGTGAGGCTTGGTGCCTTCATTGGGTTTTAGCACTTTGATATCGTCTTGGTGCTTCGTAATTAAGCGGCGGACTTCACTTGATGGATCATTCAAATCACCAATCACACGTGCTCCGCCAACACAGGTTTCCACGCAGGCAGGCAATAGACCTTTTTCTAGACGGTGAGCACAGAAGGTACATTTATCTGCGGTGAGGGTGTCTTCATTGATAAAGCGAGCATCGTAAGGGCAAGCTTGTACACAATACGCACACGCTACGCAGCGACTGTTATCCACCATGACAATGCCATCTTCGCGCTGAAAGGTTGCTTGAACCGGACACACTGCCACGCAAGGTGGGTTGTCGCAGTGGTTACAAAGGCGCGGTAGCATAAAGGCTTTTGCTTCTCGCGTGGCTGTAGAGCCATCATCTAACGTAACTTCGTATTGCTTTACGGTGGTTCGGAATTGACCGATAGGCACTTGGTTCTCGATGCTGCAACCCACAGTGCAAGCCTGGCATCCGACACATTTACGCAAATCTATCACCATGGCATAACGCTTCCCGACTTGTCCTTTTCGGTCAGCGGACTGGTTATTTCGAATAATGTTTCCCGCAGTTGCCGTGCCAATGCCTGCGACTGGAATTAACGCGGCTCCGGCTGTGACCGCGCTGAGAAAGCGACGTTTGGTGGAATCCATAACTCACCTGCTTTTTTGTTGTATTTGAATTGACTGATTCCATTGTGAGAAATGCACTGCGAGGCTTATATTGTGGATTTCCACATACCCAGATCAAACTTGATCTAAAACAAATGTGGTTTAGGGAAGGTAGCTGTTATTCTTGTCGCACTCTCTTGACGGAACGATTCGACTCATCATGAAAAAAGCACTGTGGCTTCAGCTTTGGATTCTTTGCTTAGTTGCCTTTGCATCTTTGGCTCAGGGCGCTGTTTCTGAACAAGAATATCTGCAAGGAATGCAAGAGCAAAAAGCAGAGCAGCCACAGGTCAAGCAAAAAGTCGAAGTGGGCGTGTTAGCGATACGCGGCCATCTTTATGCTGAGCAGAGATGGCAACCGACCATTGATTGGCTCAATCAGCAAATTTCCGATGTGCATTTTGTCCTTCATCCCCTTAACTTGGATGAAATGGGCGAAGCGGTGAAGTTTCAGAAGATAGATTTCATCTTAACCAACCCAGGTCAGGCAGTGCGATTGGGCAGGCAATACGCGCTGTCGTGGATGGCAACGCTAACCAGCAGAGCACCACAAAACTCGAATTACGGCATTGGTTCGGCGCTGGTGGTTCGAGCCAATTCAAGTTATCAAACGGTGCAAGATGTCTCAGGACGTCCCGTTGCGGCGGTATCAGAAAAAGCGTTTGGTGGTTATCTAACGATGCGCTATCAAATAGTCAAAATGGGGCTTAATCCAAACGATTTCTTTTCTGATGTCCGCTATCTTGGTTTTCCTATTGATGCCAACCTGTATCAATTACGTGATGGTAATGTGGAAGCGGCCGTCGTCCCCGCTTGTTTATTGGAACAGATGTTAAGTGAAGGGCTTTTACAACCGGGTAATTACCGAGTTTTAAATCAACAGCCGAACGAGCGCTCGTTATGCGCTGTTTCCACACCGCTTTATCCTAACTGGTCATTTGCCAAAACAGAGCGCGGCTCAGCTCAGATTGCCAAACAGATTGCGCAAGTATTGTTAGCGATGCCACCTGAACACCCTGCGGTTATTGCGGCAGGCGCGTCAGGTTGGACGTCCCCCGTCAGCTTGCTGAGCATCGACAAACTTTATCAGGCGTTGGATCTCCATCCGTTGCAACAACCTTGGTGGAGTGAGGCTCTACGCTGGCTGCGTAGTCATCAAGAGTGGGCATGGGCGCTGTTCATGTTTGTGATTGTGTTGAACGCGTACCACTTTTGGCTTGAGTATCGATTTAGCAAGAGTAAGCAAGCGTTGGAGCAGACATCGTTACGATTAAAAGAGAAAAGTGAACAGTTAGAACATTCACAAAGGGTCGCGATTGTCGGAGAAATCGGCACTAGTCTTGCTCATGAACTCAATCAGCCACTGGCAGCCATTCGCAACTATAGTGAAGGCGGTTTACTTCGCTTGGCCAAAAAGCGCCCTCATGAAGATATTGTCCCTGTACTTGAGAAAATACAGGGCCAAGTTGAAAGAGCCGATACAATTATTCAGCGATTAAGAACGTTGATTCGTAAGCGCAGTGTCGACAAAACGTCGTGCGATCTTCAAGTACTCATTGATGACACGATTGAGTTACTCCATTTTCGAATGCAGAAGCAAAACATTTCTATTGTGGCCAGTACAGAAGGGAACATTCGTCCATTACTTGTCGATGCAGTTGGCGTACAACAGGTTTTAGTTAATGTGATCAGCAACGCGATTGATGCGTGTACTTTGTTCCAAGAGAAATATCACTCATCAGGTTATCAAGGTAAAATTGCCCTGCATTGCGATTACCAAATCAGTCAACTCTCTATTCGAGTGTTAGACAATGGTACAGGGTTGCAGCAAGAGAATCCGACTCAAGCGTTTGTGAGTAGCAAAGAAGAAGGGCTTGGGCTGGGGTTAGCCATTTGTCGCGATGTGATGGAAATGCATGGTGGCGAGTTTGTCATCAGCTCGATAGCACCACATGGTTGTTTGGTTGAGCTTGTGTTTCCATATCAAAACTAATCTGAACTAGGCATAGGAGCACTCAATGAGCAGCGGTGAAAAGCAGCTACCTGTTTTTGTAGTCGATGATGATGAATCGGTGCGTGACTCGCTCGCTTTTATGTTGGAAGAGCATGACTTCAACGTGACGACTTTTGCTGATGGGCAATCTTTTCTCGATAAAGTGAACATTCATCAGGCCGGATGCGTGATCCTTGATAGCCGAATGCCCAACCTTCGTGGCCAGCAAGTGCACCAAATTTTAAATCAAGCCAACAGCCCGCTAGCCGTTATTTATCTGACAGGGCATGGTGATGTTCCGATGGCGGTCGATGCATTGCAAGCTGGGGCGGTCAATTTCTTCCAAAAACCAGTCAAAGGCGATGAACTGGCACGAGCCATTTTGCAGGGACAGGCGCAGTCTGCCACAAACCTCGATATGGCAGCAGCTAAATCGGCTTATGAATCGCTCACACCTAGAGAAAAAGACATTTTACGTTTGATTATTGAAGGAAAGCGCAACATTCGTATTGCTGACGAACTTTGCATAGCAATGCGAACGGTTGAAGTACACCGAGCTAATCTATTGAAGAAGTTCTCGGCAAAAACCGTCGCAGAGTTGGCATATATTTATGGCAAGCTAGATTAAAGCTTACCGAGTGAAGCCTCTTAAGGCTATTTAGAGGATACAACTTGAGCTTTATGACGACTCGCGTATTATCTTCTTCGTTCTTACTTTATCTGAATTCTTATGAGTTTGTTGACTAAACGACATCACACGCCACATAAGCGGGCAAAATGGCTACTGGCGATTATTGGCTGGGTGGTCGTTGTGTGTCTGATGCAAAATTCAGGCTTTGCATCGTCATGCTCTATGAAATATGAGGCGGAATCGCCCGCGGTTTCACTTGCTGATGAGCGTTCGAGCGTCAAGTCGATTGATACTAAAGAAACCAGCAAGTGCGAATTGTCTGAAAAGTTAATTCAGTTTTCTCAACATCAACTCGATGTATTTATTGTTGTTCTGTTTGTCGGTCTTTTTGCTTCGGCAATTTGGTTGTGCAGTGCCTATATTGGTGCGCAACATTGGACGGAACCGATAGGCCGTAAGTATCGAGTCCATCTGACTTTCTGTGTGTTCCGAGAATAAAAGCGTGCTTTCTGACCACTAGCGTCAGTTATTTAGCACCTTTGTCTTTTAACTAGGAATCACTATGAATCAAATTACTAAACTGACTCAGTTTGCGTTCATGTTTTTTATGACGCTTGCTTTGAGTTTGCTCTCTCTGAGTATTTCAGCTCAAACTACTGATACAGGTTGGCTAACCAACCCACAACATCCTCCAGTGCAAACGCGCTTTGTGCTCACTGGTCAACAAGATCCGCAAGCCAAAACACTTACAGGTTATTTGGATGTCAAGTTAACCGGAGACTGGAAAACTTACTGGCGTTCACCTGGTGAGGGCGGCGTAGCACCATCTATTGATTGGCAAAATTCACAAAATTTATCCAAAGTGGATTGGCAATGGCCGCACCCACAAAAATTCGAACTGTTAGGTATCGAGACTCTTGGGTATAAAGGCGATACTTTGTTCCCCATGACGCTGCACGTCGAAGACATGTCCAGACCTGTCACGATTGATGCGGTACTGACACTTTCTTCTTGTACGACGATTTGTGTGCTGACCGACTATCAAATTCAATTGACGTTCTTGCCTTCTGATCTAACAGTCGATGAAGGCGTGATGTTCAGTTACGCTCAAGCAGTGAGTAACGTGCCGCAGCCATCGCCGTTTATTGATGTTACTCAGGCGAGTTGGGATGCGAACCAATCGAAACTACAAATCAAGCTACAGAACAGTCAGGGTTGGCAACAACCACAAGTGCTGGTGGATGGTGTCGATGAAGCAACGCGAGACTATAGCTTCAAGCTTGAAGGAATGTATCAAGAAGGAAACATCGTCACCGCGAGCTATATCGTTGATACTTGGCTGGGCGATGTGGAGTTAGATGGTCAGTCGCTGTTTGTGACCATCAAAGACACCAATTTACTAGCAGAAGAAACCACTCAAGCAACTGCTGAGGCAATAGTTGAACCGTTGCCGAGCACGTCTCTAACGAGTGTTTTTCTATTCGCGTTGCTCGGCGGTTTAATTCTTAACATTATGCCTTGCGTTCTTCCGGTTTTGGGGATGAAGCTAAGTAGTATTGTTGCCGCTCAAGGTATCGAGCGTCGTCAAATTCGCGCTCAGTTTGTTGCCTCGTCACTTGGTATATTAACGTCGTTCTGGATTCTCGCTGGTTTTATTTTGGTGCTTAAGCTAACAGGTAATGCCATTGGCTGGGGCGTGCAATTTCAAAGCCCTTGGTTCTTAGGTTTGATGGTGTTGGTCACCACTTTGTTTGGGGCCAATATGCTGGGGCTGTTTGAAGTCCGTCTATCATCGGGTACCAATACATGGCTGGCCTCGAAAGGTGATAACTCCCTAGTTGGTCACTATGTTCAAGGTATGTTTGCCACATTGCTTGCGACGCCTTGCTCCGCGCCTTTTCTAGGAACGGCCGTGGCGTTTGCCTTGGGTGCCGACGTATTAACGTTATTTGCAACTTTTACAGCATTAGCATTGGGTATGGCACTGCCTTGGCTCTTAGTCGCTGTGTTTCCAAATATCGCGCTGAAACTACCAAAGCCTGGCTCGTGGATGAATGTCGTTAAGATCGTGTTTGGCATAATGATGTTGGCAACCAGCGTTTGGCTACTTTCATTAATGGCAAATCATGTACCGATGTTATGGATTGCACTCATCGCTGTGGTTGCTTTTGTCGTCATGATGGCAAGAATTAAGCGTGTGTATGGTGAGAAAGCACTTGCTGTATCAGGGACCGCATCGTTAGTGTTAATAGCTGGCGGCTTACTACTTGGCAGTGTCACTGCTGACCAATGGGCAACGCCACTTCCGGATGATCTAGCTTGGCAAAAGCTTTCTAATTCAGCGATTGAAGAGCACGTCAATAATGGGCGAGTGGTGTTTGTGGATGTGACTGCGGATTGGTGTGTCACGTGTAAAGCGAACAAGATCGGCGTGATCTGGCAAGATCCTGTCTACTCATTGCTGCAAAGCCCTAATGTGGCGACGTTAAAAGGGGATTGGACGCATCCGGACGGCTCGGTAACGGACTTTTTACGAGCTAATGGGCGTTACGGTGTGCCGTTTAACATCGTCTATGGCCCGGCGGCGCCACAAGGTATCCCGTTACCTGTGATTCTGACTGATGATGTTGTTTTAAGCGCGGTGAAACAAGCGAGTGGGGGATCCATTCAATGAGTTCGACAAAGCAGCGTAGAACAGTCCGGTATTGGCTCGTTCAAATCGTACAGATGGTGCTCATTGTCACCGTTATTTCTATCGCGATGGATTGGTATCGCACCAAAGATATTCCCAAACAGGAGGCACCACCATTGAGCTCCGTATTGAGCTCCGTATTGAGCTCCGTATTGAGCGATGGTGAATACTTCGATGCAATCGCACAAAGTCATGAACAACCTGTCGTTGTTTACTTTTGGGCGACTTGGTGTCCCGCTTGTAAATTTGTAAGTCCAAGCGTGAGCTGGCTGAGTGATGACTATGCCGTAGTTGGTGTTTCTGGCTCATCAGGGCCAAATGAGCGTGTGGCGCAGTTTATGCAGGCAAAAGAATATCGTTTTGAAAACATAAACGATCCTTCAAGCGATATTATGCGTGAATGGAAAATTAGCGTGACCCCAACCATTTATGTTTTAAGAAATGGTGAAATTTCCTCTGTCACAACTGGCGTTACCACTCCGATAGGAATACTAGCGAGAATTTGGTTAGCTCGATAACGCTATAAAAATCCGATATTCAAAATATTGAGTATCGGATTTTTTTGTTGTCCTAAACAACCAGTCGGTCACATACCATAAAGAACTAGTTAACCAATAAGTGTCTAGATGCTTATTGCGTGCTACATTCGAGCATCGTTCTGGTTATCAAGGAGGAAACGATGAACGTAGCAAAAATGTATGATGATGTGTCGGATCGCTATCAAAAGTTGGTGGATGACAGTCACTACGTCGGTCCACGTTGGATTTCTGAGAAGTTAAAAACCTTTCCCATCGAGCAAGGCTCGGTTCTCGACCTAGCCTGTGCGACTGGCAGTATCGGCCATGTCGTAAAAAGTCACTATCCAGAACTCGCCATCCATGGCTTAGACATCTCGTCCAAAATGGTTGATAAAGCGCGCCAAACTAACCTCTATCAAAGCGTCGCGGTTCATAATCTCGATGAGCCATTTTCCCCTTTGTTTGAACAAACCTTCGACCTTATCACCGCACTTGGTTTTACTGAGTTTCTAGCAGAGCCTCAACAACTTCTGGAGTGCATTTCGCATAAGCTAACTGCGAATGGACGATGTTTTATCAGCTTTCAATACCACGATCCGGATGGACAAGATTTGCCTCGAAATACTTATAGTGGATCGGTCGTGCATACGGCATATACCGAAAGTGAAGTTGAGCAACTCTGTCAGCAAGCGGGGTTGGAAGTGGTTTCCCTAGAAAATGTGATTGGTTACGTATCTGGTGTTGGTTATGTGTGTCGATACTTGATGCTAGAGCTGAAAAAGTCACACCGCTGAAATAAGTAACAAACAAGGATTGTTTTTGAAAACACAAGATTTAACCGAATTCGGGTCTGGCATTGAATACGATGCTCAATACGACCAGCATTACCATCACGACATTGCTTTTATCACAAGGTTAATCGAAGAAACCAATGCTCGAAGTGTACTGGATGTCTGTTGTGGTTCCGGCATTGTCACGATTCCAGTCTCTGAGCAACTCAACGAAGCCATTGGCATTGATATTTCTGAAGGGATGCTCAAACACGCAAAGGACAAAGCCAAAAGCAGGAGTAACTTGCGTTTTCTTCATCTCGACGCAACCCAGTTTTCGTTAGGTAAGAAGTTTGACCTAGCCATAATGACAGGGAATGCATTCCAAGCCTTTTTAAGTGATGAGATGCTAGCAGGTGCACTGAGCTCAATATCAAGACACCTCGAAAAAGGTGGGCGATTTGTCTTCGATACGCGGTTACCAACGCCAGAGAATCTAGAACTGGATAATGAGATGGCACTGTGGCAAACCTATGTTTCTCCAACTTATGGTGAAGTGAATTATTTAGGTATGAAGGCCGAGTATGACTTGCAAACATCCATCCTGTATTTGAAGAAAGAGCGCCATTTTGAAGGTGGAACGATTGAGTATTCCAGCATTGATTTAAAATATCGTCCGCTGGAAGACATAGAGGTTTTCCTTGAACAAGCGGGATTCAGAATCATAGAGAAGTACCAGTCTTGGTCAGCGCAAGCATTTGAGGCGAATGCCAACTCGCTTGTCTGTGTGGCTAAGAAAATCTAAATCAATGTTGAGGGATACAATGCAAGGATTTCAAATTACTACGTCGTTAGATGACATGGATTTAGACGTTATCTACGAGTTCATTTCAAACAGTTACTGGGGAAAGGGCATTCCAAGAGAACGCCTTGAGAAGTCATTGCGCCATTCGTTCTGTTTCGCGGTTTTGGATGATGAAAATCAACTCGTTGCTTTTGCTCGGTTAATTACCGATCGTACCACGTTTGCGTACCTTGCCGATGTGTTTGTTATGGAGGTACACCGTGGTAAAGGCATCAGTAAGTGGTTGATCTCAGAAATTGTTGCTCATCCAGAACTACAAGGCTTACGCCGTATGATGCTTGCAACCCGCGATGCTCATGGGTTGTACGAACAGTTTGGGTTCACTCCTATTGCTCCAGTAGAAAACTTTATGCAAATCTGGAAACCGAATGTTTATCAGAGCTAAATCATGATGAGAGTTGAATCTCAACAAGTGGCAATCAGATACCTCAAAACAACAGACGCTGCTCCCCTGTTTGAAAACTATTTAGGCGATGAGCAAGCATGCCGCTTCCTCAATCGCCAAGTCCACCAAAATGTTAATCAAACCCTTGAAGCTATCGAAAGATGGCGTGCTCAATATGATCAAAAGTCTCCCAATCTATTAGTCTTCGCTATTGAAGAACTCACTTCTCAAACTCCTATTGGTTGTCTGGTGCTGATACCTGAGCAAGACAGCAGTGAAATCCATTTTGGTATTTCTGCTCGCTATCGGGGAAAAGGCTATGCAACCCAAGCCTGCAAACTTGGCGTTGTCTACCTGCAAAGCTTGGGTATAACGCGCATTCGCACCGCCCCGCATATTGGCAACCACGCGAGTATCCGTGTGTTGGAGAAATGCGGCTTTATCAGCCAAGGCATTTTAAAAGCGCATGCAGTTTTTCCTGCTCTAGGACGTGAGGCGCAAGACTGTATGGATATGCAATTGGAGGATATCGAACTGCGCCATTTTGCACATTGTTCAGAATGAAATTGATAGCGGTTGAAACGAGCGGTTACAGATCTTGTCAGTCGCCATCGTAGACAGCGTCTTCGCTGAATGATTCCTCGAGATTTTTTTAGTCTTTGATTGTCAGAGGTGACTGACAAAACCATACCAACTGTGACAACCAAACCGCTATTAAAGCAGGATATTATTCCTTCAACTTTGTGTTTTAGGAGTAGTCATTAGACTACCCAATAATTGTTGGAATAAATAATGACGAAACGTTGGCTTGTCTCCGCAGTGAGCATTGCGCTGCTCGGCGGTGGTACGTACTTCTATCTCCAATCTGCTGCTCAACCAGAATTGCTGCCTACATTGATTGTGGAAAAAGGCACGATTGAAAAACAAGCGGTGGCTGTTGGTAAAATTGTCCCTGCACACTCCGTGTCTATCAAGTCACAAATCGACGGTATCGTCGGTGAAATTTATGCGAAAGTTGGTGAAAAGGTGAAGCAAGGCCAGCCGCTGATCAAAGTGCGTCCAAACCCAACACCCCAAGCATTAACGGATGCATCGGCAGAACTCATGCGTAGCGAAGCCGATCTGGAATCCGCCAAACAAAAACAGTCCAACTTAGAAAGCTTGGTCAAGCAGGACATTATTCCAAGTAACTACGACGAATACGTAAGTGCGCGCTCGGCAGTCAAATCTGCGCAAGCGGACGTATTGCAAAAGCGCCAGAATCTCGAACTCATCCGCAGTGGTGAGGCGTCTATCGGTGATGCGCGTTTAACGTCGACGATCTACGCGCCAATTGATGGCACGGTACTCAACCAGAAAGTTGAGGTCGGAGAGCCGATCATCTCGACTCAATCAAGCCAAGCCGCGACTGAAATGATGTCATTGGCCGACATGAACAGTCTGATTTTTAAAGGTAGCGTCAGTGAGCATGATGCTGCGCAGTTGTCTCCGGGAATGCCCGTTATGTTGACGGTTGCGCCTTATCCTGATGTGGCGATTTCTGGTGTGCTAACCAAAGTGGCGATTCAATCTGAGAACCTTAACTCACCAGAGGGCAATGCTTCTGCAAAAAGTTTTGATAACGGTTTTGAGGTTGAAGTGGGAGAACTCAAGATCCCACAAGATGTGTTGCTTCGTTCTGGTTTTTCATCGACGGCTCAAATCATTCTGAAGAAGTCTGAAAACGTGCTCACTCTACCGGAGCGCGCTCTGCAATTTGATGGTGACGCACCGAATGTTCTGATCCCCGACAGCTCAGAACAAGGGTTTCATAAACAACCTGTGAAACTCGGTCTGTCAGATGGCATCAATGTCGAAGTGCTTGACGGCGTGGAGCTTGATGAAGAGGTTATCGACAACAGCATGATGGGAGCGGCGCATGGTTAAGCTGCAACGATCAACAATCGCCTTTGCATTGTTGGCTGCCACGCTCAGTTTGCCGACCTACGCAATTTCTATTGAACAAGCTTGGCAACAAGCAAAGCAGAACGATCCAAATTACGAAAAAGCGAAAATCGGCGTCCAGCTTGGCGAGGTTGGCGTACAGAGTAACCGCAGTGCGTTATTGCCGGGCTTAAGTGCCAGTGCGTCAGCGGATTGGAATGAGTCCTCAAGCCATTCCAACAGTTACGGCGCTACCTTAACTCAAACTATTTGGGATAGCAGTTTGTGGTCGGAACTGGATCAAGCGAATGCCAATTATCTCAAAGTACAGTTAGAGTTATCTCAAGCGCATAACGAGCTTGCGCAAAAGTTGCTCACCGCTTACCTAGATGTGGCAAGCGCACTGGGCGACCTCAAATTGGCGCAGTCCAAGCTGGAGGAGGGGAAAGAACTTCTCAACATCATCGAGAAACGCTATCGAGCAGGCAAAGTGAAGTCGGTTGATGTTGAAGAGATGCGAGCGAATCAAGTCTCTGAGCAAGCAAGTATCCTCAATGCGAAAGCCGATCTCGAAGTGAAAAAAGCAGAGCTTGCGGCGTTAATCAATCAAATGCCGGAGAGTGTCGACCAAATTCGAACGGATTCTTTGATTCAGCCGCCGATGCTGGTGGACTCTCAGGAGCAATGGCTAAAACTGGCGAAAGACAGCAGTCCAGAGCTGTTGGTGGCGGCGCAGATGGTGAAAGCGAGCGAGTTCGCGAAAGATTCAGCTAAAGGTGGATACTACCCGACCGTCAAAGGCAGTGTGGGCTACAGCGATGGTGACAATCGTTCAAACGGCGAGTTTAACGCTGGGATTAGTTTGAGTTTGCCGATTGACCTCAATGGTGCAGTGCGAGCGAAAGTGGACGAAGCATCGTTGAACATTTTAAGCGCCAAGCAAGATATGCGTAGAGTGGAAATTGATATTCAGAAACGAGTTATTCAGCAGTTTACTCAGGTCGATATCAACTGGAATCAAGTTTTGATAGCGAACGAGCTGGTTGAGTCGCGCGCCAGAGTGTTGCAAAGCAAAGAGAAACTTTACGACGCTGGTCTGCTTGAAGTGTCGGAAGTTATCAGTGCACACAACAGCTTGTTTGAGGCGAAAAACAGTCTGCAAACCAACTTGTACAGCTACTGGCGTAAGAGAATCGGCTTACTGCAAACCGCAGGGAAACTCGATGACGATACCATGGCGTTGATCTCTCGAGCTTTTCATTCATGAGCAGTCTATTGCAACAAACTTGGCAAACGTTGATGGCGCACCGCATGAAGAGCGTGCTGGCCATTATCGCGATTGCTTGGGGCGTGATCTCTGTGGTGGTGTTAATCGCACTTGGCGAAGGCTTTTATCGCCATCAGACCCAGTCGTTTTCCTTTATGATCAACAATGTGCAAGTGGTGTTTCCGTCGAGTACCAGTAAACCGTGGCAAGGGTTACCTTCAAGACGACAAATTGATATTCCACAAGAAAAAGTCGACATGATCAAACAGTCGGGCTTCGTGCAACAGGCGTCGAGCGTTTACGCCAAATGGGATGCGAATATCACCAATCTCAAAGGACAGAACTTATCGAGTACGGTCAGCGGTATTGATACGTCTTACTTTCCTTTAATGCAACGCAAGCTGCAATCCGGTTCGAGAAACCTGTCACCAAGTGATATGAAAAACCACACTCGCGTGGCAGTGTTAGGCGATCAAATTGCGCAAATGGGCGGAATCCAAATCGGGGATAGGCTCAAAGTCAACGGCATTCCGTTTTTGGTGATTGGGATAACCGTTGGTGAGGACACTGGCATTTCATTCGGCGATAGCCGCACGGTTTTCATTCCTCAAACAACGTACCGCGATTTGTGGGATGCGAAACCTTGGATGGTATTGATGAAGCCGAGAGATGGGATGGATGCACCGTCGTTTCGACAAAATATCGTGAACTTTTTCGCCAAGCAGCTTCATTTTGACCCAAGTGATAAAGATGCGGTCGAATTACCCGATTTTAGTGAAGGTGCGGCGGTCATCAGTGGAATTTTACGTGGCATTCAGATTTTTCTCGGAGCGAGCGGCGCGATGACCATGGCGGTCGGTGCGCTTGGCGTTGCCAACATCATGTTTTTATCTGTCACGGAGCGCACGCGTGAAATCGGTGTGCGTTTGGCGATCGGGGCGACTCAAAAATCCATACTCAGTCAGTTTATTCTTGAGGGGCTTATTTTGGTAGCCGTGGGCACGGCATTAGGTCTGATGTTTTCGTATGCCGTGGTATCTGTCTTAAGCAGCATGGCATTACCGGAATGGATTGGTTTGCCTGTGATCACGCCAGATTCCATTGCTTGGTCTTTACTTGTGACACTTATCTTGGCATTGATGGCATCGTATTTCCCAGCAAGGCGAGCATCGCGTCTCACGCCAGTCATTGCTTTGAGTGCGAGGGCCTAGTCATGTTGTTACCATTGAGACAAATTTTCCAAGAAATGGCCGCAGAAAAGCTGAGATTGGGTTTGACTATTCTGGCTGTAGCGTGGGCGACCCTCTGTATCGCTGCTATGTTGGCGGTAGGTGAGGGCATTCGTCAGGGCGTATTGAAAACCGCACAAAATGGTAACGGCAACTTGATCTATTTGACCGGAGGGATGGCCACCGTCGACCACGGTGCTTTTCACCAAGGTAAGTTTCTGACATTAAAAATGGACGATTCAGAGGTCGTTCGAGCGTTACCCGATGTAAAAAGCGTTGCGCCAACTGCGAAGTGGAAAGAGCGCATCACCGTTGGTGACAGAAGCTCGTGGCAAGAACCGTTAGCGGTCACGAGCGAGTTTCAATCCATGACCAATTTGGTGCCGATGGCGGGGGGGCGATGGTTAAATCCACTCGATCAAAAAGAGACGCGCAAAGTCGTTGTACTGGGTTATGAACTGGCAGCCGACTTATTCAACCCGAATGAGGACTTTAGTTGGTTTGCGACAGTCACATTGCAAGTCAACCCTGTGGGGCAAAAGGTAAAAATCGGCAATGAGCAGTTCACCGTTGTGGGCGTATTGGAGAAAAACAGCGCCCAAATAGAACTGGGGGATCTTATCAACTATTCCAGCTTTGTGCCGTTAGCGACGTGGAAGCGATTTCATGTCAACGGTGAAATTGGTGGCATCAATGTGCAACCACAAGCCGATGTAGACCGAGAAGCCTTAGCAAAGACGATCAGGCAAGTGATTGCCCGTAAGCACGGGGCAAGTGTCAGTGATGAACAGGTCGTCCAAGTCGATGATATGTTCCTTAAACAAAAGAGTATGCAGCAGTTTCTGATAGGTTTGCAGAGTTTTCTTGGCATTATCGGCTTCGTGACGTTAGCTGTTGCTGGCGTTGGCATCGCCAATGTGATGTATGCCACCGTAAAGCGATCTACGCGTGATATCGGCGTGCGCATGGCGGTCGGTGCAACCCCAACGGCCATTCGCATGCACTATTTAGTGCAGTCTTTATTGACAATGATGATGGGGGGCGCGCTTGGATTAGCCGTGACGTACGCGCTGGTGTCTGCCATCAGTTCCATTCCTTTAGAGGGCAATGCCTTTTATGAACAACTGGGTAAACCTGTCCCTGAGTTGTCGTGGGTCGTTGTCGCGATTGTCATCCTCACCTTAGTGATCATAGGTGTGGCATCTGCATGGTTACCTGCAAACCGAGCCGCAAAAGTCAGCCCGTTGGAGGCGCTACAAAGTGAATAACAATAATAACTCTGGAGAGAACATGTCGAACAAGCCGCTTGTTGAGCTGACCAACATCTGTAAATACTACTCAAGCGGGGAGGCGGAAGTTCGCGCGTTAGACGGCGTTGACTTAACCATCAATCAAGGCGAGTTTCTTTCGATTCTTGGCCCGTCCGGTTCGGGTAAATCAACGTTGATGAACATGCTCGGCTGTTTAGATAAGCCCACCGATGGCGAGTACCAACTTGGCGGCCAAAGCGTCGCAAGTTTAAGTGCGAATGAGCTGGCTAGCATTCGTAACCAAAAGATCGGGTTTGTCTTCCAAAGCTTTAACTTATTGGAATACGCGACGGCGCTTGATAACGTGGCGCTGCCGTTGGTTTACTCTGGCATCAAAGCCAAAGAACGTCGCCAGCGCGCAGCTAAATTGCTAGAGCAAGTCGGGCTAGGGGATCGTTTAGACCATAAACCAAACCAGCTTTCTGGTGGTCAAAAGCAGAGAGTTGCGATTGCAAGAGCCTTGGTCAACGATCCGCAAATCATCTTAGCGGATGAACCAACGGGTGCATTGGATTCAAAATCCGGCGCAGAGATTGAAGCTTTGTTCAACCAACTCCACGCCGAAGGTAGAACATTGATCATCGTGACGCACGATAACGCTCTGGCAGAGCGCACTAAACGCATCATCACCATCAAAGACGGCAAGGTAATTTCGGATAGGGTGCCGGTAAGTAGGGAGAGTTGAGCTTTTCTTAATTGAGAACTGAGTTTTAAGGGAAATAGCGATACAGAGGCTATCTCCCTTTACTTTTTATTCGCGATGTTCGTTTTGTCTCTCTTTTATCAAGTCATGCTTTTGTTCTTTAAGTAGAGTGATTGCGAGCTTAGTGTCCTCAATCAATTTACTGTTATCGTTGAGATCTTTGCTCTTCAAAGGCAAAACTAGATAATGAATGCTGCCATCTGCATTCTGTACTCCGGTAGCGATGATGACATCACCTTCAGACGCCGTACCAAAATACTCTGATACGACTTTGGTTTCGCTGACACCGTAGCTATCCAAATAGGATGACTCCGTATTGTCAAACAAGATAGGAACCCCTTGCCTAGCTAATGTTCGCAATTGTTTTTGCTTTTGCTCGTCGAATGGATAGTCGGTCGTACTGATGTAACTTACCTGTTCAGCTTCAATAAAATCGTACAGTTCATTGCTCAGTTCATTTAATGGGGCAGATATCCAAGGTGTAGCTGGAATGACGTCGGAAGTATCATCATTGCCACTTTGTGGTGTTGGAGTGGTAACCACCTTTTGAGCAGCATCGCTCTCAGGAGGCGTTACACTTATTGTAGCAGCGTCTTCTGTCTTGATTTGCTCGTCAAGGCTTGCAACAGGTTCGGTCTGGGCATTCTTGTTATTTGAATTAATCAGAAATATGGCGAGTACTGCACCAAGTGCCAGCACCGATCCAGTCAAGAGTTTTTTGTTACTTGTCATGTGTCATGTCTTACCGTTTATTTCATTAGTAAATACGGCGGCCACTTATTTATTCCGTGGCCGCAGGCTAATAAGTTAGTGGTAGAGATCGTCATTCCAAGAGATAGTTACGGCTCGGCTAGTCTCTGTCCATTGACTGCTATCACGATTTTTCTTCCAGGTATTTTCTGGAGTGGTATACCAGCTACACCAGTCGCGACCAAAGTAGTAATTGGTTTTTCGCCAACCAGCAACCAGCTTGACCTCTGATGTATCTAGGCCATCTTGAATGTCATTTTTTCTATATACGACGCCGACTTGTGGTTTAAAATCTGAACGCATAACGACAGGTAACTCATTGTAATCAATCAAATTACCCATGTCACAACTGGTCCAACGATACAATAACCAGTCTTTAGCTGGCGTATTATGGCGGATAGTCTTGTTTTCAATTAACCAATTAATGCTTTCGTTAGCTTGGTTAAAATCGGCGACCGTTTGAAACTCGGGCTGGTCGTACGTTACACGGTTGCTCCAGGAGATTTCCCCACTAATATTTGGAGAAGTAGAAGCACTGAATCCAAGGTTAAAATCTAGAGGCTCACTGACAGATGCCGTTGCAATGGTGTTTTCTGGAGCATGGCTCATGTGGCGTAAAGGGGCGCCATTTAAATAGCTCAGTGCCAGCTTAAAAGCCGTTGGAACGGTGTAACGGTAATCTCCCCCAGTGGCAAAACCATAGATTTGTTCTTTGTTTGGAACATTAGTCATGTCGAAGCCAGAACCGCCATTTAGGATCAACTTGGCTTCTTTAGCGCCATTTGGTAGCAAAGATTGGTTCCAGACATTTTCTAAAGAATAAATTAAGCGGATTTTTTTCGAGCGTGCATCACCATCATCAAGCTGAAGCAATGTCGAAGTGTAAGATTTCAATGTATCTTCAGCATGTGCTGGTGCTAAAGAACCAAGTAAAGCGAGTGCGATAATACTCGCGGAAAGATGCTGTTTTTCCATTATTTTTTCCTATTAGTCAGCCCATAAAGACTTTTGTTTTAAACCATCTTGATGGGCACTTTATAATTATGGACAGGTTATAAATTCAAGCTCAATAAATGAGCGGTGAAATAGTGCATCTTGTTTTTTATTAAAAAAAGAAAAAGGATAGATTCGTGGGATTAATGTCTCATAGTTTTTAAATTCACCACTCAACTATAATAAATAAGAATTTGGTTATTAAGTCTTGTCTTTTTAAGTTATTGCTTAATTTTAATTTTCTAATGTTTTGTTGAGATTTTCTATTGATAAAAGTGAATTTTATAAATGTTAGCCATGTTATTTTTAGGGTTTTTGTTATACCAAATTAAGTAAAGTATCGTTATGTGGTTATCTCGGGTTTATGGGTTTAATTCAAATTAAAACAGTGGTTTATGTTTTTTTTTGTTATTATTTTTTTAGAGCTTAATGTAATAGTTTAGTGATAAAGTCCGTCAATGAAGTTGCCATGTTCGTGTATGAAGTTATATGTGCTTTTACAGCAGGAAATTAAACTTTACGTTTAAGATGGTAAAGATAGAAAAAGAAATAAATAAGATTATTAAATAATCATGTTTCGAGAATATAAAATGTAACGTACTTCTAATTAAACGAATGCTTGAATAAACGATGGAGTGTGAAAAGTGCTATTTAAGTTACGCTGTCCTATATTCCAGTTGGTGCCTTGTTCATACAATGCGTTTTCTCGGCTTAAACTGGTTTACGTACTGCTAATCTCTTATCCGTTTCTTAATTACACATATTGGCAATATGCTCGCCAAGTTACGTGTATTGGTGTCAATGAAAAACAGTATCTACGATAGCTCTCTCAGGGTTGGAACTGCCACTATGAATTTCCTTCATGTTCAATGTGAAACAATACCAATATTACTCAACTCGTGAAGCAAGTATAAAAAAAGGACTGCTCTGGTGTTAGGCACTGCGACGGTCGTTTTTTGTACGAACCGTTCGTCGTAAGTGCTGTGCAACCTAACGATTGGGAAAACCAAAAAACAAAAAATGTCCCCATGCACAGAGTTAGGAAAAGTCTGCTTTATCTAAGGAAATAGGATACCAACTCACGATGAATAACGATTTCACATTTGCTATCAAAAGCATTCGCTTTGATGAGAATTACCAACCATCAGACAACACGCGAATCACTACCAACTTTGCTAATCTGGCTCGCGGAAACTACCGCCGAGAGAATCTGCGCAATGCGCTCCGAATGATCGATAATCGTTTTAATGCGTTGGCATATTGGGATAACGCGCAAGGTGACCGCTACTCAGTTGAACTTGAAATCATCTCTGTTGATATGGATATCCAAGGTAGTGGAGAAGCATTCCCATCGATTGAAGTGCTCAAAACTAACATTGTTGATCACAACACTAACGAGCGCATCGAAGGCATTGTGGGCAATAACTTCTCTTCATACGTTCGTGATTACGACTTTAGCGTTTTGCTGTTGGACCACAACAAAAACCAGCCACAGTTCAGCATCCCAGCGAACTTCGGTGATTTGCATGGCAAACTGTTCAAAGCTTTCGTTAATTCTGAGTCTTATAAACAGCATTTCAAAAAGCTGCCAGTGATTTGTCTGAGCGTATCGGACAACAAGGTATACCGACGCACCGAAAATCAACATCCTGTTTTGGGCTTTGAATATCAGCCGAACGAATCTTCGTTGACGGAGCAGTACTTCAAGAAGATGGGCTTACAGGTGCGCTACTTTATGCCGCCAAACAGCGTTGCACCGTTGGCATTCTACTTCTTCGGTGACTTGTTGAACGATTATTCAAACCTAGAGCTTATCAGCACGATAAGCACGATGGAGACATTCCAGAAGATTTACCGACCTGAGATTTACAATGCCAACGCGGTTGCCGGTAATTGCTACCAGCCAAACCTAAAAAACCTAGACCACTCGCTAACTCAAATCGTTTACGACCGAGAAGAGCGCAGCCAACTGGCAGTTGAACAAGGGAAATTTGCCGAGGAGCATTTCATCAAACCCTATCAATCTGTGCTTGAACAATGGTCTGCAAGCTACGCGTAATCGATAACGAGAATCTAGAAAGGAATGACGATGAAAACACTATTACCGACTTCAACGGCTGGCAGCTTACCGAAACCTTCTTGGCTGGCCGAACCAGAAAAACTTTGGTCACCGTGGAAACTGCAAGGTGAAGAACTGATTGATGGCAAACGCGATGCGCTACGCGTCGCTTTGCAAGAGCAAGAATTGGCAGGCGTTGATATCGTCAGTGATGGAGAGCAAACTCGGCAACATTTTGTGACGACCTTTATTGAGCATTTAAGCGGCGTAGATTTTGAAAACCGCAAAACGGTGACTATTCGCAACCGTTATGAAGCAAGTGTTCCGACTGTGGTTGGCCCAGTAAGCCGCACAAAGCCCGTGTTTGTTGAAGATGCCAAGTTCTTACGTCAGCAAACTAAGCAACCTATAAAGTGGGCGCTGCCAGGCCCTATGACGATGATCGACACACTTTATGATGATCATTACGGTAGCCGTGAAAAGCTGGCTTGGGAATTTGCGAAGATTCTCAATCAAGAAGCGAAAGAGCTTGAAGCTGCAGGTGTCGACATCATTCAGTTTGATGAACCTGCGTTCAATGTGTTTTTCGATGATGTGAACGAGTGGGGCATTGCATGTTTAGAGCGTGCTATTGAAGGGCTGAAATGTGAAACGGCGGTGCATATCTGCTATGGCTACGGCATCAAAGCGAACACGGATTGGAAGCAAACGCTAGGCACTGAATGGCGACAATACGAAGAAGTATTCCCTAAATTGCAGCAGTCGAATATCGATATTATCTCGCTTGAGTGTCATAACTCGCGAGTGCCTATTGAGTTGCTTGAGTTGATTCGCGGTAAGAAAGTGATGGTTGGTGCAATTGATGTAGCAACCAGCGAGATTGAAACGCCAGAAGAAGTGGCGAATACACTGCGAGAGGCATTGAAATACGTTGATGCCGACAAGCTTTACCCATGTACCAACTGTGGTATGGCGCCTTTGTCTCGTGAAGTATCAACCGCTAAGCTCAATGCGCTAAGTGCGGGAGCGGAGATTGTTCGTAGAGAGCTGTCTGCTTAAGTTATTCAAAATATTTTCCCCTTAGATAAACAAAAAAACCAAGAGCTCGGTTCTTGGTTTTTTTCTTAAAACAGACGTTGTAACTTCGCGCTAGTTCATTTCTAGCTGTCGAACTTCAGGATGTTTTAGCAACATCACACGAATCCAGTGATGCACCACCCACATCACCATCGCGGTGAGCAGAACCGCAACGAAAATCGAGCTGAAACGGTACAAGATCGAAAAGAACGCGTCTTTTTGTTCTGGCACCAATGAGGTCGTCAGCGGAACCGATAGGGCAGACATGGCAGAAAACGCGATAGCCGCTTTAATTTGCCCCTTGGTGAGCCACAAGCAGAATGGCCCCATCGCAATGGTAAAGGCGAGCCAAAAGAGTAGCCCATGCCCATACCAACTGCCCAATATGAGCTGAACAGCCATCCCTGCGATGCAGCCTAGTGCGGTGCCGGTGATGCGAATTTTTGCCATGGCGAGCGAGCCCGCTAAAGTCATTGGGGTTAGGATGATCAAAATGGAAGCTTGTGCGGATAGCGAGTCATATAAGTCTGCTACTTGGAATACGATAAATGCCGCCATCGCCACTACCCAACCCATGGCAACTTGGCTGATGTAGTCAATATCGCTTTTTACGGGGGTCGATATCTCAATGTGTTCGGCGGAGGATTTTGGCTCAGGGAACAACCAATACGCGAATGCGCAAACAAAAATATTGCTGAACGCCATCACCCACATGTTGACATTGAACTCTTCAATATCCATGAAGTTATAGCTGGCAAAATTCAACACAATTGAACCCACCAACAGCCCCATGTAACCAAACAAATAGGTTTTCTGGTTCATCATTGCAATGCACTTGAACAGCATCATGATTCCGACGGCAATGGTCATTAATGTTGGATGAAACTGCAAGTATTCCAGCAAAAATGTGGCTTGTATGGTTGTCCACACCGCAGAGAAAAACACGATCAATAAAGCCGCTAGATTAAAGTTGTCCATTCTGCCCAATATAAACAGCGGCATCATGATGGCAAAAAATCCGTAAGACCAACCGAAGATCATGCTTAGCGCGAGTCCTAAAGAGCAGCCGAACCAAATTCGTAAGGTTTTCATTGTCGCCGCCTAGTAAATGAAGTGGAACCAGCTTGCGAGGTGAATCTGTGCTTGCGCCATCAACTGCCAGAAAATGCTGTTGTCTGGGTACAAAACAATGGTAGCGCGAGAGCCGACAAACAGTGCTGGTGGTAACTCTTCGCTGCTGGTTAGGTTCACTCGTGTACGCTGCGCATCACGTACCCAGCGGTTGTTCACTTCCACTTTGGTCAGTGCGCCATTAGGCGTTTGTTGTGCGGCTGCTACACCGTAATCGCGGCTAGCTAAATCAAAGTCGTACACCGAACCTGGGTTGGCATCAAATGTGACCAAGGCGTGGAAAGTCTTGTCTACGTTCGCGACGGACTTTTCACGAAAATCAGCGGCTACCCAGAGTGATCCTGTTGGTACAAACGTCAGCAATGGCATGTTGGTGTTTGCCATCGTGCCAACTTCTAGTTGCAGGTTGGTCACGACACCATCACTGGGAGCGAGTACCGCGGTATTTGCCAAATCAAGTTGCGCCTTTTCGATGCCGTTTTTGGCAATTCGAACGGCGGTGCTTTGACCTTTTTGGTCGCCTAATTGCGCCTCAATGACTTTTAAGTTTTGTCGTTCCGCTTTAAGCGCTGCACGTGATACCTGATTTTGGGCAAAGGCATTATCGAGTGTCGATTGAGAGATGACTTTCTGCTTCGATAGTGTCAGTAAGCGGTTGTACTCGCGGTGTGCATTATCAAATGTCGCTCGTGCGCGGGCAATATTGGCAAGAGCGGCTTCGCGTTGAGAATACAGTGTTGCTTCTTTTTCATAGGCGGATTGCAGAGACAGCTCCGCCTGTTCAAGCGCTATCTTGTATTTACGATCATCAATCGTAAACAACACATCGCCTTTTTGAGCGGACTGGTTATTCTCGATGAGAACGTCGGTCACTTTACCAGATACCTCGGGTGCGACTTGGACAACGTATCCTTGCACTCGTCCTTCGGTCGTTAAGGGGGCGTGGCGGTCAGCAATGATAATGTACAAAAGTAGTACGATGAACAGGACAATCAAAGTTCGCATCCAGTGTTTGAATTTTTGGTCAGCCGTCATTACAAGTTCCGTTAAACATATTGGATAGCGGATTATAGAGAAGTCACTCACAATTCAGTAGAATGATAATACGAACATAAATGACCTAAAAATAGGACAATGAACGTTAGTTTTGATGATATTTACCTATTCACTCAGACGGTGGTTCACGGCGGTATAAGTGCAGCGGCAGAGGCGAATCAACTACAACGCTCAAAAGTGAGTCGTCGCCTGCAAGAATTAGAGAAATCGCTCGGGGTACAGCTTTTGATCCGCACAACACGCAGCATTGAGTTGACGGAGCACGGGAAACGCTTGTTTGAGTTGGTGGGGCAGCCTATTGACCATATTCAGCAAGGTTTAAATGCCATGCACGAATATCAACAAGAGCTGACGGGCAAGGTGCGTTTAGCCATTCCTTCCGCATTGATGAGCTCTGCCGCGTTTAACGCGATCATCACCGAGTACACAACGCGGTATCCGGATATTTCGGTCGAGATTGAAAACCATCAAGAGAGTGTCGATCTCAAGCGTCAATCGTTTGATTTGCAGCTTCTTCCGAGCGTGGTCAAAGTCACCGATGACAGCTATGTGCAGTTCAGTCTTTTGCCTTATCGTAGTCACTTTGTTGCGTCAAAAGCCTATCTAGAATCGCATCCGCCAGTAAAAACGGTGGAAGATCTTAAGCAGCATCGCCTTTTAACTAATCGTTACAATGCTGATTTGCTCGATTCAGATCTGCATGTGGCGTTGCGCTCGGACGACCTCAACTTGCTGCGCTCGATGGCGATAGCAGGAAACGGCATCGCGTTTATTCCACAAATTCATTCCAAGCCTGCATTGCGAGATGGTTTGTTGGTCGAGGTGCTGCCTCAATTTGCGCATCCGAAGCAGCATCTTACTCTGATTTATCCCTCGGCCTTATTTCTGCCCAATAAAGTCAAAGCCTTGATTGAGCTAATTCGAGAGAAATTTAAATAGTCAGTTCAAACCACCCTTACCTAAGGGCAAATGTGTGAGCGAAGGTCATCTTTCGAGGTTTTATTGCTCTAACATGAAAGGGTTCTGATACATTAACTGTTGTTCAACTTGTTGAGTATGTTTTGTGGTCGCACAAGATAGGAGATGGAAATGTTATCGAAAGGAAACACGGGCCTGATTGTGGTGGATGTTCAGGGTAAACTCGCTACATTAATGCATGAAAGCGACGCACTGATTGAAAATATCACGAAACTGGTAAAGGGGGCCAAAGCGCTAGATTTGCCTATTCTGTGGCTAGAACAGAATCCAGAAAGGTTGGGCCCAACCGCGGAGCCGATTCGTGAAGTGCTTGAAAGCACGCATTTACCTATTACCAAGTACACGTTTGATGGTTGCAAAGAGGCGACGTTTAAGGTCGCGGTGGAGAACGCGAAAGTTGATACCTGGTTGGTTTGCGGTATTGAATCCCACATTTGCGTCTATCAAACCGCGGCTTCTCTGCGCCAGTCCGGTTATCGCGTTGAATTAGTCACGGATTGTGTATCTTCCCGAACCGCTGCCAATAAAGCGCTCGCTCTTGCGAAGTTAACCGCTAACGGTGTGGTGCTCACTGGGCTAGAAATGTGTTTGTATGAAATGGTCGAAGATTGCCGAGCACCTGAATTCAAAGAAATTCTGGCGCTCATCAAATAGAGTAATCACTGGAATCAACAACAACTTTATCTGAACACGCTATTCAAATTCTCGTTGATATCTTGGCAACATCGACTCGTTGCCAAGTAACCCGCCTTGGTGAATGTAAATCACCGTTTTATCTGTGTTCTCTTCCAACCAAGGGGTGAGGCATTGCCACATATACGGGTCGTATAACAGGTCAAATTCGAGGTCGGTTTGCTCAAAGAGTGCTTTCCATGTGATGTAATCTTCTTCGTACAAGCGACCAAAATGGTGTTTGTTGCGCACGGTTAAAATGGTTGGGTGGCTGTTTTCACCGAGCTGGTTGAACTGCTCAGTTAAGTAATCTGCATTGCCTACGCAAGGGCAAGTTAGCACTTCTATGCCGTGTGGGCTTAAATGTTTATGAAGATATAAAGCGGTCGTGCCAGTGCCTGATGGCAGGGCGACGGTAAACTGTTCTTTACCTCTCAATCGCGTCCAATCAAGAATTTCTCGTGCTAACTGTTTGATGCCAGCTTCAGCGAGGTGGGAACGTCCACCCTCTGGAATCAGCAATGTCGACTCATCTACTCTTCGTACCTGGTGGATGTATTCACTAGGGTGAAGTTCGCTACCGATGTCTTGCATGGCGGTGATTTTCATACCCAAATCAAGCGCACCACGATAGTTGCCGATAGGGGAGTCTTTAAGCCAAGAAGGAATGTGTTGAACGTAGAATTCGAAGTTCCAGCCTTTGATTTGCGCCAGAGCGGCAAGCGAATACATCGCGTTGGATTGAGCAGAGCCATAACTGATGAGGGTTTTGATGTCGCTGTTCTGCGTTTTCATCAACGCCATAAACTTACGTGCTTTGTTCCCAGAAAAGTGAGAATGCAGCATGTCATCACGCTTAAGAAAAAACGTATGACCGTTGAAGTTGTGTTGAGTTATCGGGCTTTCAGAGAGTTTCATGCTACTGCTGACGTGTCCAACCACGCGACCTTGCCGTTAAAAAGGGCGCGTAGTGTAACGCCATTAAACCCAGATAAAAAGTCTGGGTTTCAGTACATCCATTTCGTTATTCCTGATGTTTTGCCGCTTTGGTTTCAGGGGATTCAATTCCACGGCTCGCCTTTCTGCTTTAAGCCACGTACACTACGCCGCTTATTTCAACTCAATCAGAAGGCTTGGTTTTGCAAACTCTAGAACAATTAAAAACAGGACAATTAGTAGGAACGAAACAACTGAAGTTGGCGGAAGGGCTAACTGAGTTTCCTATGGAAATATTAGAGCTTGCAGAAACGCTTGAAGTGTTAGATTTATCTGGCAACGCACTGTCAGATTTACCACCAGAACTGGAACAGCTGACCAAGCTAAAAATCATCTTTGCTTCCAACAACCTGTTCACCCATCTGCCAGAGGTGTTGGGCAAGCTGCCAAACCTTGAGATGGTTGGGTTTAAAACCAACAAGATCAAAGTAGTCAGTGAAGCCTCACTACCAACTCAGTTACGTTGGTTGATTCTGACCGACAACGAGATTGAAGTTCTGCCAAACAGCCTGGGTGAAAGACCGCGCCTAAGAAAGCTTGCTTTGGCGGGCAATCGCATCAAACAACTGCCAAACAGCATGGAAAACTTGGTCAATTTAGAATTGATTCGTTTATCTGCAAACCAGTTAGAGCATTTCCCGGATGTGTTGATGAAGCTGCCTAAATTGGCATGGTTTGCATTCGCAGGTAACCCATTCTGCAAACATCCATCTTCGCTAGACAGCGTGCCTAAAGTGACCACAAACAGTTACTCACTTAACCATGTTCTTGGCCAAGGTGCGAGTGGCGTGATTTCTCATGCTAACTGGACTGACGCTCAATACGACTTCCCGAACGAAGTTGCGGTGAAAGTGTTCAAGGGTGAAGTGACCAGTGACGGCTACCCACATGATGAACTTGAAGCATGTTTGCAAGCCGGGCATCACAACAACTTGGTGAAATCCATCGCGCAAGTGGATGACGGTAATGAGCTTGCTTTGGTTATGGAGCTGATCCCAAACAGCTACTACAATTTGGGTTTACCGCCAACGCTGGAAACTTGCACCCGAGATACATTCCCAAAAGGGTTTACGCTAACGGTCGAGCAAGTGAATTCTATTGTGGAGCAGATGGTGGACGTGTTTAATCACCTGCACGACAACAAGGTGTGCCATGGCGATTTGTATGCGCACAATACTTTGGTGAATGACCAAGGTGAGATGATCTTCGGCGACTTTGGTGCAGCGAGCATTTACGGCTATTTATCGGACGAGCAGCAAGCGGCAATCCGAAACATTGAATCGAGAGCGCTGAAGTACTTTATCGAAGATATGTTTTCTGTGTGTGACGCGTCGGAATCGGCATCGCAAGCATTCAATCGACTAGCAGCGCTTGCGGCATAGGGTTTCATTCAATTGAATCAAAAAGAGGTATCGAATTGCTCGTTTGATACTGAGCAAAGTAGATACCTCTCAATTGAATTAGGCGCTGGGGAAGTTACTCTGAGCAAGCCTCTTGATGCTCTGACGCAAGATCAATCACTGCCTCACAACCACCTTCTGGATGTGTACCAATCTTAAATTGCCAGCCATAGCGTTGGCACAAATCATCCACAATCATCAAACCTAATCCGTGCCCATCAGAGTGCGGAATGGTCGAAAAGCCTTCGCCTTCATCGCGCACTGAGATGGTGTTCTCATCCATGCTGATATGAATTGCTCCCGAAGGTGTCGCGGCGATGCCGTTGCGAATCAGGTTGCCAAGAATAATGGTCAACACGGCATTGGTCGCGCGCGTTCTTGGGTTGCCGTCGATCTGCACATCAAAGCTGAGTGCTTTCTCATCCGCCTGAGCTTGGCTTTGGAAGATGATTTGGTTGAGTTCTTCTTCGGTGATGCTGCGCACTGGTGAATCATCTGCATTACGCTCGTAACGCACTAAGCCGAGTAGGGCATCCACCATGGTCGACATCTGCTGCGTCGCATCCTGAATTCGGTTCACTTGGCGGGTTTGGAAATCCGTGTTCGCACTTCTCGCCAGTAAGCTGCTTGAGCCTTTCATTACGGTTAACGGTGTACGCAGTTCATGGCTTGCGTATCGCGCAAAGGCTTGCTCGCGCTTGATGACTTGGTTGATTTTGTGGCGATATTCATTCAACTCATCCGCGAGGGTTTGGAACTCTTTGGCCGAGCCCTCAGGCACACTAAAGGTCTGCGTGGCATCGCCTTGGTGGTGATCGAGTTGAGTTTTAAGCGCATTGACGGGTTCAATTAAGCGCTGTGATAAGCGCAGCAGCAGACTACCAAACAGAAACACCAGCACGGCGACAATGGACAGCACCATAGCGACGACGAGAATGAATTCCTCTGAGGTGATCTCGATTTCATCAATCAAGGAAACCAGAATAACGGGATGTTCAACGCCTTTGTAGGTGTAAGTGCTCATGTAAACCATGCGCGAGTATTCACCGTCTTCTACTTCATCAAGAAAGTGCTTTTGACCAATCAGGTATTTTTGATAGCGCTCGGCAACCAATGAGATGTCGTTGTATGCAGTGGTGAGCAGGTCAAGCTGAATACTGCCTTGCTCTGGGTGGGACTGGAAATGTTCAATTGCTTCTTTTTTGTCGACCATAATACGACGCTCGCCCACGCGGTCTTCAGACCAAAGCAGGGAGCCGGTAATCAACAAAAAGCAGAAGATGCCAATCACGACAGACACAAAAGAGAAAAACAGAGCGAGTCGCCCTGTCATACTTTGTGTGCTTTGCGTGCTAGCAAGTAAGCGATTGATCATGCACCTGTCTCCAAGCGGAAGCCAACTTTCGGTACGGTGATAAGCACATGATGTTCAAATGGCTTATCAAGTTGGTTGCGAAGTTGGTAAATGTGGCTACGCAGAACGTCGTTGTTCGGCTCGTTCTCTTGCCAAAGTTGGAAGGCGATTTCTTCGCGTGTCACTACATCTGGTGCGCTTTTTACAAGCATTTCCAGAATGGTGTAAGTGGTGGGGTTTAGCGCCAGCAGTTTATCTTGGCGGTAAGCTTTACGCGTTTTTTGGTCGATAGACACTTCACCGTATTCCAGCTTGCTCGACGCGACAGTGCCACGGTAACGGCGGATCAGTGCCATCATGCGCGCTTCAAGAATATCCAGATCGAAAGGTTTAGTCAGGTAATCATCGGCACCGTGTTGGAAGCCTTTGAGCATATCGTCACGGCTATCAAGCGCCGTCAGCATAAGCACTGGTGTGTTGTTGCCCGCGTCGCGAAGTTTATTACACATGGTCAGGCCATCCATGCGTGGCAGCATGAGGTCGAGCAAGATGATGTCGAACGTGTTTTCCATCGCCAGTTTCAAGCCGAGCTCGCCGTTGTCTGCATAATCGAGTTCCATACCTGCACACTCAAAATAATCGAACAGCATGCCTGCGATTTCTCGATTATCTTCGACTAAAAGTACGCGTTTCATGTATTTCTCTCCAAGTGGGCGGGTTTTCGAAAATAAGACTTCGTCTTAACCGAACATTATTCACTAAGAACGTGAAAAAGATGTCAACAACATCTCTTTCACATTGATGTTTGTAGACTGGATTCATTCATCGGATTTAGTGGAAGAGTAGCATGTCAACCTTCAACATTCACGCTGCAACCTTTTCAAAGGTGAGCCAACACACTGAGCCTAAAACAGTTTTGTCTGTTGTGGTGCCATTCTTTAACGAGCAAGAAGTCTTGCCTGAATTTCATCGTCGTTTAGCCGCCGTTTTGGATGAAATGCCAGAACGCTGCGAAATCGTCTATGTGGACGACGGTAGCAAAGATGACAGCCTAATGATCGCGCAAAACTTTTCTCAATCTTCTAGCGACGTTCGTTGTATTGCACTAAGCCGAAACTTCGGCAAAGAGTCCGCCATGAGTGCGGGGCTGGAACACTGCCAAGGTGAAGCGGTGATCGTGATTGATGCTGACTTGCAAGACCCGCCGGAGTTAATCCCGCAAATGGTATCAAAATGGCGTGAAGGGTATGACGTGGTGAACATGCAGCGCAGCGAGCGCCATGGTGAAACCTGGTTCAAACGCTTTTCGGCCGCTTGCTTTTACAAAGTTCTTAACAGCATGGCGAAATTGGAGGTGCCAGAGAATGTTGGCGATTTCCGTCTACTGAGCGCAAAAGTGGTCAAACACATCAATGCGCTACCAGAGCGTAACCGATACATGAAAGGCATTTTCTCTTGGCCGGGTTTCAAGCAAGTGACGGTTCAGTTTGAGCGTGACGCTCGTTTCTGTGGTGAGACCAAATGGAACTATCTCAAGCTGATTGGCCTTGCAATGGACGGCATTACCTCGTTTTCCATTCGTCCTTTGCGCTTAGCGACACTTGCCGGTGCGTTAGTGGCGTTCAGTGCCTTTATCTATGGCGCATTCATAGTGATAAAAACCGTTGTGTTTGGTGAGCCTGTCACTGGCTACCCATCCATGATGGTCGTCCAACTTGCATTGGGCGGTGTGCAACTGCTGTCGATTGGCCTTTTGGGCGAATACATTGGCCGCATTTTTGTCGAGACCAAGCAACGTCCTCTTTATCTTGTTCAGTCTGTTTACGAGCAGCCTGCAAAACATCAATCCATCCAAACCATGAAGTTTAAACTGGGAGAAACCGCGTAATCATGAGTATTAATAAAACCCATCTGTGGTTGTTGTTGGCGTTTGCTCTTTTACTCCGTCTTATTTCACTTGCTGCTTACCCTTTGATGGACACCACAGAAGCCCGCTACGGCGAAATGGCGCGCTTAATGGTGGAAACCGGCAATTGGCTTACCCCACAGTTTGATTACGGCGTGCCTTTTTGGGGGAAGCCACCGCTGTTCACTTGGATGAGTGCTTATGGCATTGAGCTGTTTGGATTGAATGAATTTGCAGTGCGCGCGCCTCATTGGTTGGCGGGTGTTGCGACGATTGTTTTTGTTGCTTTCATGGCGTATCGCGCTGGCTTTAATGCTGTCATCGCAGCGTTGGTACTGGCGACGTGTGGCATCTTTTCAATTGCGGCGGGTGCGGTGATGACCGACATGGCACTGACGTTGGCCATGACGATGGCGATGGTTGGTTTTTACTATTGCTGGCTTGGCAAAGACAAACACAGCCGATTATGGTGTTACCTCGGTTTCTTTGGCTTGGCTTGCGGGCTGTTAGCAAAAGGTCCAGTGGCGATCGTGATTATGGGTATCGCAGTGTTTCCTTGGCTCGTGATTCAGCATGGTTTCTTCGGTGCCTTCAAAGCCTTGTGGCAGCGTTTTCCAATTGTGTCGGGGTTGGCGCTCATGCTGGCGATTGCTCTACCGTGGTACATCATGGCTGAAATGGCGACGCCTGGATTTATTGATTACTTCATTGTTGGCGAGCACTTTAAGCGTTTTGTTGTCAGCGGTTGGGAAGGGGACCTGTATGGCTCTGCTCATGATCAACCACGTGGGATGATCTGGGTATTCTGGCTACAATCGGCTGCGCCTTGGTCAATCGTATTGCCTATCTTGGCGTGGAAACGTCGTAAGGTGCTCAAAGCCATTGAAACCGATCATCAAGGTTTGTTTAGCTTCCTGATGTGTTGGCTGATTTCACCAATGATCTTGTTCACCATGGCTGGGAATATTTTGCCTGCTTACGTACTACCGGGTGTGCCTGCATTGGGGATCTTGATTGCAATGCTGGTGGATAAACACGATTTCAAATGGCTGACCGGAACGGCAGCGGTGTTGCCAGCCCTGCTTATGATTGCGATGTTGGTTTTGAATATGGGCAAAGCAGACAGTCGCAGCGACCGCATCATCTTCGCGCAAATTAATGACAACGCTCCAGTCTTCTACATTGGTAAGCGCCCGTTCTCAGGCCAGTTCTATAGTCATGGTCAGGCGAAAAAGCTTGAAGATAAGAATGACTTAAACAATCTGAAGAAATTCCACCTGATTGGTAAATCGCAGCAAGTGGATAGCATGATTCATGAAAATGCGTTGAGTTGTACCAACGAGTTCACAGCAAAATCGAAACGCTCACTCTACACCTGTGTGGTTGGGTAACGGAATGTGCAAATTACCAAGATTTGCTTCTTTAGAAAGGTTTGCTTCGTTAACAAGGTTTGCTCTGGTAGGTGGTGTCGGCTTTATGGTCGACACTCTTATCTTTTCTGTGTTGTTCCATTGGTTTGGTCTGGAGTTGATGCTGGCTCGTGGGATAGCATTTTTGTTTGCAGCAACCACGACTTGGCTTGGCAATCGCTGGCTGACTTTCTCTCAAGCAGAAAAAACCAACCCTTTCGCTCAATGGCAAAAATTTATGGCGAGTGCCTGTATCAGTGCTTTGCCGAATTTTATTGTGTTCAAAGGCGTAACGCTCGCGCTTGGAACGCAAGGAGTGATGGTCTATTTGGCTTTGATCTTAGGCATATTGGCAGGCATGGTGAGTAACTATTTACTCAGTGCAAAATGGGTGTTTAGTAGAGGATAGAAAGGTTCGGGCTTACTCTCCTATCCTCGAGTTAAAAATTCGTTATTTGAACCAATTTTTCTTTTTGTACATCAGAGTAAACCTAAAGCTTTTCATGGGGGATGTAAAAAGGTAAATAAGCCAAGGTTTATACCTTGGCTGCCGTTAGTTCAGATTTTGATTGTTCGATTTCAGATTCCGTTTGCCACTTGCCGTTGTAAAGGTATTCACGCTCAGGAAGTGGGGCATTTGACGCCCTTAAACCAAATACCTCTTCGGTTTGATATTCTCTACTACAAACTGGAATACTAAAGAGCCTTGATTCTGGCTTTGCTTCAAACAGCTTTTTATGATCATCGACCTCTTTACAATCCAGTTTGTAGACCTCTGACAGTTGTGTGGCCATGGATTCTAAATCCGCTTCAGTTTTAAAGAAAATGTAACAATCGAATCGATCTTGTGAGCGAAAGACAATCTTTTGAGCAGTATCTTGGTATTCGCACCTGTCATACTTAAAATAGAATTGGAGTACTTTTCTTTTCTTATTGTAATCAGCAAAAAGCCAATCTTCTCGCTCTCCAACTCTCACTTCTGTTGGTTCATCAGGCTGACGTTTAAGCATTTTAAAGGAGACTAATATAAAAGCACCAGCTCCTGCTAACGCCATCGGGCCAACCACCGCTACCATCACCGCACAAACCACTGCACTTATCCAGCCAACGGCTTGCGTGGCGGTATTCACCCAGTTAGGCATGTTGCGACGTTTCTTCATCACAAAGCCTTTGTCAGAAAAAATATAGTCATAGCGATAATCGAGACCAATCGTAAGGTAAAAGGCTCCAGATACCATCACCGATAAAATAAAAGAAAAAATAGTTACGTCAACCGTGTCACTCGTGTGTATAAACAAAGTTAATAGGAATGGAGCGATCACAAATGGAAACGCAAAAAGTTTAAAGTAATAGCGAAATGGTTCCTCTACATCATACTTATGCCATGTTCTGACGTTATCGCCTGCGAGTATTTCTTGCTCTTGTGCCTCTTGATTAACTGCCAACTCTTCTGGAGTGATATAAAATGGTGAATATGCCAAGGGTTACTCCAGAGCTGTAGTTAGTTTAGACTTTGATTGTTCGATTTCAGACTCGGTTTGCCACTTACCGTTGTATATACGTCGCCATTCAGGAAGCGGGGCGTTTTGAGCTCTCAGGTCAAAGGTATCGGCTACTGGAAATTCAAGGCAGCGAGAAGGGATATCTTCAATTCGAGGTTCAGGTCTTCCTTCAAAAAACGCTTTATGGTCAGGAAAATCAATACATTCAATACCGTACTTGTTTGAAAGGGTTTCTAGCATCGCATCTAAGTCTTGAACAGTCCTAAAGAATATGTAGCTATCACCACGAGTTTGAGCTCTGAAGACGGTGTGCTTCTCTAGATTCCATTTAGAACACTCGTCATACTTGTGGTAGAAGCGAATCACTTTACGCTTTTTATTGTAGTAGGCGAACAGCCAATCTTCACGCTCACCGACTTTAATTTCGGCTACTTCATCTGGTTGGCGTTTAAGCATTTTAAAGGAAACCAATATAAAGGCACCTGCGCCTGCTAGCGCCATTGGGCCAACAAGTACTACCATTAATATACATACGATAGCACCAATCCAACCGACAGCTTGCGCGAAAGTATTCACCCACTTTGGTGTGTTTCTACGCTTTTTTACTACGAAACCGTTGTCAGAAAAAGTATAACTATAAAGATAATCGCGAGCGAACATCCAATAACTAATTAAATAAGTGAGTAAAGTAATGCCAAAAGATACAAGGTCTTTCGCCCAACCTCCATCCCAAAAACCAAGGATGTAGTACAAGATAAGTACTGGGAGCATTGAAACTAAAGAGTAACCGAGATAAAGATATCTAGATGACTCCTCAATATCGTATATTTCCCATGTTTGTAAGTTTTTACTCTTTCGGATACCTTGCTCTTTAGCTTCTTGATAAGCATAAAGCTCTTCCGGAGTTATATAAAAGGGTAGGTAAGCCAAGGGTTACTCCTGTAAGCCTAAAGCGCCAACGACAGGGGTTAGCAACTTCTGAATCGTTATTTGTTTCGTATTGTCGGAGATTGCCGTGTAAGTTGCACGTTGTTTTATACTGTTTTGGAAGCAGTACTCACGACGATTTGGCGTGCCTTCTTCTAATTCATATCCAATTTTGAGAGCAAAGTACTGATTAGGCTCTTCGATCGGTAACTCTAATTTGTATATCACCTGACTTTTCGCATCCTCGTTTATCGGCTGAAGTGTTTCCAAATCGACATTTATATGCCAAGACCCCGACATTAGCTCCTCTTCAGAGGCTTGAGTGTTGGTTTGCAGTTTTATCCCTTTGTGCGCGACACTTTTCGGTATTTGAATATGTACTTCTAATCCTATTAATTCGCGATGAGTGTATTGAGGGTAAGCGTGAATGCGCTCGATCGGCTTTTGAGCAACTAAAGGTTGCTGAATAATCGAATCTAGCTCAAACAGTGCATTTTGAACTAAAGAACTGTTGTGCTTTTCTCTTTCAAACAACGTTGGAGAGTGACTCCAATGTGACCTATCTGGGTGGTAGCCCCAGGGAAGCTTGTCTAGCCACTTCTGGTAGTCGTCTTGCTTTAGCTGACTCAGTGCCGCATTTACTAATAAATATGTAACGGTTAGAACAACCAACGCGGCCATTACCGGAGCTCCAAAAAGTATGTTGGAAGAGAGGGTTCCAGTTGTAGCGCCGGCAAGCTGTATTATACCTATTGCGCTAGTAAATCCGAGCGTATAGGTATTAACTTTTTGTAAAACGAGTTCTCTTCCATACACATGGTCTTCTTGTTGTAATGACCTATAGGCTTCGATTCCTGAGGCTAATGCGCCTAATGCGCCGGTGATAGCAAGCCATTTATTGAATACTTTTAAGTCATCAAGTACCAAAGTTTCAAAACCATGAACCTGATTCGAGACTAAATATTTTAGCGTTTTGATGGAGTGAGCTCTTAGTTTGTCATTCTCTTTTACGCTATCCCAAAACCTACCAGTACGAATACCTGTCCAAGCTCCGGCCGTGTAAAACAGCTTTTGTTGAATATCCAAGAAATCATCTCGAGACATGAGCCCTGTTTCTTCAATACTGTTCATCGCATCAGCAAGAGCAACACAGTTAAAAATTAATGCAAGGAAGCCCAACCCTCCAACATTCTCAAAGAGCTCGTGCAGGTTCTCCAATCGATTATTCCAAATATTTGTCCGAAGTTTTACAGTGGCTTCAAGTACGTCATCTGGAAACTCGATGTATTGTGGGTATTCTAATGTTGCCACTGCTAGACTTTTTTGGAGGTGACTTTGTTGTTTTAAGGCTTGTTTATATTGTTGTTTTGATACTGTTTTATCGCCTTTATTAAAAGCTGCTATAATGGCCTTGTTTTGGTTTGAGGCAACCACTCTTTTATCATGGTTAGACTTCCAATCGCCAAAACCTTGCGCATAGTTTTTATTTATTTTGACAGCAGTATTGGTAGCTAAACGTTCAGCGAACACTGCTCGCCAATAAAAGCTATTTCGAGTTAAAGGTTTTGAGAAAACGGGCATGATCAGAAGTGAAACTTGAGAAGTAAAGCTAACTCCTACTTTGAGTACACTCTTCATTATTGCGCTATTTGCGGCTTTGAATATGGTATCTAGCTCTTCGAATCCTTTTGCTATATCTTTTAAAAACTCGGTTTCTGCAGTATTTGGGTTAGAAATAAAGTCCATTACCTTTGCATACATACCCACACGGTTACTTGCTGTCGAAACGTAGTCCATAAACTGTTTGTCTGAGCTTTCAGTGTCTGGAACAATTTTGGCGACGTCTACTTCACCTACCTGATTTGAAACTTGTTCAGGAATTAATTTCTCCACTTGTTTAAAGAGACTACGACTAAACCCGGAAGTGTAGAGTGCGAGTAAACTGGTTGGTTTCTCCCATTGGCTTTCTGCCCATTGGCGGTCTTCTTCTTGCATCACCAAAGTAAATGACTCAACCGCTTGCTTGTGCAGTTGATACAAGCTGTACTGCGTGTCTTCGCTGTATAGGTCGAAGGTTCTCTCAAGATGATGAGGTGTTAAGGACTCCATTACTGCGATAAAGTCGCGTTTGACCGAAACCACTTGGGCTAGCATGGTTTCTTTTTGTTCTGACAGCTCTTGCATCTCGCTCAGCATTTGCTTCCAGTTGAGCTGCTGACGCCAGCGTTCAGTCGCTATCCATTGTTCGTATTTACCAAAACGGCTCGCAGAAATTCGATATTTGTCCTGTATCGCTTTAGCAATGTCACTTTGGGTATGTTGGTGTGATTCAATCGCTCCAGCGGAAAATTTAGCAGGATAGCCGGACTGAACTGAGCTTTTGTTCTGCTCTGCCAAATCAAGTTGGTGAGAAGAGTCATAATAGTCAGCCATGTCGGTATAAAACGACAGCTCTTCGCCGTTACGCTTAACGCTAGCTGGCATGTCTATCTCGTCACTTGCACCAAACATACACAGTTGCATGGCGGTCTGCATCAAGTTCCACTGGTTTGAAAACTGGTCAGTGAAAAGGCGGTAAGGGCTTGCGGCACCAACAAAATGCAGTGACATATCTTGAATGTCTGCGGCGTAATCTTTTATCGCGACGAAGTAGCCTGATTCTTCTTCTGGAATCGCAGAGGTTAAATCGCTTTCGACTACGACAGGTTTAAAGACAGAACCATCTTCATCTGCTTTGGTGGCGATGCCAGAATCCGCAAAGCGATCATCATCGACGGCAGAAGATTCAATATCAGCGACTTGGGTTAACTTATCTATTGGTGCAATGTTGTGCTGATTCTCGTTTGAGGACAGAACAATGGTTTGCATGCGATCGATATGATTACTCGGATTGTTAAGTACGCGCATGAACGTGTGCCATGTCCACCGGTGCTCAGAGAAGCAAATCGATAGTACGCTTCCGTTGACGTAAGTAAGAAAGGGCTTTGCATCTTGTGGTGTCCCACGCTGCTCTGATTTTGGGCTTTCTGATTCTCCCAACTTATAGAGCGTGAATTGCGTTCCTTTGATTTCGTATTCGTCTAAGCTTTTGTTGATTGCATCATACACATACAGCCAACCGTCGCGCAGTTGACGCAGGGTGTAACCAACGGTATTGAGTTTGGCTGGGCCTTGGCCTTTCCATTCTTCAGGCAAACCAAAAGGTTGTGTCTCTTCTGTTTCTAGCTGATCGATGGCATAGCGGACTGGGATAAAGTGCGCAGGTGATGCTTCCGTTGCTTCTTTCTCAGTTTTTAAATTGAGAGGCTCTGGTTCAGACGGCGGTGGCGGATCGATTTTTTTTGTTTCTCCCTCCCAAAACATACTGCGCTCTGGGGGTGAGCCAGCAAGATCATCGGATTCCGTGGTTGGAACGATATTCAGCGATTTCAGTGTACCATCGCTTTCAAATGCCTGAACGGCCTCCTCATAGGTATAGCTGTTGTCATACCAGAACATAGAAGTTTTTGGAGGAAGTGGATTATTCATCGTTAGCCCATGTTTAAGAGTTTTACTCCATTAGGCAAATATCGCACCAAAATAAAACTACTAAAAATCAGTAGGTTATTTCTTGCGTGATTCTGGTTTAACCAAAAAGTTGTTTGTTTTTCCAATAAGTTGGTTGGCGTTTACCATTTTTTGTATTGATTGAATCAAAGTTTGAGTTGTGAGTGATGCCTCAATGAGCCGACAAAACAAAAGGGCTCCAGAGTTAACTCTGGAGCCCTTTCTCGTATTTAAGCTCTAAATAATTAGCGACGCTTTGGTTTACGTTGACCAGCTGGTTTGCCTTGTCCTTGCGGGCGACCTTGGCCTTGCGGTTTGCTACCTGCCGGGCGGTTTGCACCGTTGCCGCTAGGACGTTGGCCGTTGCTTGCAGGGCGTTGACCACCTGTAGCTTTGCCCGAACCGTTACGGTTGCCAGATGGTTTACCATCTTTTGAACCGCCTTCAGAGCGTTTGTTCAAATGACCACCGAAGCCTGGTTGGTTTTTGGTATGTTTGGTTGCAAAGCGGTTTGCCCCGTGACGACCAGATTTACGACGTTGCGCAGGTGTTTGTGCTTCAATGTCTTCTGCAGGAACGAGACAGCCTTGTTTGTCACCAATCAAATGTTTTTTACCCATACTGACTAGGGCTTCACGGATCATTGGCCAGTTTGCTGGATCGTGGTAACGCAACAGCGCTTTATGCAGGCGACGTTGACGTTCACCTTTTGCTACAGGTACATCTTCACGTTTTTTGTACTTCACGCGTTTCAGAGGGTTTGTCTCTGAGTAGTACATCGACGTTGCGTTACACATTGGCGAAGGGTAGAAGTTTTGTACTTGGTCACATTCGAAGTTGTTCTTTTTCAGCCACAGAGCAAGGTTCAGCATGTCTTCGTCTTCTGTGCCTGGGTGCGCAGAGATAAAATAAGGGATTAAGTACTGCTTCTTGCCTGCTTCTGCACTGTATTTCTCGAACATCTCTTTAAAGCGATCGTACGTACCCATGCCTGGCTTCATCATTAGATCAAGAGGACCTTTCTCTGTATGTTCCGGTGCAATCTTCAAGTAACCGCCCACGTGGTGAGTCACGAGCTCTTTCACGTATTCTGGTGATTCAATCGCAAGGTCGTAACGTACGCCAGATGCAACCATCACTTTCTTCACGCCTTCAACTTTACGCGCTTCGCGGTATAAATCGATCGTGTGTTTGTGGTCTGTGTTTAGCTTGTTACAGATGCCCGGGAATACACAAGAAGGACGACGACAGTTCGCTTCCGCTTTTGGATCTTTACAGCCCAGGCGGTACATGTTTGCAGTCGGGCCACCAAGATCGGAAATTGTGCCGGTAAAGCCCGGAACTTTGTCGCGAATTTCTTCAATCTCGTTGATGATAGACTCTTTCGAACGGTTTTGAATGATTCGACCTTCATGCTCGGTAATCGAACAGAAAGAACAGCCACCAAAGCAACCACGCATGATGTTCACAGAGGTCTTGATCATGTCGTACGCAGGAATTTTTGCTTTGCCGTACATAGGATGAGGAACACGCGCGTAAGGCAGGCCAAACACAAAGTCCATCTCTTCGGTCGTCAATGGAATTGGAGCTTGGTTTACCCAAAGTTCACGATCACCATGGCTTTGAAGTAACGCTCGACCAGAGTACGGGTTCGTTTCTAAATGCAGTACACGGCTTGCATGCGCATAAAGAATGCGATCGTTTCTTAGCTTTTCAAACGAAGGTAAACGGACCGCAGTCGTCGCAGCATCGTGGCGTGATGGGCGAATCGTGATTGGTTGTGCAACTGGTTCGTCTTTTTTAGTTTCACACTGAGTTTCTACTTCGTATGGGTTCTTTGGTACGAACGCTTCTTTACGAGGTTTTTCAATGCGAGAAGAATCAATAACCGTGTAGCCTTCTGGCGCAGCTGGCAAGTTCACGGCAGTACCACGAATATTGGTCATGGTGCTGATGTCTTCGCCGTTTGCGATGCGATGTGCTACTTCGACAAGTGCGCGCTCTGCGTTACCAAAAAGTAGGATGTCTGCTTTTGCATCAAACAGTACAGAACGGCGAACTTTATCTGACCAGTAATCGTAGTGCGCAACACGGCGTAGGCTGGCTTCGATACCACCTAAAACAATAGGTACTTCTTTGTATGCCTCACGACAACGTTGAGAGTAAACCAACGTTGCGCGGTCTGGGCGTTTACCACCTTCGTTATTTGGTGTGTACGCGTCATCGTGACGAAGCTTTTTATCCGCTGTGTAACGGTTTATCATGGAGTCCATGTTACCCGCAGTGATCCCGAAGAACAGATTTGGCTTACCAAGTTGCATGAACGCATCTTTATTTTGCCATTCTGGTTGAGCAATGATACCGACACGGAAACCTTGTGCTTCTAGCAGGCGGCCAATGATAGCCATACCAAAGCTTGGGTGATCCACATAAGCGTCACCGGTTACAATGATAATGTCACAGCTATCCCATCCTAGGGCATCCATTTCTTTGCGACTGGTCGGCAAGAAAGGTGCCGTACCAAAACACTCTGCCCAGTATTTTTTGTACTCATGAATAGGAGTGATGTTATTGGTCATATTTTGCTCTCTGTTCCAGGGAGCGCGAATTATAGCGATTTGATTATCAGGTATCTATAACAAACTCATCTATTCCAGCTTAGTTCATCGAGTTTTATTTGGTTTGTAAAAATATCAATGCTCTATCGGCGATTTTCTGTCTAATTTCACCTTGAAAGCCTCATGGTTATAGATCGGTTCATGAAAAATGTCGCAATCTTAATACAAAGTATAAGCAATGGTGTGCTTATATGAGGTAAAGCCTATAATCAAATTGGTGCATATTAAATGCAAAAAGGCTGAGCTGCTCTGGAAATAGTTCTAAGTCGATAGGCTTATCGTTGACACAATCCATCTATAAAGAGGATCGGCAGGTCCCAACTGGAATGTCGCGAATTGACTGTGAATTTTGAGCCTTGGGCTAATTACAAAAAAAGGGGCTAGGGTATGAGTGAATCTACGACAACAGTGCATCCAAAAATGCAAACGACTTCCAGTCTAACTCCTGTTATAGAGTGGTCTTACGATATTGATACTCGCGAGTTCGAATGTGATCAGCAAGGAATGGCAAAGGCATTTGGGATAAGTACGCCAGTAACCAGCCTAAATAACTTGTTTGATCATATGCTGATGGGGCAACAAGAAACGCTAAAACAACGAATTCTAGAAGTGGAACTCTTTGGCGGACGGGGGCGGTTTTCTTGTTGCATGATGCTAAAAAACGTTAACTTAGTGCACGTTACTATTAGTTTTGAAAGGCTCAATAAGCGCATTATCCAAGGCACTATCATTCCACAATTAACAATCACTGGTTGCGAGGAGTTAGCGAAAATCCTCGAAACGATTTTTGATTTGCCGAATGTAGGCGTTTTAGTTGCCGATGAAGATACGCGCATCTTAGGTTGTAACCGTGCCTTTGAGTTACAAATGGGCTATCAAAACCGAGATCTGGTTGGGCTTAAAACTCATATTTTCAGTACCTCTCACCATAGCCAAGCGTTTTATGATCAGCTGTGGCAGCAAATTAATGATGAAGGATGTTGGTGTGGTAACTTGCTGAGCAAAACAGCAAACGGTAGCAACCAAGCTCATCATCTTTGTATTTACCGACTTACGTTTCATTCTGGACGAATTCTTTATCTCGGATTTTCTACGGATATTTCTGCTTCGTTGTTGTGGATGAAAAATCGTTGTGAACAACAGCATGATTGGGCTGCCTTTTTACCAACGAGGAAAGAATTTGAACTCCAATTAGCTACCTTAGCGAATGAAAGCAGAAATAAAGAACTCAACATTGTTATGACACTCAGACCCAAGTTTTCGGAGAGATACTTGCTTGAACAGCAATTAGGTTTTGCAGATTTTATTATGCGAAGTCGCTACACCAGTATTGCGGGGCAGTTATCTCGGGACGTGTTTGTCGTATGCTTGCAGACCCCTCATTGTCAATGGTTGAGCCCGGTTCGTTTGATCCAAATTGCCATGAAAGGATTCTTTAATGAGCTTAGAAATGAAATGGGCACAAAAATGCATGCCACTATCGTTAAAGGCCAAACTGGTGTGTCAATCCTTGGCTATGATACGAACCGACCAAGACAAGCGCTAGCACATGCAGCGCAAGCGATGTTGTCCTCTATTTCCGGTGAAGGCAGCTATTTCAACTTTTACGACAGTGAACTTCACTCTGAATTAGTGAAGCGCCAACATCTCGAGGCGTTTTTGGAGGCGCAAATAGAGAGTGGACTAGTGGACGTTTACTTTCAACCGATTATCGACGTTCAAACCGGAAGAGTGGTTAAGTTCGAGGCCCTCGCACGCTTCTATGATGAAAATGATGCGTATTGTACGCAGAAGATGATCGCTATTATTGAAGATCTAGAACTCATAGCGGCACTTGATGATGTGGTCTGCCAAGCTGCGTTGAAGCACTTTCCGCGCTTACAAGAAATTTATGGCGAGGAAGTGGGCGTGACCATCAATCGCTCCCTCAATACGAAATTGGATTCTCTTCAGATCCTTCAGCGGTCGCATGATTTGATTAAAGCCAGTGGTGTAGACCCTAAGCGAGTAACTATCGAGCTAACAGAAACCGCGTATTTTGAACAAGATGAGGAGCATACTCGAGCTCTAGAGGAAGTGCGGAAAGAGGGCATTGAGATCGCGATTGATGACTTCGGTACTGGGTATTCTTCTTTTTCTTATCTAGAAAAAGGGCAGTTTGATTTACTGAAAATAGACCGAAAATTCATCAAGAACATTTATAAAGGGAGCACCAGCTATAACATTGTGAAAATGGTCACCGAGCTTGCACAGCAAATGAATGTAAAAGTGGTTGCTGAAGGCGTGGAATCTAAGCAAGAACTTCAAGTATTGGCAGAAATCGGTGTCGATTACATGCAGGGCTTTCTATTTTCTGCTGCCGTGCCTGTCGATTTGATGGATAAAGCGGACAGTTATGAGCATCTGTTCTCTGACATCGCGATTGAGTCTAAGCAAAGTGATGTGTTGCAATCTGTGAGCCATGAACAAGTCAGGTCTATAGACCCTGGAGAACCGCTTTCCTTGGCAGTGGAGTACATGAATTTGAATCCAAGCTCGCCTTTAGTTGTTCTCAATGAAAATCGTTGTGTTGGGTTAATTACGAAAGAGACGGTGAATTTACACCTAACGCCTTCGATGGGAACAGAGCGAGAAACTGAACGAGAAAGCCGAATTTGGAAACGTCCTGTTAATCAGATAATGAGCACCGAATTTGTGTTGGTTGATGAGGATTTACCTGTCTCTGTTATTCGAGAGTTGGTTAAAACCGGCATCCGTTTCCCTTGGGTACTGTGTAATACCAAAGAAGAGTACCGTGGAGTTTTAACGCAGGAAGACGCGTTGAAGTATCTTGCTTCTCTGTGAATAAAATTGTCTTACCGTTTTAGCTCATTTGGGGGCTGACTTTCGGTGGTTTGGCGATAGTTGATTTGATATTATCGCCCCCCAAAATGACTTTTGAGCGTGCATTCAACATGATTCAACAATTGCTGGTTACTTTCCCTCCGATGCTATTTGGCGCACAAGCGCTACTGACTTTGCTTCTAATAAAGGGCGATATTTGTCCTGGTCAGCGAGGACGTCTTCATAAAATGTTGCCAGCAGTAGCTGTATTGTGGCTCGCTGTTGCGTCACTTCGCATTGAAGCATTTATGATCGTGTTTGCTATTTTCTACTTCTATTCTCAGGTTCAAACCAAGAAAACGCGTGAAAAAGGGCCACTATGGGCGATGCATTTAGCGAATGGTTTGGCCTTTGCGTATGTGAGTATTCAAGTATTTGAGCAATCAAGCTGGCCAGCATCGATAGCGATGGCGCTAATGATATTTTTCCTTGGGGCGTCATTTTCTCAATTGCTGCTTACGATAGCTCGCAGCAGATTACAGGCATTTCACCGTATTTTACCAGTTACGGGCATTGTGTCCGGAATGCTATTAGTCATCGCAACGTTGTTTGCTTCTTACCAGTTAAATGAAGCTGCACTGAACGCTGCAACACAGCCAATCTTGCTGTCTTTAGCTATGTTAATTTCTTCAATTATTGTGTGGTGTTGGCATATTTTTACGCATAAGAAACCAGAAAAGGTGCAACTGAGCGTTGCCTTGTTGCTAGCACTCGCGTCGATGACGAGCCTGCAAGGTTTATTCTCTCTCGCGGCTTAACCTCTATTCTAAAGACAAAGCTAGACGGCTTATATCCAAGTGCTTTCTTGGTGCTTGGGTATAAGGTGATCACGTTTTAGATCGTACTCACTTTAAATTCGCGTGATTACTACTACGCTTGTTTATATACCTTGTCGAAGAGGAGAGTCGCGATGGATTTAAGCAATGTAGGTAATCTGGACAGCACTATTTTGCTAGGTATCGTCAACGAAAAGCTACGTTTAGAGTGCGACAGTTTTGACGAGTTAGTATCAGTGTATGAGATGGATGTAGAGTCTGTAGTCGGCAAGCTTGATATGCTCGGTTATCAGTACGATCCATTGACTAACCAATTTAAAGCATATCAACGCTAAGCCTTTCATAATCCAAATCTTTTAAGCCACTTTGATTCCGTCAAGGTGGCTTTTACATTGTAGCCTCGCGGTTGCGAAAAAAGCTTGTAAGTAACGCTTTTCTTTCTCTGAGTGACGCGTTGCAGCAAACAAGCGACGCCATAAGCCTTGGCCGAAAGGTTTACTGGTAATAAGACCTTGGCGAGAAAATTCAGAAATCGCCCAATTGGGTAGTGCCGCCACCCCCAATCCAGCAGAGACCATCTGAACTAACATGAGAGTGTTGTCGGCTTGCTTCCATTTCGCAGGTTCTATTCCTGCTGGCTGAAGAAAGTGTTTTACGACGTCTAGCCGTTGTTTTTGAACAGGATAAGAGAGCATGGTTTGATCTGCGAGATCTTGCGGATCAATAATTTCTTTTTCCGCCAATGGGTGGTTGGTTGCGGTAATTAAACGCATTTCAAAGTCGAATAGAGGCTCGTAGTGGACTTCGGATCGAGGTTGGATATCGGAAGTAATAACAAGATCGAGTTCGCCTGCCAATAGAGCTGGGAGTGGTTCAAAGCCAAAACCAGAGGAAAAGTCCAATGTTACGCTTGGCCAAGCAAGTTGGTACTCCCTAAGTGCAGGCATTAGCCATTGGAAGCAAGAGTGACATTCAATGGCCATATGTAATCGGCCATTGACGTCCTCTTTCAAGCTCGCTAAATCATTTTCTGCTCTTGCGAGTTTCGGAAGGATATCTTCTGCAAGACGCAATAGGATTTCTCCCTCTGAAGTGAACTTCACCGGACGAGTCTTTCTCAGGAACAGTTGCCCTCCAATTCGCGCCTCCAAATCTTTGATCTGATGAGACAGTGCCGACTGAGTGAGATGCAAAGCGGTCGCTGTCGCCGTTAGAGAGCCAGTGTCTCGAAGCGAAGTGAGTGTCCGCAAATGTTTTAGCTCTATCATGAATTCCTTTCATCCTTTGTTGCTCGCTATGAACAGAATAGCAATCGTGTAAATAACTTAACGACAAAAAATGGATATGTAAACGTCTAGACGTCTATTTGTTGTTTTTATTTGCGAATCATGTCGCTTCATGATGAATTTTTTTAATAAACAAGTTGAATAAATGGACGTTGTTCTAATATCAGATGAGAGCGATAGTTTAGCCATCCAGACATCTTATTCTTTACCGAAAGATGCTCTGATCCAAACAAATTGAACAAAATTGAGAAAGGAATAGGGACATGGCGACAACGACTCACATACTAGGTTATCCACGCATTGGTGAAAAAAGAGAATTAAAATTCGCTCAGGAGAAATACTGGCGAGGAGAAATTGATCAAGCTGAGCTTAAAAAGGTTGGGGCAGATCTACGCGCCAAAAACTGGCAAACACAAACGGATGCTGGTCTGAGTTTTGCCACCGCTGGCGACTTCGCTTGGTACGATCATGTACTGACGACCACGTTGCTATTGGGTCATGTGCCAAAGCGTCACGCTGATGGTTTCCCTAACCTGGATACGTTGTTCAAAGTGGGTCGCGGTCAATCTCAGGCGGGTTGCAGCTGTGCGGGCGCTGCGGCATCGGATATGACCAAATGGTTCAACACAAACTACCATTACATTGTCCCTGAATTCAGCAAGGACGATACGTTTGAAGTGAGCTGGCCGCAACTGTTTGAAGAAGTCAACGAAGCGCTTCAAGCTGGCCACCAAGTGAAGCCTGTTTTGCTTGGTCCAGTCAGTTACCTTTACTTGGGCAAAGAGGTCGAAGAAGGGTTTGACCGCTTAACCCTGCTACCACGCTTACTTACTGCTTACCAAGCTATTTTGGCAAAGCTAGCAAGTCAAGGTGTTGAGTGGGTTCAGATTGATGAGCCAATTTTGTCACTGGAGCTAGAAAGCAAATGGGCTGATTCGTTTAAGCTAGCCTACCAAGTGATTCGAAGCGATGTAAAAGTGCTGCTAACGACGTACTTTGACTCCGTAAGCGATACGCTAGGCAAAATTGTAGAGCTTCCGGTAGATGGTTTGCATATCGATTTATCTACCGTCCCTAAGCAGCTTGACGATGTGGTTGCCAAGTTACCGGAGGGGTGGGTGCTTTCTGCTGGCGTTGTGAATGGTCGTAACGTGTGGCGTTCAGATTTAAGTGCCCAACTCGAGCGTCTACAGCCAGTCAAAGAGAAACTGGGCGACAAACTTTGGGTTGCCAGTTCATGCTCTTTGCTACATAGCCCGGTTGATCTGGAACAGGAAACAGAACTCAGTGAGGAAGTGAAAAGCTGGTTTGCGTTCGCAAAACAAAAAGTAACAGAAGTCGCCTTGCTTGGCCGCGCACTCGATGGTGATCAAGATGCGATTCTCGCTTGTGATACCTACAGCCAGCCAATCAAAGCACGTAAAACGGCAACGCATGTGAATAAGCCACAAGTTCAAGCACGTTTAAACAGTATTACTGCGTCACTTGCCGAGCGCAGCGCACCTTACGCGGAGCGTGCTGCGCATCAAGCTGAAGTATTGGGCTTGCCTTTGTTGCCAACAACGACAATCGGCTCTTTTCCTCAAACGGGTGAAATCCGGGTGCAGCGCAGCGCTTATCGTGCAGGTCAATTATCTGAGTCTGAATATATCCAAGCACTTAAAGGACATATTGCTGACGCAGTAAAACGTCAAGAGGCGCTCGACCTAGACGTGCTTGTTCACGGCGAAGCAGAGCGTAACGACATGGTGGAATACTTCGCTGAGAACTTGGCGGGTTTTCAAACGACCAAATTTGGTTGGGTACAGAGTTATGGTTCTCGCTGTGTGAAACCTGCCATTGTAGTTGCTGACATTGAACGTGAAAAACCGATCACAGTTGAATGGTCGACGTACGCACAATCGCTAACCAGCAAACAGATGAAAGGCATGTTGACTGGACCAGTAACGATTTTATGTTGGACGTTCCCACGTGAAGACATCACACGTCAAGAAATTGCGCAGCAACTTGCTTTGGCACTGCGTGATGAGGTGTCTGACCTGCAAGATGCAGGCATCAATATCATTCAAATTGATGAGCCAGCCATTCGAGAAGGTTTACCACTCAAAAAACGCGATCACAAAGCGTACTTAGAATGGGCCGTAAATGCGTTTAAGGTCTCTGCGGCAAGTGCAAAACCAGAAACTCAGATTCACACTCATATGTGTTACAGCGAGTTCAATGAAATCATTGATTCGGTTGCGGCACTCGATGCGGACGTCATTACCATTGAAACATCTCGCTCGAATATGGAGTTGCTGAAAGCATTTGAAGAGTTCAATTACCCGAACGAAATTGGCCCTGGTGTTTATGACATTCACTCACCAAACATTCCTACGGAAGAATGGATTGAAGGTTTAATCAAGAAAGCGGCAGAAAAAATTCCGGCTCAACGTTTGTGGGTAAACCCAGATTGTGGTCTGAAAACACGAAACTGGAAGGAGACAGAAGCCGCATTGGCAAATCTGGTTTCAGCGGCGAAGAAGCTCCGTGCTGAGCTGGCGTAACACATCGTTACAGCAAATAAAAACGGAGACTGTGGTCTCCGTTTTTCTATTCTTAATTGTTAACTTTCGTTTTCAGATTATCCAATAATAGCGAATCATCGTCTCATGCCGAAAGCAACAAAAATTACTGTAGCTACTTCACCTGAGTACAAGTCTGTGCGGAAACCAACTCATCTGCCATCAACTGACCGCGAGAATTACGTACCTTAATACGATACATCAAGCCCATATCAATTTGCTTGCGAACTTCTGGGTTGCTGCAGTAGGTATAGATACTGGTATTCAGTACTTGATTTAACGGCTTTGCACCGAGTGCGCCATCGTTATAAATCATCATCATCTCTACAACATTTTTGTTGGATGAGACACGCATTATTTGCAGTGGACCGTACTCTAAAGGGAGGCCCGCTGACAAGACTCCTGCTCGGTTTGATGCCATAAGCTCAAGTTGGCGCTGATTATCATCGGTTGATGAACAGCCAGCCAGAGCACCAAATACCAAGAAAAGACACAGTAATTTTTTCATAAATTAAAACACTTTTTTGAACGGTTTCACGATTACATTATCGTAAACACCAGCCGCTACATAAGGATCGGCTTCTGCCCACGCTTTAGCATCCTCTAGAGAGGCGAATTCAGCGATGACAGTTGAGCCCGTAAATCCAGCTTCACCAGGATTGTCAGAATCTATCGCAGGCATCGGACCAGCTGTAAGAAGGCGACCTTCGTCTTGTAGCTTTTGTAAGCGATCCAAGTGTTGTGGGCGAACGCTCATGCGTTTTTCCAACGAGTTCTCAACGTCCTGTGAAAAGATGACATACCACATAGCATAGTTCCTTAATTGGTAGGGTAAAGTGTTAATTTAACGCCTTTTTTGTGTCTCTCACAAGTGAACAACAGAAAATGTGAGATCCTTTCTAACTGTTAGCGTTGTAGGTTGACTAATTCTGAACCGGACGTGGTTTACCTTCACTGTCAATGGCTACGTAGTTGAAGGTCGCATCACAAACCATGAAGCGTTCGCCAACACCGTGAGCTTTGACGGGTTTGACCCATACTTCCAAATCGACACTCATGGATGTGCGGCCGATCTTAGTGCATTCGCCGTAGCAGCATACGACATCGCCCACACCAACAGGTTTTTTGAACGTAATGCTTGATACCGAAACGGTGACAACGCGACCACAAGAGATCTCTTTTGCCAGAATCGCGCCCGCTAAGTCGAGCTGAGACATTATCCAACCGCCAAAAATATCGCCATTGGCGTTTGTATCTGCAGGCATTGCAAGGGTACGAAGCAGCATTTGACCTTTCGGAGAGCTAATTTCTTGACTCATTGTGACATCCTAAATCTTAAAGGCGCTCAAACTAAGCGCCAACATAGTAAATACCTAGAACCAAAGGTCCTTAAAAAACCGCAGATACCGGACCAGAGAAAGTTGGTTTACAGCAGCAAGAATGGTCTGAAAACGGTACGTTGTTTGAGCGGTTTACTGATACATGGAGCAAAACAGCGACCCTAAGGTCGCTGTGAAGTCGCGGATTATAGCAAAACTGAGTTTTTAATCATCAGTGGACACATCGGATGAGTTATTTTTTTGTTCTTTTGGCATGTGTTTATAAATGTAAAAGCCAGTCGCAATCATGTAGGCAAATGTCGCGATCAACATTCCAAATACTTTGAAGTTAACCCAAACATCCAACGGCAATTCGTAAGCAATATAAATGTTTAGGCCAGCGAAGAATGAGAAGAAGCCAACCCAAGCCCAGTTAATCTTTGCCCAAACAGCGTCAGGTAACGTAATTTCCTTGCCTAGCATACCTTTGATGGCTGATTTTCCCAATGCGTGGCTCACTGCTAAGCCAATCGCCAGAATCGCGTAAATGATGGTGACTTTCCACTTTATAAAATTGTCGTCGTGGAAGAAAAGGGTCATGCCGCCGAAGATAGTGACGATAACAAATGTTATTAGCTGCATCTTTTCGACTTTCTTATACAGCGCGTAGGTGACGACAAGTTGAATGGCTGTTGCTACGATCAGTGCACCTGTCGCCACGTAGATGTCGTACAGCTTGTATAAAGCGAAGAAAACGATGAGTGGTATAAAGTCTAGGATCTGCTTCATGATGGCAAAATCTACCTAATTATTGAATTGAAGACAGTCTAACGGAATCTGACAAGATGTGAATACTGAGGAAGTTAAGGTAAGAATAGTAACGCTTAGTATATCGTATAGACCGCAAGATTCTTCCATGTCGAAACAGCATATGGAAGGAATAAAAATTGCCGCGATGAGGCGGCAATAAAGTTGAGAGTTTTAAACCTTAAGCAACACGTTGATATTGGGAAATAAGCGTTTTTACATCTTCTAAATAGCCTTCCCGTAGTAAGTTATCGACCGTTGCTTCTAGCTCTTCAAGAGACATCGTGAAGCAAGTGGATTTACCAGTCATCAGGCTCAGATAGTGATGATACTCTTCTTCTGTATAGTGGCCTAAGCGATCAAGTAACAGTGTTTTGATTCCATGATGAATCAGGCCGTAGTATGTATGTCGATGAAGTAACATGGCGATCTCCTTATCAAGCTCATACGCTACTCATTTGCAGCCTGCTTGACCTTCTGGATAATTCGATTTACTCCAATAATGCACATCTAGTGCCAATTCTATATTTGCAAATTAAAAAGTGTTGGAAGGTGCAAAATTCTCGTTCTGTAACCATCTTTGGATGACGACTTGAAGTGCATTTAACGTGGTGGGCTTTTCGAGCCTGTCATCCATGAGTGTCGAAATTAGCTCCAACTCTCTAGCTCCAGACTCACCAGATAAGGCAATGATTGGAACGGAGGATGTGATTTGCTTAATCCGTTGGCTGGCGTCAAATCCATTCATTACCGGCATTTGGACATCCATAAGAACGAGATCAATCTTGTGAGAGTGGAATAGTTCTACCGCAGAGGCTCCATTATTTGCTTGTAAGCTGTTGACTCCCAATCTTTTTAAATACATCTGTACCAAGGTGCGTTGCACCTCTTTGTCATCAACAATGAGCACTGTTGGTGCATCTTTACATACTTGTACGTGTTGAGCTGAATGATTTTCAGAATGTGATGGAGTTGCTTTCCAGTTATCAAAGTCCGGTGCTCTCAATGTCTCTGGTTTTGGTGCGTTTGGTACGACTGGGAAATACAAGTAGAATTCTGTGAACTCGCTCAATTCAGACTGGCACTCTATTCGTCCTCCGAAGGAGCGCATAACACGTTGGCAATAGCCCAAACCTAAGCCACTGCCTCCGCTTTTTTGATACGAGAAAAAGTCATCAAATATCTTGTGTAAGATACTGCGATCTATACCTGGCCCACTATCTCGGAAGATCAGAATGTTTTCGTAAGCCCCCGCCTGGGTACGAATCTCAATTTGACTGTCGGGATAAGAATCAAAATAGTAGATAGCGTTACGAATCAAATTGAAAATGACAAAGTTAAACAGGGTCTCATTTAACTTCGCGACAAAATCGTGTGCCTGTGGCAGGTTAATTCTCTCAATTATTTGATCGTTTTCAAAACCATAACGGCTTACTGCTTGGTCGATGGCTTTATGTATGGAAGTGAGAGCTAAAGGCTCATGCTCTGGTGAGCTGTCGCTAACTTCTCGTAAAATAATATCGATAAGTTGTCGACCGCGTTGTATAGCGGCTTCACCTTTATCAATTTCTCTTTTTAGCATATCCAGTGAGGCGTTTGACTCTATATGCTGTTTTAAAGCTTCAAATTGTAATTGTACTTGAGCGAGAGGGTTACGCATTTCATGTGCAATGGAGTTAGCCAGCGCACGGCTTTGGCGTACCTTTCTATCGGCTTCAATGGTGCTCTGGATGCGAACTAATAACGTTTGCAGAGCTGAGATTTCTTCATTAGAAAACAGCTTATTATCTATTTTATGTGAAGAAATCAGCAAGTGAGTAACAGATTTTCCACGACCGAAGAGAGGCATAACGAGCGCAGTATTGCTTGAGCGCATACGCTCGTAGAGCTTTCTCATCGACCCTTTAGAAGAGGAGGCATAATCAATTTCTTCAGACAACTCATCAAGCACGAGAACTGACTTGCTTGACGGCAGGTACTCTTCGTAAAACGTTTCTGTGTAATTGCTAGTGACTAGCTGTAGCTTGTTGTTTGGTATGTTAAGTAACGATGCCAACTGACGCATAGCATCATCTATTGAGCGTTTAAACTCTTCCTCTAACCCAAGGATTTGCTGAACGGGAGTGTGTCGTTTCCCATAAATAAAATATGAAGCGAAACGACTGACTCGCTTAAAAAGCAAGTGCCAACTGATACCGATAAGCGCGCATAAAGGTACCGCAACAAGCCATTGGTTATCTTCAGAGATAGGAATAAATATCGCCCCTAGCGGCAGAACAAAAATGGCGCAGACTAAGAGCGCGCTTACCGTTAAGTACGTGAGATATTTAGCGCTGTAGAAGCGAGAGGTAAGTAGGGCATAGCCCACAAACAACATTTCGCTGATTGAAAGTGCTGGTGGTAACCAAGTTAGGGAGAAGTCGCCAAGGAAATACGTCATTCCAAGGTGTATCACTGCCGTAGATAACATGAATACCAAAATGCCAGCGATCATATAGTTGCTTTTTGCTAACGTGAGCTTGCTGCTGTTAGCGCGCATGGCAATCAAGTTAAGCAGCGTTAGTACCACGAAAGCTAGCAAACTAATGAAAAAATATGAGGTATGTGGGCCAAATTTAATGACGAACTGGCTTGGACCACTAATGGTGACATTTTCGACAGTAAGATTCGGTACTAAGTTGATGTACAGTGAATACGTTGCTAGTGCGACAAAGACGACTTTTTGCCAGGCTTTGACCGCTGTTTTTTTAACATCTGCGGTTAACTGGCAAGAAAAATAGAATGCAAACGCAAAGGCGAAAAAAGACGCTAAGTTCGCTAACTTAGCCATAAAAATGCCACCAACAGAGCCTAATTCTGGCAATAAATCGGTATGGAAATAGGCGTTGCTGCTTATCCAAACAATGATACAGCTGGAATAAGCGATGTAAGGCGCGTGATGCGAGCCTAAGATTGATTCACTCTTCTGTTTTAGGCGATAGCAGTAATACAGTAGCCAAGCGAATACTATTAGTACAGTCGCGTACAATGCCATTGCTTTTGGGTAAAAGAGACCGTGCAAATGAACATCAAGCATGCTCATTCACCTTTTTATCCATTCTTTTTGTTCGTACGCAATGTTTGTAGTCGCGAAATTGTATGTCTTGAAATGCTTCAACCATCATACCTAAATTCCAGAAACCGCGGTATGTCTTGGTACCGTCACCGTTAATGTCGCGGTATCCTGAGTGAAAGTAGGCACTTAAATCAATAGATTGATAGAAATTTAACATAAATACTTGCTCAATAATGGTAAAGCCGAGCTTATAGCCTGCTTTATAGAGCTCGCTCATCATAGTTTTTTGCGCCAGATACAAAAAATACAGCTTTTGTTGAATGTTGCCTCCCACCGTAAGACGCAGTACTTCGCAAACCGCTTCACTGTTCTTTACACGAGATTGAAACTGAGCATCAAACTCAATAAGAGTGTGCTCATGAGTTAGAGCACGACACTCCAAAATACCCAGTTGATTGAGAACACTGTACCCATGATTAGGAAAGCAAAACTGCCATTGTTCGTTACTAAACTGTGGTGAGTAACTGAGCCAGTTATTTCGTTGATGCCAGCTTTGCACTAAAGCGGAGGAGACCATGATTGGTGAAGATGACGATTTGAGCAAGAGGGCAAAGTGCTGCCCTTTTTGCGAGAGTGATAAAAGAGGCAAGATTTCAAACCATTGTTCAGTTTGGACGAAAAGCTCAAGATTACTCAGTGTGATCGCTTCGGAAATCGGCATTAACGCTGCATGATTTGGCAGCATTACCTCAAGATCGCAATCTGCGATATCTTCAATTAACACGCTAGTATAGCTGTGGTCGTCAAACGGAAGCGGAGTAGGAATCGCAGCTTCGTTTGAAGGATATTTTTGCTTGATTGCTTCGATCTCGCATTGACACCAGAAAACCATCCAATGCGGGGAACAATCTGCGGCAAGTTGTTCAAGTAAACGAATCTCTTTGGAGAAACCTGTCGGATACTGTTGCACTAAATCTCGATAATCCATTAACTCAAATAGTGCAGAAAGACTTTTTGATGCGTGTTTAGGAAAGAGAGATTTAAGCAGTTTTATTCGATACAGAGCAACCTGTTGAAAAAGAGCATCTCGTTTTTGTTTCGTTAGGGTAAGAATAACTGAGTCAACCAGGGCCTGCTGCTTTGATTCGATCGGCAAATTTATTTTGGTGAGATATTCCAAAGATTGCTCAAGACTCATGATATAACCTAGCTCTAACGTTTTGTTATATTTTGTAATGGTTTATATCATTTTGAAAAATTTATGCCATCGGTTTCTATTTGTATAGTTACGTAATGCAAGAAAAGACAAAAAAACCGCTCATTATGAGCGGTTTTTGGTCTATTCAAGAAAGGGTTAGGCTTCTTGCTTTTTTAGCTCAGCTTCTGCCGTTTCTTCTTCAATTAGCGCATCAACGATAACTGCACATGCAGCATCACCTGTGATGTTCAGTGCTGTACGAATCATATCGAAAATACGGTCAAGAGCGAATAGCAGCGGTAGACCTTCAATTGGAATGCCAGCGGCAAGAAGCACGGCAACCACTAGGAAAGAAGGGCCAGGAACACCCGCTTGACCAACCGCACCCAATGTAGACGTTACGATAATTGCAATGTAAGCGCCCATGCCTAGATCGATATTGAACAGTTGAGCAAAGAAGATAGCAACCAAGCCATAGTAAATCGCATTACCTGACATGTTGATCGTTGCGCCTAGAGGCAGAACAAATGATGCAGTTGAATTTTTTACGCCCAGCTCTTTTTCACAGGTGTCCATTGTGACAGGCAGTGTTGCCATAGAAGACGCTGTTGAAAGCGCAACTGCTTGCGGTTTCTTCATTGAAGACAGGAATTTCTTCGCAGATGTCTTCGTGAAAACATGCACCATTGCTGGGTAAACAACGAAACCGAAGATTAGGATGGCGGCAACGTAAACAACGAACAGTTTAAACACCACCATTAGCGCACCAAAACCAAACGTACCGACGGCTTCTGCCATCAGACCAAATACACCGATAGGTGCAATGATCATTACTTTGTTGATCATCCAAACCATTGCGTCAACGATGCAGTTAACACCATTGATGATTGGTTCACGACGCTCTTTTGCTTGCTTAGAAATCGCAATACCAAAGAACATACAGAAAACGAGGATCTGTAGGATGTTTGCTTCATTTAGTGATTGGAAAACGTTGGTTGGGATCATACCAGTGATGGTTGCCCAGAAAGTAGGTAGTTCACCTTTTGAAGCGTATTCTGCTGAGAACATGCCTTCAACGCCAGAGACGTCGATACCCATGCCTGGTTGGAATACTTCACCCATAAATAGTGCAAGCGCAACGGCTAGGGCGGATGTTAAACCAAAATAACCTAGAGTGACGATGCCAACTTTACCTGCTGACTGGCTGTTCCCAAGACCAGCGGCGCCAGAAATCAAGGCTACAGCGACCAAAGGAATAACCAACATTTTGATTAAGTTGATAAAGATAGCACCTAAAGGAGCGAACACTGTCGCATCATGACCCATCATGGCACCAACGGCTGTGCCCACGATCATGGCGATTACGACTTGTACGCCAATGTTGTTTAGTAAACTCTTTTCTTTTAACACTTCCATAACCTCTGTGCTAATAAAATGTAAAATCCTAAGATTACCCACTAACCATAAATGGATTTACGGATAATTATCTCGCCTTGCTTTTTACACTTATCGTTTACAATTGGCAATATGCAGCAAGGTATTATTGATGGATTAATCGATATTTTATTGACGAACGATAAAGTTTTGTTCAATAGCAAACGTTTGCTATTGATTTTTCTTATAAGGGTCGCGCTTAGGATTGTTCAAGTTTATTTTTCTTTATTTGTTTTCTTTTTGTTAATTTTAACCGCTTTTGTATTTGCTATTGCAGTCAGAGTTTTTAGTGACTTGGGTTGATATTTATAACAATTCATCTCTTTCAAGCTCACACTTTTATTAATTTGCCTTCTGAAATGTTAATTGCTTTACATTCTTGGCTCTAATTGCGTTGTAAACGTAATGTTAAATTGTAATGACTGGTGAGACTCAATGCTGACGATCCAGTGTTAGAGATAACTTGCTTAGTTAATGCTCCTGAGCTGATTAGACGAGAAAGACAAGTAAGAGGTGAAGAGACTATGATGAATCTTGCTGCTGCGTTACAAAGAAATGCTGCGAGTAAACCAGATAAAACGGCGTTGATATGTGGCACTGAAAAGATAAATTATGCGCAGTTTGATGCGATCGCCGGCAAGATCGCAGCGTCTTTAATCAATAAAGGCGTAAAGCCAGGTGACCGCGTTGCGATTTCATGCCCAAACATTCCTTTTTTCGCGTTTGTTTATTATGCAATACAAAAAGCTGGCGCGGTTGCAGTCCCATTAAATGTGCTTTTGAAAGCGCGAGAAATTAAGTATCACTTAGAAGATTCAAAAGCGAAGTTTTATTTCTGCTTTGAAGGGACGAAAGAACTGCCAATGGCAAAAGAGGGTGTCAAAGCCTTTGAACAAGTCGATACATGCGAAGGCATAGTCGTATTGACTCAATCTCAAGATGAAAGCTATTGGAATGGTGTAATAACTCTCAATGCGTTTATAGCCGATGTCCAACCGTTGCCGGATTATATACCGCGTAATGCGGATGATACTTGTGTGATTTTGTATACATCAGGGACGACAGGCTTACCAAAAGGCGCTGAGCTGACTCAGCAGAACATCATAATGAACGCTCTGGTGGCACAAAACATTATGGGCAGCCAGGCCGATGATATTCACTTAGTAACTTTGCCTTTATTTCATACATTTGGTCAAACCGTCCACTTAAATGCTAGTGTTTTGGGCGGGGCAACATTGGTGTTAGTGCCTAGGTTTGAGCCTAAACATGTTCTTGAGCTGGTGGAAAAACATAGGGTGACGATATTTGCTGGTGTGCCAACGATGTACATCGGTCTGCTTCACGTGCAGCATCAATTTGATACCTCGTCATTGCGTGTTGCAGTAAGCGGTGGTGCGCCATTGCCAACCGAAATCTTTCGAACCTTTGAAGAAACATTTAATGTGCCGATCTTAGAAGGATACGGGTTATCGGAGACAAGTCCTATTGCATGTTTTAATCATTTGGATCAGGAGCGCATACCAGGCTCGGTAGGTCAACCGGTTCAAGGTGTCGAAGTAAAAGTTATCGATATTGAAGGTAATGCACTACCGATAGGCGAAGAAGGTGAGATTGTTGTGCGTGGTCATAATGTTATGAAGGGATATCTTGACCGCCCAGAAGTTACTGAATCTGCGCTACAAAATGGTTGGTTCCATACTGGTGATGTGGGCCGCTTTGACAGTTCAGGTAATTTATTTATTGTCGATAGAATGAAAGATCTGATCATTCGAGGTGGATTTAATGTTTATCCCAGAGAAATTGAAGAAGTTTTCATGACTCATCCTGCAGTTTCAATGGTAGCGGTGATAGGGATTCCAAATGAAGAGTATGGCGAAGAGATAAAAGCCTACGTTGTACTTAAACCAAAAGAATACATTGACGCCGATTCATTACAAAAGTGGGGTAAAGAGCAATTAGCCTCGTTTAAATATCCTCGTTATGTCGAAATTCGTGAACACCTCCCGATGAGTGCGACAGGAAAGATTTTGAAACGTGAGTTGAAATCTGAATTGAATATAGCTTAGTCAATTCAATGGTTTTTGTGTCACAGCGCCACTTGCCTAAGTGCAAATGGTGTTGTGCTCTTGACCAATTAGATGCATAAGGTTTTTAGCTATCGTTAGACAATACTTACCGTTTGTTGAATGGATCTATTGCTCGAGTTCTTTAAAGTATTCTTCTAAGCGTTTCGGATTGGTAATGGTTACTGAGCCATAGTTTAGCTCTAGCATCCCAATACTTTCTAATCGTTTTAGTATCTTGTGTACGCTCTGACGAGTTAGCCCCATCATGTTAGCGATATGTTCTCTTGTTACCCTGACAACGCATGGTCGAGTATCGATCGCTTGATTAAGTTGGTATTCAGCAAGCAGCAGCAACCTTTTGGCGACTCGTTCTTCAATTCCTCTAATCGCGTCATCTTCGATAACAGAAATAGCAGACCATAAACGGCGGCTAAGTAAGTCGAGTATAGTGGGGTAACTTTGAGGGTATTTGGCGAGTAACTGGCGAAATTTATCTCCAGGAAGCTCCATTACAGTCACGTCCGAATGCGCGGTCGCACCAAAAATACGAGGCATACCGGGAGAAAAAACATTGTCTCCAAACCAGCCACCAGCTTCGAAAATCATCAGTGTGACTTCTTTGCCTTTTGAACTAATTGAGTTCACTCTCACTGCACCTTGAGCTATGACCATAAGAGAAGATTGAAGTGCACCTTTATTGCAAATCAGTGCTTTTTCGTCGAAGCAGCGAACCTTAGTCATTTGCGCTGCTTCACTGAGCCCTTTATCTGGCAGCCCTGATAGTACAGGACATTTGGCTAGCAGTGTTTTGACTTCTTCCATGTAGCAACCTTACTGCACATTGCTTTATTGAGTTAGTTAAGTGACCCAAGCTTAACACTCTTTGAGTGCTCTGCTTGAGATAGATTTGGAAAGTGCGGGCGTTGAACAAAAAATGACGTGGTATAAACGCGATAGTAAGAAAACGCCCACTAAACATAATGTTAAGCGGGCGTTGTTGTGTCATATCAAACTGAAATTATTTTTGAGTGGCAGCTTTCATTGCAGAAACGAATTCACCTAGCTTGTCGAGCATAATTTGTGGCTGCTCAACGTTCGCTTCAATGATTTTGACCACGGCTGAACCAGAAATTGCACCAGCCGCACCAGATTCTAGTGCTTGTTTCACCTGTGCAGGCTCAGAGATGCCAAAACCAAGTAGCGCTGGTGGTGCATCAAATTGGTTCAGTCTATCGAGCATATGACCTACAGGCATGTTTGCTTTGGTTTCTGCGCCAGTAACACCTGCACGAGAGAGTAGGTAAGTGTAGCCGCCACCTAACTCTGATACTTGCTTCAGTGTTTCATCACTTGCTGTTGGTGGTGCGATGAAGATTGGGTGAATATCAAACTTCTCTGCAGCCGCAACGAACTCAGTACTTTCATTAGTTGGTACGTCTGCAATCAAAACAGAATCGATGCCTGCTTTTGCACAACGCTCATAGAAGTTCTCGATACCACGAGAGTAAACAAGGTTCGCGTACATCAGAAGGCCAATAGGTAGCTCTGGGTACTTAGCTCGGATCTTACCAATTTGTTCGAAGCAGATATCCGGTGTTGCGCCTGAATCTAGAGCACGAATGTTCGCACCTTGGATAGTCGGGCCATCCGCAAGAGGATCTGAAAATGGAATACCGAGTTCAAGGGCATCTGCGCCAGACTCGACCAGTGTTTCCATGATTTTGTAAGACTGCTCGGCGTTTGGATCGCAAACCGTTACGAACGGTACAAATGCGCCTTGGTTCTTTTCGTTTAGGCGCTCAAACATCTTTTCATAACGGCTCATTAGATTGCTCCTTTTTCTTCTAAGATGGCGTGTACGGTGAAGATGTCTTTGTCACCACGACCTGATAGGTTAACGACCAATAATTGCTCTTTTTCTGGATTCTCACGAGCCATACGCAGTGCATGAGCCAGTGCGTGAGAAGATTCTAGAGCAGGGATGATACCTTCGTGACGCGCAATTTCTTGGAATGCTTCTAGTGCTTCATCATCCGTCACGTTGTCATATTCAGCACGGCCAATTGCGTTTAGATGTGCGTGCTGTGGACCAACTGAAGGGAAATCAAGACCAGCAGAGACAGAGTATGACTCTTCAACCTGACCGTTTGGATCTTGCATCAATGGCGCTTTCATACCAAAGAAAATACCCGTTTTACCATGTTTAAGTGGTGCACCGTGCTGGTCAGTATCGATACCTTTACCTGCTGGCTCAACACCAATTAGACGAACGCTTTCTTCTTCGATGAAGTCAGCAAACATGCCAATCGCGTTTGAACCACCGCCCACACATGCGATAACCGCATCAGGAAGACGACCTTCACGTGCCAAAATCTGATTCTTCGTTTCTTCACCAATCATGCGTTGGAAGTCACGCACGATGGTTGGGAATGGGTGAGGACCTGCCGCTGTACCTAATAGGTAGTGTGCATCTTCATAAGTTGCAGACCAGTCACGCAGCGCTTCGTTACATGCGTCTTTAAGTGTTGCTGAACCCGAGTGGACAGGAATAACTTCTGCGCCCATTAGCTTCATACGGAATACGTTCGGGCTTTGACGCTCAACGTCTTTTGCACCCATGTACACGCGACACTTAAGGCCAAGCAGTGCACATGCTAGTGCGGTTGCAACACCGTGTTGACCTGCGCCAGTTTCAGCGATGATTTCGTTTTTGCCCATGCGTTTCGCAAGTAGCGCTTGACCCAACACTTGGTTAGTCTTGTGGGCACCACCGTGAAGTAGGTCTTCACGTTTTAGGTACAGTTTGGTTTTCGTACCTTTGGTTAGGTTACGAGTTAGAGTCAAAGCCGTTGGACGACCCGCATACTCTTGAAGAAGCGTCATGAATTCGCTGCGGAATTCTGGATCTTCTTGCGCGTCGATAAACGCTTGCTCTAGTTGCTCCAGCGCTGGAACTAGAATTTGCGGAACGTACTGACCGCCGTATTCGCCAAAGTAGGCATTCAGTTTTGCCATCGTTATATTCCTTCTCGTATTTTTCGCTACGAATAGCTTTAAATTTTTTAGCTGATATCCAGCTTTAGTAGTTGCGAATAGCGGTGAATGCCGCGAGCAACTTCTGTGAATCTTTTTTGCCTGGTGCGCTTTCTACACCAGAGTTTAAATCTAATCCCAAGCAACCTAGTGTCGCTGCTTGTTGAGCATTTTCTGGCGACAGTCCGCCCGCTAGCATAATTTGACTTGGGTCGCCGATCAGTGACCAGTCGAACACTTGGCCGGTACCGCCGGTTTGAGTGCCAACTTGCGCATCTAATAGATGGCGGTCAATGTTGTCTGCTAGCAGTTGTGGCTTGGCATCAGTCACGCCATAAGCTTTCCAAATTTCTACTGTTGTTGGCAGTTCGGCTTTGAGTTGGTTTACGTAAGCTTGGTCTTCTTGACCGTGCAGTTGCACTGCTTTTAAACCCAAAGAGGTCACGACAGAAGCAACAAAATCGATATCGTGATTTTGGAAAACGCCTACATAATTCAGTGGAGCACCGCTCATGGTTAAGCGAGCACCTTCAAGGTCAACTGCACGCTTCGACTTCTCGACAAAAATCAGGCCACCAAATACCGCACCAGCTTGATACGCTTTTGCTGCGTCATCTTGATGCGTTAAGCCACACACTTTGTTTTCGCCTAAGGTCACTTTACGTACAGCAAGTTCTAGGTTGTCTTCCGCCATCAGTGAACTACCAATCAAGAAGCCGTCTGCGTATTCCGCTAAATCACGAACTTGTTGATGTGTATAAATGCCAGATTCTGAGATTACTGTTGCGTTAGGAGCCAGTTCGCGAATAGTCGGTGCCAGTTCTTTTGTACGATTCAAATCAGTACTTAGGTCGCGAAGGTTACGGTTATTGATGCCGATAACGCGTGCGCCCAGCTTAACGGCACGATGAAGCTCTTCTTCGTTGCTGACTTCGGTCAAGATACCCATGTTCAGGCTGTGTGCTGCTTCCTCTAGCGCTTTGTACTCTTCGTCATTCAGGACAGAAAGCATCAGTAGCACGGCATCAGCACTGTAATGACGTGCTAGGTAAACTTGGTAGCTATCTACCATGAAGTCTTTGCACAGAACGGGTTGTTTGACTTGACCACGTACTTGAGGAAGAAAATCAAAGTTACCTTGGAAGTACTTCTCGTCTGTTAGGACTGAAATTGCATCTGCGTGGTTGTTGTAAACCGATGCAATGTAATCCAAGTCGAAGTGATCACGAATCAAACCTTTAGAAGGAGATGCCTTCTTACATTCGGTGATGAAGGCCGTCTTTTCGCCACTCAGAGCATCATAGAAGCTGCGGTCCGATGGCTGCAAATCAGACTGAAATGTGCTTAGCGGTTGAGACACCTTACGGTCTGCTACCCACTGATATTTGTCGCGGACAATTTTCGCCAGTACTTCTGCCATTTCTGCTTCTTTCTTAGAAACGTGTTCAGACAGGTTGTCAGCTTGCTGAGTGTTGAAGTCAGTCATCTTCTTCAATTCCTTAAGCGTGTGCGGCAAGTTGTTGTACCAATTGGTACGCCTTGCCTGAATTCATTGCCTCAATCGCTTGTTGCGTGTTGGCTTTTAAATCTTCGTGGCCGAATAGACGCATTAGCAGAGCAACGTTTACTGCCACTGCACCCAACTGTGCGTCTGTACCTTTACCCGTCAGAATATTGGTAATGATCGCTTTGTTTTCTTCAGGATCGCCACCTTTGATTGCTTCTAGTGGGTGCGCTTCTAGACCGAAGTCTGCAGGCGTTAATTTGTATTCTGTGATCTTACCGTCTTTGATTTCGGCAACGGTTGTTTCACCGTGAATTGCTACTTCGTCCAAACCACTGCCGTGTACTACAGCGGCGCGCTTCATACCCATTTGTAGCATGGTTTCTGCGATAGGACGAACCAGTTCTTCACTGTAAACGCCCATCAATTCGATGTTAGGACGAGCAGGGTTAATCAGTGGGCCAAGAATGTTAAAGATGGTGCGTGTTTTCATGGTTTGACGCACTGGCATCGCATGGCGCACACCACCGTGGTATTGAGGTGCAAATAGGAAAGCAACACCGATATCGTCTACCGCTTTGCGCGTATCTTCTGCGCTCATAGCTAGGTTGATACCAAATGAATCAAGAAGGTCAGAAGAACCCGATTTGCTTGAAACGCTGCGGTTACCGTGTTTCGCTACTTTTAGACCACATGCTGCAGCAACAAACGCCGCAGTGGTTGAAATGTTGATGGTGTTGTGACCGTCGCCGCCAGTACCTACGATATCCGCGAAATCATAATCTGGACGAGGGAATGGGTTTGCGTTTGCCAGCAGTGCTTTTGCAGCGCCTGCAATTTCGTCTGGCGTTTCGCCTTTGATTTTTAGTGAAGTCAGCGCTGACGCCATCAAAATTGGATCTAGTTCACCACGGATAATAATGTCGAATAGCTGTTGGCTCTCTTCCTGAGTAAGCGATTCTTGCTCGTACAGTTTGGTAATAATAGGGTTGATGATTGCTTCCATATTTCCTCTCCTAAATTTCTTATGTGCCAAGTGCTTTTTAAGCAGTGAGTGGGGTCGCTGAAGTCTGTTCTTCAAGTGCCCATTCAATGGCATTGGCCAACAGTGTTGCTCCGTAGGTCGTCATAATAGATTCCGGGTGGAACTGGAACCCGCAAACTTTATCTTCTTCATGTACAACAGACATTACCAAGTTATCCACTTCTGCTGTGATGGTTAGGCTCTCAGGAACCTTGGTCGCAACCAGCGAGTGGTAACGTGCAATTGCAAGTGGTGATGGCAGGTTTTGGTAAATCGCATGGTTTTGGTGCTCCATCATAGAGACCTTACCGTGAATGATTTCGCCCGCGCCAGCAACGGTGCCGCCGTATGCTTCAACAATCGCTTGGTGACCAAGACAAATACCAATCATTGGCACTTTGCCTTTCATACGTTGGATAAGCTCTGGCATTGAGCCTGCCTCTGACGGTGCGCCAGGACCTGGTGATAGCAGAACCACTGGGTTTTCAAGCTCGTTTACCGCTTGTTCGATGGTTTCTGCTGGGATGTTGTTTCGGTAAATCTTGACTGAGTAACCTAGCGAGCGGAACTGATCCACAAGGTTGTAGGTGAACGAGTCAAAGTTATCGATAAAAATGATATTAGCCATCTCTGAACCCTATTCCTTATTGTGACTTATGCGCTGCTTGGATAGCAGAGATTACCGCTTGTGCTTTGCCGCGCGTTTCGTCTGCTTCCGCTTGTGGATCAGAGTCGAACACCACGCCAGCACCAGCTTGAACTTGAGCAATGCCGTTCTCAACGTACGCTGAGCGGATCACGATACAGGTGTCGAGTGTGCCTTCACCAGTGAGGTAGCCAACAGCGCCGCCGTAGCTACCGCGTCGTGCGCCTTCTACATCGCGAATCAACTGCATGGCACGAATCTTAGGTGCGCCGGTGAGCGTACCCATGTTCATACATGCTTGGTATGCGTGCAGGGCGTCTAGGTCTTCACGCAGTTGACCAACCACACGAGACACCAAGTGCATTACGTGGCTGTAGCGGTCGACTTTTAGAAGGTCTGCTACGTGGCGAGTACCAGCTTGAGCAATACGAGCGACGTCGTTACGTGCCAAGTCAACCAACATCATGTGTTCTGCGTTTTCTTTCATGTCTGTGCGCAGTTCAAGTTCGATGCGGCTATCTAGGTCGAAATCAATCTCTCCATTCGGGCGTTTACCGCGGCGACGAGTGCCTGCGATTGGGTAGATTTCAATTTGGTTGGTATCGGTTTCATACTTAAGCGCGCTTTCTGGTGATGCGCCAAACAGAGTGAACAGCTCATCTTGCATGTAGAACATGTAAGGGCTTGGGTTACTTTGTTTCAGTTCTTTATAAGCCGCCAGTGGAGAAGGACAAGGTAGAGTGAATCTACGAGACGGTACAACTTGGAATACATCGCCTTTCACTACGAACTCTTTTAAGTCGCGAACGGTTTGGCAGAAGTCTGCATCAGACACGCTAGGTTCTACCGTTACATCTGTTATTTGCTCTGCACTCGGCAACAGTTTTGGCGCTGCACACTGGGCGCTAATTTCTGCAATACGAGTCTCTAACGCTGTTTTCTCTGAACCATCAACAAACAACGTCGCTTGAAGCTGGCAAGATTCCGTTTGATGGTCGACAACAAGTAGTGTTTCCGCGACGTAGAAAACGTAATCTGGACACTGATTTGTTGCTTCGGCATTACCAAGCGGCTCGAAGTTTGCGACTAAGTCGTAGGCAAACAGACCACCAAGGAAAATCGCGTGTTTGTCTTGCTGTGAAATATCAAAACTATGCTGAACTAAACGCAGCGCATCGAAAGAAGAAGCTTCACGTAGTCGAGAGTCTTCATCTAACGTGTCGCATGGCTGGTTAAACTCCAAAGTTAGCGTTTCGCCATCGAACTTGCTCTCAACGTCACCGCGGATGTTCTGGTTTAGGTGAGACAGTAGGTTTTTACCGTTATTGGTCAAGGCGTGCATGCTAACGGTATGGCCGAAGCAAACAATGCGAACCGCTGAATCTACGATCAGCAGGGATTTTAAATTTTGCTTTGAATCGATCTCAGCAGATTCCAGCAATAGGCTGTCAGTTTTGTTCTCACATAGTGTGTGGAACAAGCGAGTCGGGTCTTGAGTATAAGGGACGGAAGCCGTTAGCACTTCAAGCTGTCCAAGTTTCTTAATTTCAATGGCCTTGTTCACAAGACCTCCTTGTAGCTGTTTAAATCTTCCTGCCGTACATAGTCGCATAAAGCAAACGTTCTCCCAATCTAGAGTTGGCTATATTCGATTAATGTTTAGGCAGTTGAATGTGAAATGAGCAACAAAACAAAAAAGCCCGCTTAAGTAGCGGGCTTTACAACGTTTGGTTCTATAAACTAGAAGTATACGTTTGCCCACCAAGAACTAGTCCAAGTGCGCCACCAAGCAAGATCTGATGAGTTTGCCTTATTAAGACAAACCGCAACTTTCGCTTTTTGGTTTTGGTTAAATTCTTGTAACATGGTGAACCTTAAATTACGTACTTTGTATTTGTGTACTAGTTAACTAGTGCGAGAGTAAAAAGTCAACCCCAAAACGGCATTAAAACGATAAAAATATGAGAATTGATTTACATAGTCACACCACTGCATCGGACGGTCGGTTAGAACCTAAAGATTTAGTGGAAAGGGCGCTGAGTTTTGATATCGAGGTTTTGGCGATCACTGATCACGATACGGTTGACGGTTTGGCGTTAGCTAAGCAATACGTTCAAGATAATAATTTGCCGATAAAAATCATCAATGGCATTGAGATATCGACCGTCTGGCAAAACAAAGACATTCATATTGTCGGCCTGAATATTGATCCGGAAAATGAACAATTATCTGCCCTCATAGAACAGCAGAAGCAGCATCGCATAACACGATCTGAGTTAATTGCAGAGCGACTACAAAAAGCAACTCGAGTAGGTGTGCTTGAAGAGGTAAGGCAAATCGCCGGTGATGCTCCAGTGACAAGAGCGCATTTCGCGAAATGGTTGGTAGATAATGGTTACGCAAAAACCATGCAAATGGTGTTTAAAAAATACCTAACGCGTAATAACCCAGGTTATGTACCACCGAATTGGTGTTCGATGAAGGATGCGGTTGATGCTATCCATGCGGCTGGTGGAATGGCGGTATTAGCGCATCCTGGTAGATATAAGTTGACAGCGAAGTGGATTAAGCGTCTTCTAGCAGCGTTTGTCGAAGCGGGTGGTGATGCGATGGAAGTTGCACAGCCACAGCAAGCGCAACAAGAAAGGCGCAACTTGGCTGATTATGCTATACAATACAAACTATTAGCCTCTCAAGGCAGTGATTTTCACTACCCATCACCGTGGATGGAGCTAGGAAGGAACCTATGGTTGCCTGCTGGCGTCGAACCAGTTTGGAAAGATTGGGGAATAGATCCTTCGTTGAATAATACTCAGTAATACGAAGTCGAGAACCCATAAAAATATAGAGCCGAGAGGCTCGATAATGAGGAATTACAATGAGCCAGTTTTTTTACGTTCACCCAGAAAACCCACAGGCTCGCTTGATTAATCAAGCAGTAGCAATCATTCGTAACGGCGGCGTTGTGGTTTACCCTACTGATTCAGGGTACGCACTTGGCTGTCAGTTGGAGAACAAACAGGCACTGGAACGAATCTGTCAGATTCGTCGTCTGGATGATAAGCATAACTTTACTTTACTGTGTCGTGATTTGTCGGAGCTTTCTCTCTATGCGCGAGTGGATAACTCTGCATTCCGACTGCTGAAAAATAACACACCAGGTCCTTACACCTTCATCTTCAAAGGCACAAAAGAAGTGCCGCGTCGTTTGATGAATGCAAAACGTAAGACCATCGGTATCCGTGTTCCAGACAATCAAATTGCCTTGGACTTGTTGGAAGCATTAGGTGAGCCGATGATGTCTACGTCGTTGATTCTACCTGGCAGTGACGTAACAGAATCTGATCCAGAGGATATTCGCGATAAACTAGAACATGCGGTTGATGTGATTCTTAATGGCGGTTACTTAGGTGAACAACCTACGACTGTAATTGACTTTAGCGAAGGTGAACCTGTTGTGGTTCGTTTGGGATCTGGTGACCCTGCACCATTCGAATAGTAGACGCACACCACCGTCAAACAAAATAGGAGGCATCGCGCCTCCTATTTTAGTTGTCATATCGAATATCTCATTGAACTTAACTGATTGAGGTTAAGCGAAATCGAAAATGTCGATACCATTTTGTTCTGCATAGTTGATGTATGCAGAGCTCACACCGTTTAGTGTCACTTCAACATTGTATTCATCACTTGAGAATACTGCCCAGCCACATTCATTGTAAGATAAAGTCAGATCATCCGCTGAATCCAAGAACGTATCTCGAATGCCATCGTTATCAGTGTCTCGGCCCATATCAAAGACAAGTTTGTCATGGAAAATATTAAAATCGACAATGTCGGCTTTAACATCAATATCGTTGGAAGACACTGGCTGATCAGGTACACCAATAGCCAGGCGGTTTGTAAGCACGAAGGTGTCGTCTCCACAGCCACCGCTCAGTACCGATTCACCATCACCAACAACGAGCGTGTCGTTACCCCAGCCACCACTCAAGTAGTTGTTGCCTGAATAATCAAAAATTGTGTCGTCGCCACAGCCACCAAAGAGTTTGTCGTTTCCTAATCCGCCGGATAGGAAATCGTTTCCAAAGCCGCCAGAAACAAAGTCGTTACCTCGGCCACCAAGCAAGGTATCATCTCCCCAGCCACCGAAGACAATATCATTACCTCCGTATCCTACAAACTTATCATCACCACAGAAGCCGAAGAAAATATCGGTTGTTTCAGAGCCTTTTGTGCCTGTCATATCGTCATCTTGAGATGTCCCAAAAATCCAATTTAGGTCGAGATTTAGCATAGACATTGTTCTATTCCTTTTTGTCTGATTTATGCCAATCGCCAAGAGTGCAGAGCGAACCTAGAGAGTCAGAGTACACGATAGCATTAGTGTTATTTTTGATGTGAACTAATGACTTAAAGACAATTTTTGTCTTGTTACCCACGACCTTGTTTTGCTATGAGCGCTCATTGTCTGCGGTGATTGGTATTACTTAGCAGCAAACAGGGACGGCTTATTCTTCGTTGCTTTCTAGCAATACGAACAGTAAACACACCCCAAGTGGTTATTGTTGTAACCCTGACAATTTTATCAGGTACAGCGTGGTTAAAGTGGTTCAGGAAGACCGATATTAGTGGGATTCTCGTTAAGCAATGCCTGCATTAAGTAGTAAAAAAGTTGCAGAATAGGACAAATATTTCGGTCATTTTTGAAGTGAATTTTGGTGTGGAGAATGGCGCCGATTTAGCTTACATTAACTAAGAAAGTTACGTATAATGTCCGACCGAAAAATCCCACTGAAATGGGTAAATAGCAAAATGCAGACCAATCCTGGTCTAGACGTCTGTGAAGACGACACATAGGTAGATAAATGAGCGAAAAGTTACAAAAAGTATTAGCACGTGCTGGTCACGGTTCTCGTCGTGAGATTGAATCGTTAATTAAATCTGGTCGCGTTAGCGTGAACGGTGTAGTCGCTAAGCTTGGTGAAAGACTTGAAGACGAGAGCAGCGTAGTTCGTATCGATGGTCACATTGTCTCTGCAAAGATTCAAGAAGAAGTGATTTGTCGTGTACTTGCGTACTACAAACCTGAGGGTGAACTGTGTACTCGTCACGATCCAGAAGGTCGTCGTACTGTTTTTGATCGTCTGCCAAAAATTCGTGGCTCTCGTTGGATTTCAGTTGGTCGTCTGGATGCGAACACTTCTGGTCTTCTACTTTTCACAACGGATGGTGAACTGGCGAACCGCTTAATGCACCCAAGCCGCCAAGTTGAACGTGAATACCTAGTACGTGTGTTCGGTGAAGTAACTGAACAGAAAGTTCGTAATCTAGTGAAAGGTGTTGAACTGGAAGACGGTTTAGCTCGCTTTGAAGATGTTGTTTACGCGGGTGGTGAAGGCATGAACCACACGTTTTACGTTGTTATCAACGAAGGTCGTAACCGCGAAGTTCGTCGACTATGGGAATCGCAAGAGTGTACCGTTAGCCGTCTGAAACGTGTTCGTTACGGCGACATCTTCTTAGACAAGAAACTGCCTCGTGGCGGTTGGATGGAGCTTGACCTGAAAGAAGTAAACTACTTGCGTGAGCTTGTAGAGCTTCGTCCAGAGAAAGAAACCATGCTTGATCTGAACAAAGACAACACGTCACGCAAACGTGAGCGTGCACGCAGCCAAAAAATTCGTCGCGCAGTTAAGCGCCATGAAGAGCGTGTTAACACGCCAAAAGGTCGCAGCAACAACCCTTCTCGTCGTAAGCCGAAGAAGACTGCTGGTGACCAAGGCGCACGCAACAAGCATCGTTAATCGATAGCAAAACATCAGAAAGGCTTGCCAATTGGGCAAGCCTTTTTCTTATCTGTTACATAACAAAAGGATCTAAAGCCTATATAGAGCAGGGTGCTTTGTATAAACAAATATCTCAGCTAGACGAAAACAACAGATAAAAAAATACCAGCACTAGGCTGGTATCTTTGTTCATGATGAAGAAACGTTAATCGCGTTTCCAAAGCATATGGCAGAACTTATGTTCAGGGTCTCGGCTGATTAGCATACGAGCAAATACGTCATCAAGAACGTCATTTTCCTCATTTACTAGGCCGATACGAACCTCTGCATATACTTCTTTGTCGATCTCGAAGCCAACATGTTCAACCCAGTCATCACCAGTTTCAACAAGTTCTGCGGCACCACGATCTTCAAATTGCGCAGTAAACAGAATCACGTCAGCAGGCTCTAGGTTATCTGGAGCCATCTCAAGGAAAATGTCGTACGCTGCGTCGATGACGTCGTCGTAAGAAATCAAATCAGACATGCTTATGCTCGGCTCATGTATTTACGTTCAGCTGTGTTAATGATAACTCGGTCACCAGTTGCAATGTACTCAGGAACCTGGATGACAAGACCTGAAGCGAAGCGTGCTGGTTTAGTACGAGCAGATGCCGAAGCACCTTTGATTGAAGGGTCAGTTTCTTCAATCACTAGCTCAACAGAAGATGGTAGTTCAATACCCACTGCAGCACCGTTAACAAGGATAATGTGGATACCTTGTGTATCTTCGTTGATGAACAGCATGTCGTCTTCAACTTCATTGTGCTTGAATGTGTATTGTGAGTAGTCTTCGTTATCCATGAAGATGTGCTCATCGCCGTCAGCGTATGAGTACACAACTGCACGTTTGTTCATTTCTACCGTTTCAACAACGTCATCAGACTTGTAACGCTCATCTACACGTGCGCCCGTGTTTAGATCTGTACAACGCATTTTGTAGATTTTAGCGCCGCCACGACCGCCAGGAGTCGTTACTTCGATGTCTTTAACGAGAAGAGTTTTACCATTAGACTCGATTGCGAAGCCTTTTTTGATTTCACTTGCCTTTGGCATTGTATATTCCTATTCATACTTATTAAGCAAAACTCGGTGATTATAGCGCTAAGTTAGCCGCCTAGCATTAAAATTCATTGCAGAAATTTGTTGTTACTCCCATGACTAAACACCTGAATGGACTTGATTCAGTGAGTCGGCTAAGAGAACATATAGTCCAACTTCTTGAACCATCTGAGAACACGTTTTAAGTCATGTCTCTGCCTGTTATCGATCCTAAACAACCATTTCAACCAGAGTTTGCGCCTTTAATTAGGGAAGTCACCGCTTGTCTCAAAGGTGGACTGGGGCAAAACTTACACAGCGTTTATGTATACGGTAGTGTTGCTCGTAAAACAGCGATCGCAGGAAGGTCGAACTTAGACCTGGTTGTCGTTACTCAATCATCCTTTGAGCACAATCGCGCGACTTTGCTCAACACAATTAAGTGGCGTGCGCAGCAGAGTTACCCTCACGTTAATGGTGTATCGGTCCGTACAGCCTTAGTGAGCGAAGTAGCTAATTTAGATAGTATTTTCACTTGGGGCTTTATGCTTAAGCATTGCTGTGTCTGTGTTTATGGTGATGATCTAGCAGACTGTTTTGGTGATTACGTCCCAAGTTGGGAAATTGCTAAGCACTGGAATATGGATGTGGAAGATTGGATTACGGCTTATCGCAAAAAAATCGTACAAGCGAAGACGATAGAAGAGCAGGTGGCCGCCCAGCGCGTGATTGCTAAAAAGTTACTAAGAGCGTCATACTCTTTGGTGATGTATCGAGATAAACGTTGGTTTGATGACCCTATACAATGTGGCAAGGTATTCTTAACTTATCATCCTGAAAAGCAGCTTGAGATCGAGCGGCTAGAAATTTTACTTTCTGGCCGGGGGATTCCCAAGCGTTCTGTTATCGGGTTAATTGATGCGTTTGGTGATTGGTTAGTCAAACAGTACCAGAAAACAGAGTTTCGTATCGGCTAAAACAACCCCATTTGTGGCGCTGAAAGCCTGTCAAAGTCCGTCCCAATGAAAGGGAGAATCGCATCCGCAACAGGTTTGAGTTGTTTATCAATGTAATGTTGATAATCAATAGGGCTATTGAGGTACTCATAAGGTTCAGGGCCGTTCACGGTAATAATGTATTCAATTCGCCCTTTGTTTTGATACTGTAATGGGCGGCCAAGCTTGGCATTTATCTCATCCGCTAAACGAGCTGCACGCACTTGTGGCGGGACGTTCTTCTGATACTCATGCAGTTTTCTGCGCAGTCGCTTTTGATACACCAACTGTTCATCAAATTCACCGTTGTTAGTTTTCTCAACCATCTCTCGGACATAGTCGCTTGGATCTTCACCATGGAAAATCATGCTATAGAGTGTATTTTGAAATTTCTGTGCTAACGAGGTCCAGTCAGTACGGGCACTTTCTAACCCTTTAAATACAATCCGTTCTTGCTCTCCTTCACCGATTAAACCCGCATAGCGCTTTTTCGAGCCAGTTTCTGCGCCACGAATCGTTGGCATAAGGAATCTGCGATAATGGGTTTCATACTCGATTTCCAACATAGATGTTAGGTTGTACTCAGAACGCAGGTGTTCTTGCCACCAAGAGTTGATGTAATCAACTAATTGATTTCCAACAGCGTCAGCTTCTACTTGACTGTATGGTCGATTCAACGACACGAATGTGGAATCCGTATCGCCGTAAATCACTTGATATCCTTGCTCCTCAATCAGCACCTTAGTTTGCTTCATGATTTCATGTCCGCGCATGGTAATACTAGAAGCTAACCGAGTATCAAAGAAACGACATCCCGATGAGCCCAGTACGCCATAAAAGGAGTTCATGATGATTTTGATTGCCTGAGAAAAAGCTTTTTCATTGTTCTTCTTTGCAACATCACGTGCTGCCCAAAGCTTTTCAATCATTTCTGGTAAAAAGTGTTTCGTACGATGGAACTGCCCACCGCGAAAGCCAGGTACAGCCTGATTTTCTTCTTTTCCAATATCGAGCAATAACCCCTCAACTAAACCCATAGGATCAATCAAGAAAGAGCGAATAATCGATGGATATAGACTCTTAAAATCCAATACTAAAACAGAATCATATAGGTTAGGGATGGAGTCCATCACGTAACCGCCGGGGCTCGCAATCCAATTTTCAGGGTGTAGGTTTGGGGCAACGTAGCCTGCTCGGTGTATCTGAGGCATGTATAGGTTTGTGAATGCTGCAACCGAACCGCCGACACGATCCAGTTCGACACCAGTGAGACGAGAGCGCTCTATTGCAAAGTCGAGCAGGTGAGTGTGATTGAAAATCTTATTCACTAACACGCAGTCTTGTAAATTATATTTAGCCAGCGATGGTTTGTCGGAGCGGTACATACGATTGATCTCATCCATGCGGTCATGAACGTTGTGGATTTCTTTCCCTTCCCCTAAGAGTTCTTGAGATACAGACTCTAATGACCAAGATCGAAAGTGATAAGTCGCCGTTTTTAACGTATCGATACCGTCCATTACAACTCGCCCTGGAATGGAAATAAACCCTTGTTGGCTTTGAGATGAACTTCTGAAAAAGCTGGCTTGGTCTGCTCTACCAAGCATTAGCTTCATGTTGTGCCATTCTGCTCGTTTGTGTAGCAGACGAAAGTCAAAATCAATGACGTTCCAACCGACAATGACATCGGGGTCGAATTGTTTAAACCAAACGATGAGTGCTTCTAGAAGCGCTTTTTCATCCTTAACCCATTGTATCGGTGTCTCCGAAGGTTCTGGTTCTCCGATCATGATAACGCGGGAATCCATGACGCTGTTTAATCCGATTGAGTAAAGAATGCCTTTCTCAGAGCATTCTAGATCTAACGAGACAACGTTTAACTTCGGCTCATATTGCCCCGCACGGCATTTTGCGCTTTGGACGCGTTGGTAGCCATTGGTGCGAGTCACATTGCCTGTAAACTCGATACTGCCTTTGATAAAACGCTCCATTAGGTAGCGATCGGCGAGGCGAATATCACTTTCATACGTAGTGATATCTTTTTGAGCGAATGTGTCTTTGAGTGCGAGAGCGTCTCTGGTTACATTGGTATAGCAGGCAGCAAGAGGCGTATGTTCAAACGTTTTGAGATCCAAAAGGCGGATGTCGACGAATATGTTTTTTTCTCGTGCGAGTGTCTTTGCTTGTTCTGAGTGTTTCTGAGCGATGAAAAATACTGGCTTCTCACCATTAATAAGTAACTGAGTAGGACCTGCTTCTGTCGAAAGCCACAGCTCGATTTGAGTTTGACCTTTGATGTCTCGTGCCTGTCGAGTTAGCAGGAAGCCTTGTTGAATATTCAAATGTGAGAAACCTTAGAAAACTTGAAGAACGTTAGTTTAACACTAAGAACTGTAAAAATAACCAGTAAAGAAAGCGTCTCAAATTTTTGCTGGAATTAGTGATTACAAGTTAGTCTTTGGTGCAAGAGGGACAGTGTCATTTTAAGTTATAGCGTGTTTCTCTGGGCAATATGAAACCTAGTTACTTGATTTATTGTACTTAATGTTGTTAATTGTCTTTTCTTAGATTTCGGTTCTGCTCATCACGCTCTAAAATAATAGAGTGGTTTATGAATAAGTTCTTGCTAAAGTTTGCGTTTCAGCACATATTCATAGAAAGCAATTTTTTGTCGATTACGTTAGTATATAGGCAGTCATACTGATATCCACATTTAACAAATAATGGTTATGTGGGTGCAGAACCAATACAAAGTGTGGAGATACAAGTTTGATAAATGTTTTCCTTGTAGATGATCACGAGCTGGTTCGCACAGGGATACGACGTATTATTGAAGACGTCCGTGGAATGAACGTAGCAGGAGAAGCTGACAGCGGTGAAGATGCAGTAAAATGGTGTCGCAGTAATCATGCTGACGTCGTTTTAATGGACATGAACATGCCAGGAATTGGTGGCTTGGAAGCCACTAAAAAAATTCTTCGCGTGAATCCTGATGTGAAAATCATCGTACTTACCGTTCATACAGAAAACCCGTTTCCAACCAAGGTGATGCAGGCAGGTGCGTCTGGTTATTTAACCAAAGGTGCTGGCCCTGACGAAATGGTGAATGCGATTCGTGTAGTTAATAGTGGTCAGCGTTACATCTCACCAGAGATTGCGCAGCGGATGGCATTGAGTCAATTTTCTCCAGCCTCTGAGAACCCTTTTAAAGACTTATCCGAACGTGAATTGCAGATCATGCTTATGATCACCAAAGGCCAAAAGGTAACGGATATTTCTGAGCAACTTAATTTAAGTCCAAAGACAGTCAACAGCTATCGCTACCGACTCTTTAGTAAATTGGACATTAATGGTGACGTTGAGTTAACTCACTTAGCGATTCGCCACGGAATGCTGGACACCGAGACCCTTTAGCGTGAATCCTCCTTTCGATTCGGCTTCCTTTCTCAAGACAGTAACTCATCAGCCCGGCGTTTACAGAATGTACAACGCCGAAGCTGTTGTAATCTACGTAGGTAAAGCCAAAGACCTTAAAAAGCGCCTTTCAAGCTACTTTCGAAAAAAAGTAGACAGTGAGAAAACTCGCGCGCTTGTCAGTAATATCGCCAAAATAGACGTCACGGTGACTCACACTGAGACAGAAGCGCTGATCCTAGAGCATAACTACATCAAGCAGTATTTGCCGAAATACAATGTGTTGCTGCGAGATGATAAGTCTTACCCTTATATCTTTATTAGCGGTCATAAGCACCCACGGCTTTCTATCCACCGTGGCGCCAAGAAGCGCAAAGGTGAATATTTTGGCCCCTACCCAGATTCTGGTGCAGTAAGAGAAACATTGCATTTGCTGCAAAAGATATTTCCTGTGCGCCAGTGTGAAGACACTGTCTATTCCAACCGAACGCGCCCATGTTTGATGTACCAAATTGGTCGTTGTGCAGGACCATGCGTTAATACCATCATTTCTGATGAAGAATATGCAGAGTTGGTTGGCTTTGTGCGCATGTTTTTGCAAGGCAAAGATCAGCAAGTACTCAAACAGTTGATTGAGAAAATGGAAGATGCCAGTCAGCAGTTGCGCTTTGAAGATGCCGCTAAATTTCGCGATCAAATCCAAGCGATTAGACGTGTTCAAGAGCAGCAGTACGTCTCAGAAGACAGCATGGATGATATGGATGTACTCGGGTTTGCTCAGGAGAATGGTATCGCGTGTATCCATATCCTGATGATACGCCAAGGTAAATTGCTTGGTAGCCGTAGCCATTTTCCGAAAATCCCACAAAATACAAGCCAGCAGGAAGTGTTCGATAGTTTTCTGACTCAATACTATTTGAGCCATAACGAAGCACGTACAATTCCTTCTCGTATTATTTTGAATCAAGAGTTGGCAGAAGATATTGCGCCAATACAGAAAGCGTTAAGTGAAGTGGCAGGCCGTAAGGTTCATTTTCATACGTCGCCAACTGGCTCCCGAGCAAGGTATCTCAAGCTTTCGAACACGAATGCACTAACGGCGATTACCACCAAAATCAATCACAAGATGACGATTAATCAGCGTTTTCATGCGCTTCGCGAAACATTGGAGTTGGAGTCTATAGCTCGAATGGAGTGTTTTGATATCTCCCATACTATGGGGGAAAGTACGATTGCATCTTGTGTGGTGTTCAACAGTGAAGGGCCCGTTAAACAGGAATACCGTCGTTACAATATCACAGGCATTACGGGTGGCGATGACTACGCAGCGATGGGACAGGCATTAGAGCGCCGTTATTCGAAGCAATTGGACGTAGAGAAAATTCCCGACATCATCTTTATCGATGGCGGTAAAGGTCAGTTAAATCGTGCGCATGACATCATTTCGCAGTACTGGGGGGATTGGCCAAAGCGTCCTATCATGATTGGTATTGCAAAAGGCGTTACTCGCAAACCAGGTTTAGAAACGCTGATTACAGTCGATGGGGACGAGTTTCATTTACCAAGCGATGCTCCTGCGCTGCATCTTATTCAACATATTCGTGATGAAAGCCATAACCATGCTATAGCGGGGCACCGTGCTAAGCGAGGTAAAACCAGACGTACGAGTGCACTCGAAGGGATTGAGGGAATCGGCCCTAAACGACGTCAGGCGTTACTCAAGTACATGGGTGGGTTACAAGAACTTAAACGTGCAAGTGTCGAAGAAATCGCCAAAGTACCGGGAATAAGTCACTCTTTAGCAGAAATTATTTTCCAAGCATTGAAACAATAAGGAAAATCGCGCAACATTAAGCCGCAATGTGTAAGAGAATAATAAAATGCGTTTGAATATCCCGAACATTCTGTCTCTTCTTAGACTGTTCCTAATCCCTGTTTTTGTGGTTGTCTTTTATCTACCTTATTCATGGGCACCGTTTGCAGCAGCAATGGTGTTTTGGGTAGCGGGTTTTACTGACTGGCTTGACGGCATGTTGGCCCGTAAACTTGGCCAAACTTCTCGTTTTGGCGCGTTTATTGATCCTGTCGCTGATAAAGTGCTAGTGGCAACGGCATTGATTCTAATCACGGAACATTATCATTCAATTTGGGTGACCATTCCTGCGGTAACGATGATTGCGCGAGAAATCATTATCTCAGCATTGCGAGAATGGATGGCTGAAATCGGTAAGCGAGCGAGTGTTGCGGTATCTTGGGTTGGCAAAGTAAAAACTGTCTCGCAAATGTTCGCCTTATGGGTGTTGATATGGCGTTACGATGAATGGATGGTTTGGCTAGGCTTTGCGGCCTTGTATGTGGCAACTTTCTTGACATATTGGTCAATGATTCAATATTTAGCTGCTGCGAAAGACGATCTGTTGAATGAAGAGCACCATTAAATTCTGATGTTAGAAAGCAGGCTTAGTAGCCTGCTTTTTTGTATCTAAGGCAATCTACAGCATTTTTTGCTTCTCTCGCTTTTCAATGCTTGTTAACGGCCATGCTTGCAATTTGTATCTGGGGCTTTTGCTTCGATAGAGTTCCATTTGTGATCTAAGTCTTGTTTTTGTCCTTGGAGAGTCTTAGAGAGGCGAGTCTTCTGATTATTAATACTTCAATGCACGCAACGCACTGCCAGCAGTGTAAGGCGTAGCCAAAGTTTTATGATAAACAAGTGTATTTAAGCGATTTTTAGTATTAAAACTAAGCAATCCATCGTCTTTCGCACAAATTCTAGTCAAACGATTTAAAAAAATAAAAATAGTGTTGACTCGATCGCTCGAATCCGTAGAATGCATCCCGTACCCAAGAGAGCACGGCTCGAAAGGGTGATGAAAAAGCTTAGCTTTATTCACAAATGAGGCGCCTTGGCAGAGTGGCTATGCAGCGGATTGCAAATCCGTGGACCTCGGTTCGACTCCGGGAGGCGCCTCCATTATTCTTTTGAGAGCGAATGGCTTTCGAGAAAAATGCGACACTAGCTCAGTTGGTAGAGCGCAACCTTGCCAAGGTTGAGGTCACGAGTTCGAACCTCGTGTGTCGCTCCAAATTTTATTGATATGGCATTTAGCGGTATCAGATGGTGTTTTACTTTTCTGTAAAGGCATCACAAAGAATATTTGTGTGCCCTGGTGGTGGAATTGGTAGACACAAGGGATTTAAAATCCCTCGACGTTCGCGTTGTGCCGGTTCAAGTCCGGCCCGGGGCACCATCTCATATTAAATGCGACACTAGCTCAGTTGGTAGAGCGCAACCTTGCCAAGGTTGAGGTCACGAGTTCGAACCTCGTGTGTCGCTCCAGATTTAAGGCCTAACATGAAAATGTTAGGCCTTTTTCGTATTTTTTTGAAAATCTCAAACTTCTTTTCTGTCACAGACTTCGTTAAGTAGCGAACCCTTTGTCTCATTGACTCAAGTGATTGTTAATTCTGCCATTGCAAAACATCTTAGCTATTCCTACTAGTCTATGTTTAAACCATTACTTGTGGTGAATAACCACTCTTACTCCAGGCAAAGCTGTGACGAGAATGCTATCTTTTTAAATGTTCCGGATATAGAAAGGAATGTTTTACGATTAAGCAGCACAACCTTAAACCTCTGTTGGATGAGGTGATGATATCTCAAGAATATTTGTTTAAATAACAGCTGTTTGAGAGAAGCAGAAAAGCATAGCTCATGAATATGAACATGCGAGTTACGATGGGGTATGTTTTGTTGTGATTTACATCACTGTTACTAATATGAAAAATCGTTGCCAGAAGATTTTATTTTGTGATAAATTCGCGCGCAATCTCGGAGCGTAATTAACAACGTTTGATCTCTGGGGGATACGCGTAGTGACCATTCAAGCTGATTGTGACACTGCGTAGGGTAGGTATCGGCAAAGCCTTTTGTCGATAGACGGGATACTAATGCTGTAAACGCGGCATATTAATGGGAAACCCAACATTGAAACCTTTGAATAAACACACACTAATCAGCTTCATACTGCCGAAATGTCCTGTTTTACAAAACGGGTGCATTACAGAACCTTGATTAATCCCTTTTACATATAAAGCCGCGAGTATCGTGGCGGATGATCTGTATTTGTCATTTATGCACTGACAAATGCGGAGGGGTATTTACACCTCCTGTAATTTCATTCTAATGATTATTAATACAGGATACAGAATTATTATAATTCAAGGGATTATGTAGTATGAGCACTGCCTTTGAAGTCGATAGCAATATCGCAAACATTTTTTCGTCTCAGGTTCCTATCGTTGAGGGAACGTATGACTTAACGCCAGATCAAGTATTGATTGATCAGGCTGAGCATGAATCTGAAGTACGTTCTTATCCACGTCGTTTGCCGATCGCAATTAAACAAGCCTTTGGGTGCTTGGTTGAAGATACGCGTGGACAGATCTTTCTAGACTGCCTTGCGGGGGCAGGCACTCTAGCTTTGGGGTATAACCATCCTGAAATAAACCAAGCTCTGAAAGAGCAATTAGATTCAGGACTGCCATATCAGACGCTAGATATTGCAACATCAGCAAAAACGACGTTTATTCAATCTGTTAAGTCTTTTCTTCCTCAAGAGTTAAGCGAGAACAGCGTTATCCAATTTTGTGGCCCGTCTGGAGCTGATGCGGTTGAAGCTGCTATCAAGCTCGCGAAACAGACTACCGGTCGCAACACTATGTTTGCCTTCCGTGGCGCATACCATGGTATGACTAATGGTACGATGGGGATGATGGGTAACTTAGGCACGAAAGCTCGTCGAACTGGTTTGATGTCGGATGTGCACTTTATGCCTTTCCCATACAACCTGCGTTGTCCTTTTGGGCTTGGCGGTGATGAAGGTGCTAAAGCAAGTATCCGCTATATCGATCGTCTTTTAAACGATGATGAGTCAGGCATTATGAAGCCTGCCGCGATTATCGTGGAGCCAGTGCAAGGTGAGGGTGGTGTTGTTCCTGCGCCAGCATTCTGGCTACGAGAGTTACGTCGTATTTGTGATGAACACGGTATCTTACTGATCTTCGATGAGATCCAGTGTGGTGTTGGTAAAACTGGCTACAATTTCGCGTTCGAAGAGTCGGGCATTGTTCCAGATATTCTGTGTTTATCAAAAGCAATTGGTGGTGGTTTACCAATGTCGCTATTGGTTATCAACAAGCAACATGATACATGGAAGCCGGGCGAGCACACAGGTACATTTCGTGGTAACCAGCTAGCTATGGTCTCTGGTGCGAAAGCATTAGAAATTATCCAGCGTGATAACCTTGTTGAGCATGCCAATGTTGCGGGTCAGTACCTGCGCTACGGCCTTGAAAGTATTCAAAAGCGTGTGAATTGTATCGCAGAGGTTCGTGGCAAAGGTTTGATGCTAGGCGTGGAGATTAAAACTCCAAACGGTGAGCTCAATAAATTTGGTGAACCTCAAGCGGATAGTGAACTCACACTTTCTATTCAACGCGCAGCACTCGAGCGTGGCTTGATCGTTGAGAAAGGTGGACGCGAAGGCGCAGTAATTCGTTTCCTTCCTCCTCTTATCATCTCGTTTGAGCAAATCGACTTTGCTTTACGTGTATTTGAAGACGCGATTTTAGCCGCTGGCGGTAGTCACATCGAAACTCAGCCACAAGATGAATGGAAGAAGCATTTCATCCACACTGGAGAGATGGGCAGCAATGAATTTGCTTCGGTGATGAATCACACTACTACGGCAATGAAGTCAGTGTTTGAACAAGTGACTGCACCGTATTCAGGTATGGATCCAAAAGCATTGGAAGCAGCGATTCACGACGTTGATCTTGATAATGGAAATGCGCCTCTTAAATCCGTTATCGACGATGCTGCTGATCTGGTCGCGAAAAACGCAATTTTTACTCAACATCCAGATTGTATTGCTCACCTGCATACTCCACCGTTGATGCCAGCGATTGCGGCAGAGGCAATGATTGCGGCTTTGAACCAGTCGATGGACTCATGGGATCAAGCTTCATCAGCGACTTATGTTGAACAGAAAGTTGTGAACTGGCTATGCGATAAATATGAGTTAGGTGAAAAAGCGGACGGTATCTTCACGAGCGGCGGCACGCAAAGTAACCAAATGGGTTTGATGCTTGCGCGAGATTGGATTGCTGACAAACTCAGTGCACACTCAATTCAAAAGCTTGGCCTTCCTGAATACGCAGACAAGCTACGTATTGTATGTTCGAAAAAATCCCACTTCACGGTTCAAAAATCAGCGTCTTGGATGGGATTGGGTGAAAAAGCGGTCATGACCGTCGATGCTAATGCCGATGGAACGATGGATGTCACTAAGTTAGACGAAGTTCTCAATCAGGCCAAAGCAGAAGGTTTGATCCCATTTGCCATTGTTGGCACCGCGGGTACAACGGATCACGGTGCTATTGATGACTTAGACTTTATCGCCGATATCGCAGCGAAACATGACATGTGGATGCACGTCGACGGTGCATACGGTGGAGCTCTGATTCTAAGTAGCCAAAAAGCGCGTCTGAAAGGTTGTGAGCGTGCACATTCCATCAGCGTAGACTTCCATAAGCTGTTTTACCAAACCATCAGTTGTGGTGCGCTATTGGTAAATGACAAGTCTAACTTTAAATTCCTGCTTCACCATGCAGACTATTTGAACCGCGAACACGACGAACTACCGAACTTGGTGGATAAGTCTATTGCGACAACTAAGCGTTTTGATGCGCTCAAAGTGTTTATGACGATGCAAAGCGTAGGGCCAAAAGCCCTAGGCGATATGTATGATCATTTGCTTGAACAGACGCTTGAAGTGGCGGACATGATTCGAGATAACAAACACTTTGAGTTGTTGGCTGAACCATCACTATCTACGGTTCTGTTCCGCGCGACACATGAATCAGCGGATCTTGATGAACTGAACAAAACGTTGCGCTTAGAAGCGTTAACACGCGGTATCGCGGTATTGGGTGAAACCATTGTCGACGATAAAACTGCATTGAAATTTACGATTTTGAACCCGTGTCTGACGACGGCGGACTTTGAATCTTTGCTCTCAAAAATCAATACGCTAGCGGCAGAGCTAGTTTAACAAAGGTAACGGAAAACTATGGCAATTCTACAGATTGGTGCAGGCGGCGTTGGCTGGGTAGTTGCACATAAAGCAGCACAAAACAACGACGTTCTGGGTGATATCACAATCGCATCACGTACCGTAGGTAAGTGTGAGAAAATCATCGAATCGATTCAGAAGAAAAACAATCTGAAAGATTCAACTAAGAAATTAGAAGCGCGAGCGGTAAACGCGGACGACGTAGATTCTTTAGTTGCTTTAATTAAAGAAGTACAACCTGACTTAGTGATCAACGCAGGTCCTCCTTGGGTGAACATGTCTATTATGGAAGCATGTTACCAAGCTAAAGTGTCATACCTTGATACATCTGTTGCGGTTGATTTGTGCTCTGAAGGCCAACAAGTACCTCAAGCTTACGATTGGCAGTGGGGTTACCGTGAGAAGTTTGAAGAAGCGGGCATTACAGGTATTCTTGGTGCTGGTTTCGATCCGGGCGTAGTATCGGTGTTTGCCGCATACGCAGTGAAGCATCTGTTCGATGAAATCGATACTATCGACGTAATGGATGTAAACGCAGGCGACCACGGTAAGAAGTTCGCAACTAACTTTGATCCAGAAACGAACATGCTTGAGATTCAAGGCGATTCGTTCTACTGGGAAAACGGCGAGTGGAAACAAGTACCTTGTCACTCACGTATGCTTGAGTTTGAATTCCCGAATTGTGGTTCACACAAAGTGTACTCAATGGCGCACGACGAAGTTCGATCTATGCAAGAGTTCATCCCGGCGAAACGCATCGAATTCTGGATGGGCTTTGGTGACCGTTACCTAAACTACTTCAATGTGATGCGCGACATCGGTCTACTCAGCCCAGATCCACTAACGCTTCACGACGGTACGGTTGTTCAACCTTTGCACGTGCTAAAAGCACTACTACCAGATCCAACATCACTCGCACCAGGCTACACTGGCCTAACGTGTATCGGTACTTGGGTTCAAGGTAAGAAAGATGGTAAAGAGCGCAGTGTATTTATTTACAACAACGCTGATCACGAAGTCGCATACGAAGATGTTGAACACCAAGCTATCTCATACACCACTGGCGTACCAGCGATCACTGCGGCTTTGCAGTTCTTCCGTGGCAAGTGGGCAGACAAAGGCGTGTTCAACATGGAACAACTAGATCCAGACCCATTCCTAGAAACCATGCCATCTATTGGTCTAGATTGGCATGTTCAAGAACTGGAGCCAGGACAACCTGTTATCCATAAATTGAAGTAAGAATTTAGCGACTCTTATTTGTACGTTTAAGCCGATGCACTTGCGTCGGCTTTGTTCGATTTTATAGTGCCTTTGCTAAGGCGAAGGGACGTAAGGTATCAAAATGCAACAAAACGAACTAAAAACGCCATACTTCATGATCAATGAAGACAAGCTGATTGAGAACCTAGAGAAAGCAAAACAGCTAAAAGACATCTCTGGTGTGAAGCTTGTATTAGCACTGAAGTGCTTCTCAACATGGGGTGTATTCGACATCATCAAGCCTTACCTAGACGGAACAACAAGTTCTGGCCCGTTTGAAGTGAAGCTTGGCTACGAAACGTTTGGTGGTGAGACACACGCATACAGCGTGGGTTACAGCGAAGATGACGTTCGCGATGTGGCGGACATCTCTGACAAGATGATCTTTAACTCTCAGTCACAGCTAGCGGCTTATCGTCATATTGTCGAAGGTAAAGCATCGATTGGCTTGCGCCTGAACCCAGGTGTGAGCTATTCAGGGCAAGACTTAGCAAACCCAGCGCGTCAATTCTCTCGTCTTGGTGTTCAGGCTGATCACATCAAACCGGAAATTTTTGATGGTATTGATGGCGTAATGTTCCACATGAACTGTGAGAACAAAGACGTGGATGCGTTTATCGGTTTACTCGATGCTATTTCAGCTCAGTTTGGCGAGTACCTAGATAAGCTGGACTGGGTAAGCATGGGTGGCGGCGTGTTCTTCACATGGCCGGGTTATGACATCGAAAAGCTTGGCCTAGCGCTGAAAGCGTTTGCTGAAAAACACGGCGTGCAAATGTACCTAGAACCGGGCGAAGCGATCATTACCAAGACGACTGACCTAGTGGTCACTGTGGTTGATATCGTTGAGAACGTAAAGAAGACGGCGATTGTCGATTCAGCCACAGAAGCTCACCGCTTAGATACGTTGATCTACAATGAGCCAGCGTCAATTCTTGAAGCATCTGAAAATGGTGAACACGAGTATGTGATCGGCTCGTGCTCTTGTTTGGCTGGAGACCAGTTCTGCGTGGCGAACTTCGAACAGCCTCTAGAGATAGGACAGCGTCTGCATATTCTAGATAGTGCCGGTTACACCATGGTGAAACTGAACTGGTTTAACGGTCTACGTATGCCGTCGGTCTACTGTGAACGCTCGAATGGTGACATTCAAAAACTGAATGAATTTGACTACTCTGATTTCAAACGTTCACTGTCTCAGTGGTCAGTGATATAAAACGTATTGAGTATTAGAACGACAAAGAGCAGCTGAATTGCTGCTCTTTTTATTGGGGAAGCGTTAAAGGTATGCAGTTAGCTTTCTACAATTACACGAGTGTCTTCACTCAGAGATTCTAACTCATTGGCTATGTCTTCAATTTCTAGCTCGCTAGGTAGTTTTATCGCCATTTTAGCGCTGAATAAGCTAGAGCTTACCCCTCCGCCTCCTGCAATGAATACACGCTGACAATCCATATCTAAAATTGAGATACCTTGATTATCGAGAACGTGAGTAATTTCATTCACAATACCCGCTCTATCGTTGGCATCTAAACGAAGTTGGAAGATAGTGTCTTCACGATATGAGTGAGGCTCAGAGTCGACGAACCTAACAACAAGAGTCTGACAAGAAGAGAACGCTTGTTTAACGATGTCGGCATTTTCTCTTGGAAGCTCTACTTTGATGACACCTGCAACTTGGTCTTCGATAAAGTTTACTTTGCTGATCAGCCATTTCCCGCCGTTTTCGTGTGTGATTGCAGCGAGCTCTTTAATCGTGGCGGGTGACGCTTGTCCGACAAAATTAACAATAAATACGGTGTTCATAATGTCCCCTCCTGGAATCAAGGTTTGGACGCAGTACGAATAAACGTGCTACTTAAGTTATTGGAATAAATCCTTTTATTTAGTGTAGGTGCTAAGGGCGGGTAATGTTTGATGAAAGTCAATTTTTAACACTAATTCGTGATGCAAATAATTAAAACAATGTTCAGAGCACAAAAAAGCAGCCATCGTAAGGCTGCTTTTTACCGAGTATCAACTTAGGATTAGAAGGTTACTTTTAACTCGACACCATAAAATTGACTGTCGTAGTTTGCGCCTGCGTCCATGGCGAATTTTGCAACATCTTGGTTTCCAAACCAAGGTGATGAATTGAATTGTAGTTCTGCACTACCGCCCCATGCATCAGTTACCCAATAATGAATATGTCCAACAGGGTTTAAGAAGAAGAGCGAAACATCACCTGCGGTTTCAGAACCCATAACTTCGCCGCCGTTTGCAATAATGTCTTGCTCAGCCGTTAACATCATTTCACCAACAACAGCACCAAAGAATGGTGTGATAAAAATATCCTGCCAAGATGGTACTTCTGCGAACGCCTCCACGCCATACTCCCAAAAGAACGTCGACATAGTTGCGGAGTACAAAAACGACTGAAATTCATTATAGCCAGCGTGACGTGCTGCCGTGTAGTAAACGCCGCCAAAATATGGGTGCATGATGTAGTTGAGGACATGTTCATCGCGATCCCAAACGGGGCCGTCAGAGACATTATCTTTCCACTTTTGCCCCAACTTACTCATGTCTCGGTCTTCTTCGTCCCATTTGGTGATACTTTCTGGAAGAAAAGTCATCATGCCTACGGTCGCGATACTGAGACCTAGAATGGTGTAGGTTTGACCCATCAGATAATCCCAGTCTTTATCTTGAGGGATGATGAGATGTTTAGGCTGAAGCCCTGCGTCAAGGTTTAGCGAATCATCATTATTCTGTTCATACATAACACCGCGATTTTGAGCCTCGAAGGTGTACAGAGTCGTCGTTTCGCAGTAACCTGACAAGCAATCAGGTGTGTAAGAAAACTCTGTATGACGGTTTAGGTCATAGCGACTTGCGTGCGCAAGCGCTGACGAAGCCAAGCAAAGGCCTGTTAGAGTCGTCTTGAACATGGATGATTTTGACACAAAGGTCTCCGAGTTAATGGTGTATGTTCGGGCTCGTAATTATCCCTCAAAACATCAATCATTTAAACACTTGACCCTTATTTAGTCCCAACAAACCTCGGCGAGATTTGTCCAAATAAAAAGAAAAATAAGCGCTATAACGAAAATAGGATTGTGCTTACGTTCAGGAGTCAGTTGTGAAAATAGCAATGCTTAGTACTGGTGAGGAAGTCCTCCACGGTGATATTGTTGATACTAATGCGGCATGGTTGTCTAGCCTGTTTTATCAACATGGATTTGGCTTAACAAAGCGCTCTACGGTTGGTGATAGCCTATCGAGTTTGGTTGAAGAGTTTTTAATGCTCAGCTTTAACAACGATGTGGTTATTGTTAATGGTGGTTTAGGCCCTACAACGGATGACATGAGTGCTGCCGCCGCCGCGAGAGCCGCCGATTGTAAACTGGTGCTATTCAAAGAGTGGTTGCAGCATCTAGAAAGTTTGTATGCTCGACGTGGCATCCCTATGCCGGACAGTAATTTAAAGCAAGCAATGCTGCCAGAAACGGCAGAGATATTGGACAACCCGATAGGCACTGCTTGCGGTTTCAAAATGCTGATTAATGATGCCATTTTTTATTTCACACCGGGTGTACCAAGTGAATTTAAGCTCATGGCAGAGACGCAAATTCTTCCCGATCTGAGAAGAGTGTTTCCCGATGTTCAAGGTTCATGTTGTAGTCGAATCTACACGTTTGGTCTATCTGAATCCGGTATTTCAGATAAGCTAGATCAGCTAAAACTTCCTCAAGACTATGAGCTAGGGTATCGCTCTTACTTGCCTTTTATTGAAGTGAAACTTTTTGGTCCTTCAGATCAGATTGAACAGCGTTTGAAACTAGTACAGATAATTAATAAACACCTTGAGAGTAATACCGTTAGTATTGATTTACCTATGGTTGAAAATGTCGGCCAGTTGTTGGTCGATAAAGGACTAACAGTGTCGACCTCCGAAAAAAGTAGCGGAGGATACTTAACGTACTGGCTAAACGGTGATGAAAACGCTGAAAAACAACTAGGGCATGGTTGGATACTACCGAGCCTGACTCAAGCGATGGCCAACAGCGGAGATCCATTAGCAGAAACGTTTGCTCTGGCTGGTGCTACGCGAGAGAAGTGTGGGACGGATTTATCACTCGTCACTGGCCATATTGAAGAGGGCGTTTTTTCCGTCGCTTTATCGACACCGTCAGGCGAGTGGGGAGCGTTATATAAACTCTCGAAAAAGTATCAGCGCAGTGATCAAGTTAAAGTGATCAGCACGGCAGCACTAGACTTGTTGCGTCGCTACCTAGAACGTAAACCGATGTTTGCGCATTATGCATTTTTAGAGAAAGTTAAAGAGATGCACCTCCCGAGCAGTGCTTTATAACCAAAGCTCTATACAGTAGTCTGAGAGACAATACACAGAGACAAAAAAGCCAAGGTGATTACCTTGGCTTTTGCATTTTATACCGTCGAGTCAACGTTATGCGCGCTGCTTTTCTTTCATCGCGTAGTTAACGCCGCTAAGTGACAAATCTGATTTTGCTTTACAGATACAAGGTAATATTTCATCACTTTGTGTGTAAGCCATGGCAAAACCAACATACTCCACTTCACCAGACTCCAATTTGCAGCGACAGGCGCCGCAGTGCCCATCACGGCAGTTGTATTCTGGTAATAGGCCAGCTTGCTCCATTGTTTCCAAAATCGTATTGGAAGGGTTGGATTCAATGCTGATCAGTTTGTTGATTTTGAGTGTTGCCATTACAGCTCGAATCCTTCGAAGTCATCTGCGCGAACTTCATTGTCAATTTGACCCACAAGGTAAGAAGAGATTTCTGCTTCTTGAGGCGCAACTTGAACGTTATCTGAAGACAACCAAGCGTTAATCCATGGAATTGGGTTGGTTGTTGCTTCTGGATACGCTGCTGGTAGACCTACCGCTTGCATACGAATATTTGTGATGTATTCAACGTATTGGCTTAGGATGTCTTTGTTTAGACCGATCATAGAGCCATCTTTGAATAGATACTCTGCCCACTCTTTTTCTTGCTCAGCCGCTTCTTTGAATAGGTCAAAACAGTCCTGTTTTGCCTCTTCTGCGATTTGCATGAAAGTGAAGTCATCTTGACCGTTACGTAGCAGGTTGATCATGTGCTGCGTGCCGTTTAAGTGAAGTGCTTCGTCACGAGCGATCAGCTTGATGATTTTCGCGTTACCTTCCATTAGTTCGCGTTCTGCGAAAGCGAAAGAACATGCGAAACTTACGTAAAAACGAATAGCTTCTAATGCGTTAACAGACATCAGACAGATGTACAGCTTCTTCTTAAGATCGTACAGACTAACCTTAACCGTTTCACCGTTAAGGACATGCTCACCTTCACCGTAGCGATGGTAATCATTCGTCGCTTGAATCAAATCGTCGTAGTAGTGCGCGATGTCTTTTGCACGCTTCAGAATGTGCTCGTTCTCAACGATATCATCAAACACTACAGCAGGGTCGTTCACGATGTTACGAATAATGTGTGTGTAAGAACGAGAGTGAATCGTTTCAGAGAAAGACCAAGTCTCAATCCAAGTCTCTAGTTCTGGCAGAGACACAAGCGGCAGCAGTGCCACGTTAGGGCTACGACCTTGAATAGAGTCAAGAAGCGTTTGGTACTTCAAGTTAGAGATGAAGATGTGCTTCTCGTGATCTGGCAGTTTGTTGTAATCGATACGGTCGCTAGATACGTCTACTTCTTCTGGACGCCAGAAGAAAGAAAGTTGTTTCTCGATAAGTTTTTCGAAAATCTCAAACTTTTGTTGGTCGTAACGTGCAACGTTTACTGATTGACCTAGGAACATTGGTTCCTTCAATTGGTCATTCTTTTTTTGGTTAAAAGTACTGTAAGCCATAATGCCTCAATTCCTTTTAAACCTCCCCGTAAGGGGGAGGTTATCGATAGTCTGTCTTTACGGGTTCGCTAGGTACGGGAAGATTAAATCTTACAACCGCCGCCAGCACAATCGTCATCTTGTGGTTGAACAGCGTCTTTCTGTTCATCTTTCGCGCCATCACGAGTGTTGTGGTAGTAAAGCGTTTTCACACCAAACTTATACGCTGTTAGCAGGTCTTGAAGTAGTTTCTTCATTGGAACCTTGCCAGTCTCGTAACGTGACGGGTCGTAGTTAGTATTAGCAGAGATAGCTTGGTCAACAAACTTCTGCATAATACCCACAAGGTGTAGATAACCGTCGTTCGAACCGATATTCCAAAGCAGTTCATAGCTGTCTTTAAGTTCTGTGAACTCTGGTACAACTTGCTTCAGGATACCGTCTTTCGAAGCTTTTACTGAAACGTAACCACGTGGTGGCTCAATACCGTTAGTTGCGTTTGAAATCTGAGAAGAAGTCTCAGAAGGCATTAGCGCAGTCAGTGTTGAGTTACGTAGGCCGTGCTCCATAATTTCTTTACGTAGGCTGTCCCAGTCGTAATGCAGCGCTTCGTCACAAATTAGGTCGATATCTTTCTTATACGTATCAATCGGCAGTAAGCCTTTCGCGTAGTTCGTCTCGTCGAATGAAGGACACTTACCTTGTTCTTTCGCCAGTGCTACAGATGCTTTCAATAGGTAGTACTGCATTGCTTCGAACGTACGGTGAGTTAGGCCGTTCGCGCTACCGTCAGAGTATTTCACGCCATTCTTCGCTAAGTAGTAAGCAAAGTTAATCACACCAACACCTAGCGTACGACGGTTCATAGTCGATTTGTATGCCGCTGGTAGAGGGTAATCTTGGTAATCAAGCAGTGCATCTAACGCACGAACAACAAGATCGGATAGCTCTTCGAAATCATCTAGAGACTTGATAGCACCTAAGTTGAATGCAGAAAGCGTACACAGTGCGATCTCGCCTGAGTCATCTTCAACGTTAGTTAATGGTTTCGTTGGCAGTGCGATTTCTAAACATAGGTTCGACTGACGAACTGGAGCGACTTCAGAATCAAATGGGCTGTGAGTATTACAGTGGTCCACGTTCTGGATGTAGATACGACCCGTTGATGCACGCTCTTGCATTAGCAGAGTGAACATTTCAATCGCTTTAACCGTTTCTTTCTTGATTGAAGGATCGTTCTCGTACTTCACGTATAGACGCTCAAACTCTTCTTGGTTTTCGAAGAATGCGTCGTACAGACCAGGTACATCAGATGGTGAGAATAGCGTAATATTGCCGCCTTCAACTAAACGTTGGTACATCAGTTTGTTTAACTGAACACCGTAGTCCATGTGACGAACACGGTTTTCTTCAACACCACGGTTGTTCTTAAGTACCATTAGTGAGCGTGCTTCACCGTGCCACATTGGGTAGAACACAGTAGCTGCGCCACCACGTACACCACCTTGTGAACAACATTTTACTGCTGTTTGGAAGTACTTGTAGAACGGAATACAACCAGTGTGGAATGCTTCACCACCGCGAATCTCTGAGCCTAATGCACGGATACGACCTGCGTTGATACCAATACCAGCGCGCTGAGATACATAACGAACAATTGAGCTTGCTGTTGCGTTAATAGAATCAAGACTGTCTCCACACTCGATCAGAACACATGAGCTGAACTGGCGAGTAGGGGTACGCACGCCAGACATAATTGGCGTAGGTAGAGAAATCTTAAATGTCGATGTCGCATCGTAGAAACGTTTGATGTAATCAAGACGTGTCGCTTTTGGATATTTCGCAAATAAGCACGCTGCTACAAGGATGTATAAGAACTGAGCACTTTCGTAAATTTGGCCCGTAACACGGTTCTGTACGAAGTACTTACCCTCTAGCTGCTTAACTGCCGCGTATGAGAAGTTTAGGTCGCGTTTATGGTCGAGGTACGCATCAAGTTCGTCGAGTTCTGCTTTTGTGTAGTCTTCTAGAATATGTTGATCGTACTTACCCATATCGACGAGGCGAGACACGTGATCATAAAGCGTTGGTGGCTCGTATTGGCCATACGCTTTTTTACGCAGATGGAATACCGCTAGGCGAGCAGCTAGGTATTGGTAATCCGGAGTCTCTTCAGAGATCAGGTCTGCCGCAGACTTGATGATTGTCTCGTGAATATCTGTCGTTGTGATGCCGTCATAAAACTGGATGTGAGCGCGAAGTTCTACTTGAGAAACCGAAACATTATCTAGACCTTCTGCAGCCCAAGTGATAACGCGGTGGATTTTATCCAGATCGATACTTTCTTTACGGCCATCACGCTTGGTGACGGTAAGTTGTTGGTTCATTCTGCTTTATTTCCCTAAGAAAACTGATAAAAGCCGTATTTTTGTTTGTTTATGTGCAATATGAGTAAAGCTTGCGGCGGCTTTGTGATCAAAGTCTATCTATATATTGTCGCTTAAACACAACATATAGGGGTTCATTTGTTTGCGGGTTACAAGATAGTGCTATTACACTGATTTATCAAGGTACAGTTCGGGGATGACTTGTGGATAACTGACAAAATGAAAAAAATCAGTAAGTGAACACTAACCGATGAGAAAAGGGCAGACTTGAATGGTTAAAAGTACGGTTTCGAGATCGGTTTAGAAATAACCGCATGCAAAAATATTTTCCTTGATCTTTGGCCGTTTTTATCTACGAAAAATGGCTTGGTCAAAATGGAATCTAGAGCACGAATTTTAGCCATAAAAAGACAAAAAAAGCGGCAACTTTGTGCTACCGCTTCCGATTCATTTTCTTTAAAAAATGTCAATCACAAAACTCATTTTTTAACTTAATAGCGTTCAGTATTTTTTAGTATGAACGATGTAGTTTACATCTACATTACGACCGAGTTTGTAGCTGTCATTTAGAGGGTTGTAATGAAGCCCAGTAATGCCCATTTCCGTCAGGTCAGTTTGGTCTATCATCTTCATCATTTCGGCTGGCTTGATAAACTTATCGTGCTCATGAGTGCCTTCAGGAACAATCTTAAGAAGCTTCTCAGCACCGACAATAGCAAATAAGTACGACTTAATGTTTCGGTTCAAAGTTGAGAAAAACACGTGACCACCGGGTTTGACTAGCGCAGCACAAGAGCGGATAACGGAGAGAGGATCTGGAACGTGTTCAAGCATCTCCATACAAGTCACGACATCGTAAGTTCCTGCGTTTTCTATAGCGTGGTCTTCTATTGTGCTCTGAATGTAGGTCAGTTGAGTGCCTGTTTCTAATGCATGTAGTCGCGCGACTTCTAATGGTTCTTTACCCATATCAAGCCCCGTCACAATAGCGCCTTCTTTTGCCATGCTTTCAGCAAGAATGCCACCACCACAGCCGACATCAAGTATTCGCTTGCCAAACAAGCCATTTGCTTTTTCAAGTACATAGTTCAAACGAAGTGGGTTAATTTGATGAAGCGGCTTAAACTCGCCTTCTAAATCCCACCATCGAGAAGCCATGTCCTCGAATTTCTTAATTTCACTTGGGTCGACGTTTTGTGCTTTAGTCATAATTGGTTTTATTGCATTCAATCTGAGTCCTTTAGAGGGCGCCAGTATACTCCAACGTTTTACACCCAAACAACCTCGATGTTCTTAGTTAAGGGACAATGACAGAGTTCACTGGCGCGGCAATCGAGACAGGTGCCTGTAATTTGTAAAGCGCTAACTATTGTTTTTGCTTCATCCTTGAACTGGTGCCAGTGACAATAACTCTAAAACCTGCATTTTCGCGTTGTGTGGTTAAAGGAATTTACCTCGCTTTTCCGCGTAAAGGGTCCGATTTTGCTCAATATTGACCGAAATATAACCACTAATCAGAAAGATATGGGATGAGTGTGCAAATTCTCGACATTTGATTCATAACCAAGCTCACAACCTGATAAAAGGAGAGGGAAAGTGATGCCGAAGTGATGAATTGTGTGTTATATTTTTGCACCTTACACGTATCGTAATTACGATCAGATAATAGAGGGATAATGGCTCTATGAGCGATTTAGCTAAAGAGATCACGCCCGTAAACATTGAAGATGAGCTTAGAGGTTCATACCTAGACTATGCGATGTCAGTCATCGTGGGTCGTGCTCTTCCAGATGTGCGTGATGGCCTAAAACCAGTACACCGCCGCGTTTTATTCGCGATGAACGTACTAGGCAACGATTGGAACAAACCATATAAAAAATCAGCCCGTGTTGTCGGCGACGTAATCGGTAAATACCACCCACATGGTGATAGTGCTGTGTACGACACAATCGTACGTATGGCTCAGCCGTTCTCGCTTCGTTACATGCTGGTCGATGGTCAAGGTAACTTTGGCTCGATCGATGGCGACTCTGCTGCGGCAATGCGTTACACCGAAGTTCGAATGGCAAAAATTGCCCATGAACTATTGGCTGACCTAGACAAAGAAACCGTAGACTACGTACCAAACTACGACGGTACTGAGCAGATCCCAGCGGTTCTTCCAACTAAAATTCCAAACCTATTGGTTAACGGTGCTTCTGGTATCGCAGTAGGTATGGCAACCAACATCCCGCCTCATAACCTTGGCGAAGTGATTGATGGCTGTCTTGCATACATCAATAATGAAGAAATCACTATTGATGAACTAATGGATTACATTCCTGGTCCTGATTTCCCAACGGCGGCGCTTATCAGCGGTCGTAAAGGCATTGTAGACGCGTACAAAACAGGTCGTGGCAAAATCTACATGCGTTCGAAAGCGGACATCGAAGTGGAGAAGAATGGTAAAGAGACCATTATCGTCACTGAAATTCCTTACCAGGTGAACAAAGCTCGCTTGATCGAAAAGATCGCTGAGCTAGTTAAAGATAAGAAAGTAGAAGGTATCAGTGCACTGCGCGACGAGTCAGATAAAGACGGTATGCGCATTGTTATTGAGTGTAAGCGCGATGCTGTGGGCGAAGTAGTTCTAAACAATCTTTACGCTCAGACTCAGCTGCAAACCACTTTCGGTATCAATATGGTGGCTCTAAACAATGGCCAGCCACAGCTATTCAACCTAAAAGATATGTTGAAGTGCTTCGTTGATCACCGTCGTGAAGTTGTGACACGTCGTACTATCTTCGAACTGCGTAAAGCTCGTGAACGTGCTCATATCCTTGAAGGTTTAGCTCTAGCGCTTGCTAACATTGATGAAATCATTGAGCTTATCCGTAAGGCACCTACACCGGCTGAAGCAAAAGCGGGTCTTATCGCTCGTGGTTGGGATTTAGGCAACGTTTCAGCAATGCTAGAGCGTGCTGGTACAGATGCTGCGCGCCCTGAATGGCTAGAGCCTGAATACGGTATTCGTGATGGTCAGTACTTCCTGACTGAGCAACAAGCACAAGCTATCCTAGATCTACGTTTACATAAACTAACAGGTCTAGAACACGAGAAGATTCTTGGCGAATACAAAACACTTCTAGAAGAAATCGCTGAACTCATGCATATCCTTGCGAGCACTGAGCGTTTGATGGAAGTGATCCGTGAAGAACTTGAAGCAGTTCGTGACGGCTTTGGTGACGCTCGTCGTACAGAAATCACAGCTGCGAGCCATGATATTGACATGGAAGAGCTGATCGCACGTGAAGACGTTGTGGTTACTCTATCTCACGGTGGTTACGTTAAGTACCAAGTACTGAGCGACTACGAGTCACAGCGCCGTGGTGGTAAAGGTAAGAGTGCGACTAAGATGAAAGATGAAGACCATATCGAGCGTCTTCTAGTGGCGAATACCCACGATAACATCTTGTGTTTCTCTACTCGTGGTAAGACATACCGCCTGAAAGTTTACCAATTGCCTCTAGCGAGCCGTACTGCGCGTGGTAAGCCAATTGTGAACATCCTTCCCCTCGAAGAAGGTGAGCGCATTACCGCGATTCTACGTGTAGATGAATTCTCTGAAGACAAATTCATCTTCATGGCAACAGGTGACGGTACGGTTAAGAAAACGCCGTTGAACCAGTTTGCAAACGTACGTTCAAATGGCCTAATCGCTGTGAACCTACGTGAAGACGATTCGTTAATCGGTGTGGATATCACTAACGGCGAAAACGAAATCATGCTGTTCTCTAAAGCGGGTAAAGTGGTTCGCTTTAAAGAAGCAGAAGAGATTCCAGTACTTGATGAAAATGGTAAACCAGTTCTTGATGAGAATGGTCAGCCAGAGATCAAGTTTAAAGGTGTTCGTCCTATGGGTCGTACCGCCTCTGGTGTTCGTGGTATGAAACTGGCTGAAAATGATCAAGTTGTATCACTTATTGTTCCTTCGCACGAAGGCGACATCCTAACGGTTACAGAAAACGGTTATGGTAAACGTACAGCACTTAGCGAGTACCCGACAAAAGGTCGTGGCACTCAAGGTGTAGTTTCTATCAAAGTTTCTGAGCGAAATGGCCCGGTAGTTGGTGCTATCCAGGTTGTTGAAGGTGATGAAATGATGATGATCACCGACGCTGGCACGTTAGTACGTACTCGTGTGGGTGAAGTTAGCCAGGTTGGTCGTAACACACAAGGTGTAACGCTTATCCGTACTGCGGAAGATGAATCAGTTGTTGGTTTGCAACGTATTGAAGAAGTTGATGATGAAGAGCTGCCTACTGATGAAGATGCAGAAGCGTTAGAGTCAACAGACGAAAATACGCAGCAAGACGCTTCAGAAGCTCCAGCTGCTGATGATGCAGAGGAAGGTAACGAAGAGTAATCTTACATCGTTATCCTGATATGAAAAGCCGAGCCTTAGTTGCTCGGCTTTTTTGTATCTGTATCAACGCATTTAAAGTAAGAAATGCGTACACTGACGTTATCTTTGTTTACAGGACGTGTTATGTCTGTTTGGTTTTTCGCTGCCATCACTCTGATGGGGTTGTTTATCGTACTCTTATCATTGAGTGCATCAAAAGTTAAACCTGCTCAATGGTTTGGCTTTTGCCTGTTAGTACTTGTCGTGACGAGTGCCAGTTTCTTATTGCTGCATCAAACACCGCCTAAACCAATACAAGCGGAAATGTCACGAATGATGACTGCTCGTGACATCATGAAAGAGATCCAAGACCAGTTGCGTGAAGATCCGAACAACGCTGAATTGTGGTTCCAACTCGGGCAGGGCTACCTGCTAGAGGGTGAATTTGACGGTGCGTTGATTTGTTTTGATTACGCGATCCAACTGACTGAGCCTGTCAGTGCCACGCAACTTGCTGCGAAGGCGACCACTTTATACTACATTCACCAGCAATCAATGACGCAAGAAGTTAGCTTGCTTTTGGAGCAAGCTTTGCAGATAGAACCGCACAATGAAGCCGCTTTGTCTTTGATCGCAAATGATCATTTTCTGTCATTCCGATTTCAGGAAGCGATTGATGCCTGGGTACTATTATTAGATTCTAATGATCCAAATTTAGATAGGGTGCAAATCATTAACTCTATTAACAAAGCAAAAGAGCTATTGTAAGCGTACAATTTAACAAGCAATAGAGGGAAAGGTGGGCAACGAATGAAAAATAAAGCACTAAGCATATTGGTTTTGCTGTGCGGCTCTGTGCTGGCGGGTTGTAGCTCTTCCGATCGTTCTGGCTCTTCCTCTATGGTTTATTATTCATCGGGTTATTACGATCCGTGGTGGTACGATCATGACGACTACTGGATTTATTACTATCCGGGGTGTTGCGACAACGACGACGAATACAAAGAGAAACTGGAAGAGTGGTGGAATGGTTTAGATGAAGACGAACAGCAATCCATCAAAGACAAAGTCGAGGATTGGAAAGACGATGATATGTCCGCCAATATCGATAACATGAAACGCCAACTCGACGATCATTGGCAATCATTGCCTGACGAGCAAAAGCAAGAGATTCAAACCAAATGGGAGAATCGTCCGGAGCGTATTGAACCAGCGACTTTACAAGGCAAGGCGGTGAAAGAAAAGGTTCAACAAAGAAAAGCACTGCCGGAAACGAAGATCCAGCGTCCAGTTGCTCGCCCAAATGTGCAGATACCTAAAGCGCGTCCAAATATTCAACCTAGACCTAGGCTTCCTCGTCGCTAGTACATTCGATTTTTGTCTCTCGATAGAATCAGGATGAAGAAATAAAGATAATAAAGATAATAAAGAAAGAAAAGGGGCGTTCAGTACGCCCCTTGTTGTATCTATAAACTAACCTCTGCAAGTTAGACTAATATGTGGCTTCGCGTTCAGCTGCTGCTTTATCCCATTCTGGTGCCACCGTTTCTAGGAAGTGTTTCTTGTCTGCGTTCATCTTATCCATATCCATGCCCAGTGCTTGCTGTGCTTTCGCTTTGGTCGAGATATCTGGAATTTGAACAGGGTCAGTAATGCCTTTGGTTGCCAGTAAGCGAACCAACTTGGTACGGGCGTCAGCAGCGCGGTCAACTGCAGTACCAAGTACTTCTAGTGCTACCTCAGGAGCATGCATGTGGACACCGTGAGAAGCAATCGCGTAGTCCCAACGCCATTGTGCATGGCGAATATCTTGTAGGATAGGTTCCATCTCTGCTTCTGTTGCACCTGCTTTCCACGCTGCGCCTGCTTCAAAGTGTGCCGCTACGATTTGCTTCTCGGCGGTTAGCTTCATGTTCAGTACTTGCGCTTTGCGAGTCGAGACGATGCCTTGTAGCTGCTCTTTAGTTTGGGTATGGCATTGCGCACAGGTGTCTTCAAAACGATCAAATGGGTTACCCACTTTGTGGTCTGTGTAGACTGTACCGTCTTCTTTGGTCACTTTGGGCATGTGGCAGTCCACACACACCACTTTGTTTTTACCATGAATACCCGCTCTCCAAGTTTCGAAACCTGGATGTTGCGCTTTTAGCATCGGCGCTTTAGATACGGCATGCGTCCAATCTTTGAAATTCAACGCGTCGTAGTATTTCTCCATGTCGTTAACGGTGGTGCCCATATCCCATGGGAATTTAACCGCTTTAGTTGGGCCGGTGAAGTAGTATTCAACGTGACATTGAGCGCAGACCGATGCTTGCTTATCTAGGCGAGACTGTTCATCAAAGTTTTTACCAATAGTATCAAAAGCACGCTCGACGTATGGGCGAGTCAGTGCTAGCGCAGGTTCGCCTTTCTTGAAGGCTTCAGAGCCTGTATTGTGGCAATCGGAACAACCGATAGGGTTGACGATTTCTGAGCCTAAGCGTGCCCATTTACCTTCGAAATAACCGTCTTCACCACGTTCATCAATCACGCGCGCAACGTCTGGGCTTTTACAGCTCCAGCACGCCATCGGCATAGGGCCGGATTTTTCATCAGTCGGTGCACCGGTACGTAAGGTTTGGCGAACATCATCAAGTGCGTAAAAGTGACCGCGCGCTTTGTTGTAGTCTTTTGCGAAGCCGTAGCCAGCCCATAAGATCACCATGTTTGGGTCTTCACTTAGGGCATCTTCAATGTGTTCGCTTTCGGATGTTGCTTTCCAAGAATGGTATTGATCAGGGTGGTTCTGTTCAAAGACATCGTTACGAGGATCGATAAAATCCTTCTCTTCTGCCGCTAACGGAGCGTCAACCAAAAATAATTGGCTGGCGAATAAGGTCGCAACCGCAATAGGTGCGCTCATCCAGTGTTTTATGCTCACAGTGTTATCTCCATATTCGTTTTTATTAGCAGCGTTGTGAGGAGCTATTCCAAATAAGAACTGGAGATCTACGATTAATAATATTGCTTAATTGGATAGATGAAATAGTGAGTGAATCTTGTCTTGTTTTAGATCAATTTACACCAGTGATCTCAGTCATGTTTGAATTTATATACCCCTAAAGTGGTAGTTGTTAAGTCATTGTTCTGCAATGCTTTGGGTTTTTAACCTTTTTAAAAATAGGGTGATTTAGTTCGCTTTTTGAGCAGTCGTTTCTACCCCTTATGAATAATAGAGGTATTATAAATATAGGTTTAGCGTTGTGGCTTTCCGAAATAAGAATTGATGTCATTTGAAGATCTAAAAAATATCTTCAGAGGAAATTAATTGTCGCTCAAATAAATAATTGAGAATAGTTATCAATTATTATCGAGCTAAGGAAAGAACAATATGGGCAATATAAAATTGACCATAGAGACAATGCTGAAACTTCTCTTCGTCTTTGCCATCTATGGTTTCTCCATCGCCGCCCATGCGACTTCTTCAGAGCCGATTGAAGGTGCTCAAGCTGAGCGTCATCAAGTCGAGTTGATCCGTGACCGTGACTACAAGTGTCTGCAATGTCATAAGGATGCAAAAGAGACTCTGAACCTTTCGCATGACCCGCAAGCTCTACTCAGCCAAGGGAAGCAACTTAATTGCACCAATTGCCATAGCAACATTGGTCCCGACCATCGTGAGGGCGCGCCTGATGTGATTAAGTTTTCTGCCGCGCAATCGAAAGAGGTACACGACAAAGTGTTCCTTGATCCAAGCATGATTCTTAAAGCCAACAGCCAATGTGTGGATTGCCACGCACCGACACAGCTGAGAGAAAGCCACTGGACGCACGATGTGCACGCCAAAAACCTCACTTGTTCAAATTGCCACGATGTACACGCAGCGAAAACCAAAGCGTTGTCGTACGACAGAAAACAACTGATCAAGCAGTGTGTGGATTGTCACTCTGAATTTGCCGTCGAACCTGAACTTGCCAAAGAAGAGGAGAGATAGCATGAAATGTTCGAGAAGAAACTTTTTAGCCGGCAGCGGCGCGTTGATTTTAACTACAGGCGTTGCAGGCACTTCCGTTGTTAGCTCCTCTCTCTATGCCAGCAACAGTGAACAAGCGAAACGCATGGGTATGGTTCATGATGAAAATGCCTGTATTGGCTGTACCGCTTGTACCGATGCTTGTCGCGAAGTAAATAAAGTCCCTGAAGGCGTAACGCGACTTAAAATTCATCGCAGTGAACCGATTGGCGAATTTCCAGATGTGGAATACCAGTTTACTCGCGAATCCTGTCAGCACTGTGATAACCCACCATGTGTGTACGTTTGTCCAACAGGCGCTGCATACAAAGATGAAGCGACCGGCATCGTGGATGTGCACAAAGAGAAATGTGTCGGATGTGGTTATTGCCTTGCCGCTTGCCCTTACCAAGTGCGCTTCTTTAATCCAGTCGATCACTCTGCGGATAAATGTAACTTCTGCCGTGATACCAACCTAGCGCAAGGTAAGCAGCCAGCTTGCGTGGAATCTTGCCCAACAAAAGCACTCATCTTTGGTGATTTGAATGACCCAACTAGCGAGGTGAGCAAAGCTATCGAAAGCCATGTTGTCTATCGCGATAAATCGCATTTAGGTACGCAACCTAAACTGTACAAAATTCCGCATAGCAAAGGGGAGGTGTCATCATGAACGGCTTCGAAAGTGCATTCCACTTTGACTCGTTAGTCTGGGATTGGATCATCGCGATTTACTTATTCCTTGCTGGGATGTCTGCAGGTGCGGTGATGATTTCTATCTATTTAAAACGCAAAGTGATTGAAGGTGATCCCGCAAACAACGGCATCATGAAAGCGATGGCTTGGCTTGCGCCATTTGGCATCATTGCTGGGTTGGTAATTTTGATTTTCCATTTAACCAAGCCTTTAGAGTTTTGGAAGATCATGATCTACTACAACCCAACGTCTGTGATGTCGATGGGCGTGATCTTGTTCCAAGTGTACATGCTGGTGCTGTTTGTTTGGATTGGCGTTATCTTCCGCCATCAAATCATCAGCTTCTGTGAAGGGAAGTTACCAAGCAAACTGCTGGATTTTGCCGATGGCATTTTGATTAAGGCGGGGAAAGCCAACAACGCCATTGAATTGTTCTTGGGCTTCTTAGCCATCATGCTTGCAGCGTACACTGGCTTTCTATTGTCTGCATTGAAGACTTACCCAATGCTAAACAATCCAGTACTGCCAATCTTGTTCCTGTTCTCTAGTTTGTCCTCGGGTGCAGCGGCATGCTTGATGTTCGGCATCTTGGTGTTTAAAGAGTCGACCAGCAGCCCAAGTGTGTCTTGGGTACACGGATTTGAACGCCCAGTAGTATTGTTTGAGCTGTTTGTCTTAGTGACTTTCTTTACTGGACTGATCTTCAGCGGTGGTCAGAACGAAGTCGCGGCTTGGAATGCTATTTCGAGTGGATTCTGGGCTCAATGGTTCTGGGGTGGGGTAGTGTTCATCGGCATGATAACGCCTTTGACTCTCAATTGGTTGGCGCCTTCTGAAGTGCGCCACAAAGGCAGTTACGTTTTTGTGGTCACGACGTTGAGCTTGGTTGGCGTACTTATGCTGCGTACTTTCATTCTCTATGCCGGTCAAATGACCTTAGTGTAAGGGGGATAAATGGAAGCTGAGCTAGGGTTCTTCTTACTGATATTGGTGGCTGTAACATCGACTTGTGCATCGTTGCTGCATTGGCTACGTCGTGCTATGAGTAAGAAGGCGACATTGCCGCATCAAGTCGCGATGTCCCACATCATTAGCTTAGCTTCCTTCATTTGTTTAGCACTTCTGATCGTCTGCTTCGTGCAAGACAACTTCGCGTTGGAATATGTTGTTACGCATTCCAACAGTCAACTTCCCGTAGCATTCAAGATTGCTGCCGCTTGGGGCGGGCACCAAGGCTCCATGTTGTTTTGGGTCGTCACATTGAGTTTATGGGCGTCGTTTATTGCATTTAAGTCACCGCTCAACGCCCAATATACTTGTGACTGTTTAGGAATCATGAACGTTCTTATTGCGACATTTGCTTGGTTCACGTTAATGACCTCTAACCCGTTCGAGTATGCCCAAGTATTGGCGTCGGAAGGACGAGATCTAAACCCAATGTTGCAAGATGTTGGGCTTATCATTCATCCACCATTGCTTTATCTCGGTTATGTCGGTTACGCAGCAATATTAGCTTTTGCATTAGCAGCGCTATTGGGCAAACAACCGATGAGCGATTGGTATGTGGTTGCTCGAAGCGCAGCGTTTTTTGCATGGGGAACGCTCACGTTGGGTATCTTGGTGGGATCATGGTGGGCGTACAATGAGCTAGGGTGGGGCGGCTGGTGGTTTTGGGACCCTGTGGAGAACGCTTCTCTACTCCCTTGGCTTACTGGTACTGCTTTGTTGCACAGCGGTGTTGTCGCAACACGTAACAGAGGCGCAATTTGGAGCACCTATGCACTGGCGTTTGCTACGTTCAACCTAAGCATTTTAGGGACATTCGTGGTGCGCTCTGGCGTGCTGACTTCAGTGCACGCTTTTGCGGTGGACCCAACTAAAGGTTTGGTGCTGCTGGGTGTATTGAGCTTGCTTGTCATCATCACTTTTGGCGTATTGATTTTGCGAGGAGAACAACTCCCTCGCTTCAAACTTCAATCTCTAGCGAGCCGAGCTTACACTGCTTACATCGCCAAAGGGCTGCTGGTTATTGCGACTGCTATCGTTTTTCTTGGCACTTTTTATCCGATGGTTTATCAACTGCTCGGTTTAGGAAACATTTCAGTTGGCGCACCTTATTTTAATAGTCTGATCTTCCCATTAAGCATACTGGCTCTGATTGCCCTAGCTTTCATGCCGCTGCTGAAATGGACAAAAGGCACAGTGCCGAGTGTAAGCGCTGATATTGCGATCAGTATTGCGTTATCTCTTGTCTCTGGGATCGGGTTGATCTTCTTAGTGCACGCACTGCATTTCGAAGTATTGCTAACCATAACGTTGGCTACTTGGGTGATTGTGGCGCATCTCGTTATGCTGTTTCGTTGTTCCAATAAGCGCAAACTCATGCCAATCGTGATGGCACATATCGGTTTTGCGCTGGCTGTGAGTGGAGCTGTATTCAACAGTCACTACTCATATGAACACAATTTACGTGTCGAACCCGGCAGTTCTCAACAAAGGGCGGGGATCACTATCGATTATCATGGTATCGAATGGCTAGTGGGGCCAAACTACACCGCGGAACAAGGACAGATCACCTTGCACTTGGAAGATGGCCGCATGCTCAATTTCAACCCGCAAAAGAGTCATTACCCTGTGCGAGTGATGAATATGACCGAGCCTGCGATTCGTTCACTATGGCATGGCGATTATTACGTGACATTGGGTGACAAAGTCGATACTCATGCTTATGCGATTAAAGTTCAGTACCGCGCAGGTATTTGGTGGATATGGTCTGGCGGGCTACTAGCTGTGTTTGGTGCGCTATTAACCGGCCTAAAGAAAAGGAGAGAGGCTATCAATGCGATCGAGAAATACGCTTAAACTCGCAGGTCTGTTTGTGGCTGTTGCCGTGTTTGCTGTAGTAACTGCGGTGGCTTTGTCTGAGCGACCACATGTTGAATTGTCCCCACAACGAAATTTAGAGACACCTAATTTTCGCTCTACTTCTCTGATCTCTGATGACATGGTTTCTGAGCAGTTGTTCAAAAGCGACGGATATAAATTATTGAATGTTTGGGCATCTTGGTGCGGAGTATGCAAACGAGAGCATGAAGAGTTATTGCAGTTAGCAGAACTCGGTGTGCCTATTATTGGGCTGAATTATAGAGATCAAAAACAAGCCGCTCGTGAATATTTGAGCTCTAAACGAAATCCATATATTGAAGTAATTAGTGACCCTAATGGAAAGCTCGCTGTGGAGCTAGGTGTTATCGGAACGCCGGAAACTTACTTGATTGATCCAAATGGTCGTATATTGATCAAATATCGTGGAGAGCTAACGGCAGATAAATGGAACGATATATTTTCAGGATACTTGAATGTTTCGATTTAATAGTCTTCTCCTCACTTTAATCCTATTTATACTATTTTCTCCTTTCACGATAAGTGCGGATTTAGAACAGAATGTTGATCTGTTTGAGTTTCATTCTGTTGAAGTGCAACAGCGTGCAAACTCGCTAGCCAAGACATTACGCTGCCCGCAGTGTCAAAACCAAAACCTTGTCGAGTCTAATGCACAAGCGGCTAAAGACCTGAGGTTGAAAGTGTATACGATGGCCAATGAAGGCAGCTCAGATCAAGAAATAAAGGACTATCTAGTTGCTCGTTATGGGAATATTGTTCTGTATCAACCACCATTAAATTATTCCACGGCGCTGTTGTGGATCTTTCCTGTGCTATTTTTGATCTTTTTTGTCTTATATTCGATCCGAATGGTGAAGCGTAATTAATGTGACCGTTATTCCACTATTAAAAATAAATTGTGCACTTAACAAGCAGAATGTTATCATTTTTCCGAATTTATGAAGTTTCCAGTATAAAGAAAATAAAAATTTTGAGCTGGATAAGTAATAAAAGAACGAAATAGGTGCACGCAGTGGATTCAGTTATATTACAACTTAAAAAAGACTTCTATTCGCAGATTCGTGCATTGCAATCACCGAACCTGCCTCAAGTTACTTCAACGCTCGCCGTGTTGACCGACGAGGAAATCCAAGAACTCGAAGCAGTTTGGATTGAACTCGCCGTTTGGAAGCGCAGTCAGACCCATTAAAAGATAGACCAAACGACCTTCTTGAAACCCCAGACAAAATTTGTCTGGGGTTTTTTATTGTAGTTTTTTTAAATTGTTATAATATAACAATTGTTCAGTTGGAGAGTGTTTCTCTTTTGCTGTCTTGAGTGGATAACTGCCCTCAATTGTGATCTCTATATTGCAAAATGCGGTATCAGTCCCCATAGTTGAAGAGCAACGAGTAAATCCCATGAATGCAATAACGAAAACGCATCAAGCGCATCAAGCAATAAATCGAGTGAGTATAGATATGGCGGAAGTACGTGCCAGAGTAGATTTTAAAGTCGGGGCAAAAAGTAACATTGATGCCGAAATTCTGTCTTTCCATGGTCTGAAGACAGACAAAGAGCATGTTGCTATTATCTTTAAACAAGCGGACCAAACTCAGGACATGCCTTTAGTTCGTATGCACTCTGAGTGTTTGACAGGCGATGTGTTCCACTCTTCACGCTGTGACTGTGGTGAGCAACTAGAAGAGACGATCAATCGCATGGGCGAGTCCGGTGGTATCATCTTGTATCTCCGTCAGGAAGGTCGTGGTATTGGTTTGTACAATAAGATCGATGCATACCGCTTACAAAGCCAGGGCATGAACACGTACGAAGCTAACAACCATTTGGGCTTTGATGATGACCTGCGTGATTTCACAGAAGCAGCACAAATGCTAGAAGCTTTAGGCGTGAATAAGATCCGCCTCGTGACGAACAACCCTAAGAAAATTCGTGAGTTATCTGAGTACGGAATTGAAATTGGCGAGGTTGTCAATACCTCTGCACATATCAAAGATGGCAACGAAAATTATCTGAAGGCAAAAGTCTCTCACGGAAAACATGACCTAAAGGTTTAATCTTAAAGATAAAACTGACAATAAAGCCTGTGAAAAACCTCATTTTTATGAGGTTTTTTTGTATCTGGAGTTGCAAATAAATTGTAAATTTGTATTATCTCGAGACTAAAGTGCAAATAAGAATAATTAGCACTACCAATACGATAATTGAAAAGCTCAACAAGGATGCTTCAGATGAATGCAAAAAAAGTTTTAGTCCAATCTATTGCTGCATCACTCCTCATTGCCAGTGGTTCTACCGTTGCTGCTACAGTAACTAAACAACAAGTTGTCGAACATTACGCGGACGTTGCCCATGCTGTGTTTGCTGATTCAGTAACAACAGCGAAAGCGCTGGATGTAAAAATCGACGAATTCCTAAAATCACCATCAGCGAAAAAGCTTGAAGAAGTAAAACAAGCTTGGCTCGATTCTCGCGTTCCTTACCAACAGTCTGAAGTTTTCCGTTTTGGTAACGTGATTGTTGATGATTGGGAAGGTCAGCTGAACGCATGGCCACTTGATGAAGGTCTGATCGACTACGTAGCAGCGGACTACCAATACGAATTGGGTAACGAAGGTGCGGCTGCAAACATCATCGCAAACACAAGTCTGCAGATTGGTGCTTCTAAACTGGACGTTTCAAAAATTACGCCAGAATTACTAGCAGATTTAAACGAAGTAGGTGGTTCTGAGGCAAACGTTGCATCAGGTTACCACGCGATTGAATTCTTGCTTTGGGGCCAAGACCTAAACGGCACTAACGCAGGCGCAGGTCAACGCGCTTACACTGATTTCGTTGTGGGTTCTGAGTGTACGAATGGCCATTGTGAGCGTCGTGGAGAGTACCTAAAAGCAGCCGCTGATCTACTGGTTCAAGACCTTGAGTGGATGGAAAAGCAGTGGTCTGCTGAAGTAAAAGGTAACTACCGTGAAGAGCTACTGAACGACTCAGCGGACAATGGTCTACGTAAGATGCTATTCGGCATGGGTTCTCTTTCTCTAGGTGAGCTAGCGGGTGAGCGCATGAAAGTGGCACTAGAAGCGAACTCAACTGAAGACGAGCACGATTGTTTCTCAGACAACACGCATAATTCTCACTACTACAACGAGCAAGGCATCTACAACGTTTACACAGGTACATACAAAGGTGTAAACGGCAAAGAGCTATCTGGTCCAAGTATTGCTGATCTTGTTGCTCAAAAAGATAAGAAAGCCGCGACCGACATTCAAAAGCAGTTTGATACAACACTTAGCCAAGTTGGTGAGCTAGTGACTTCTGCAGAGAAGAATAACCAGCATTTTGACCAACTTATTGCGGCGGGTAACGCACAAGGCAACGCGCTGGTAAACGACACCATCATGTCGTTGGTAGCGCAAACTGGTGCGATTGAGCGAGCGGCAAACATTGTCGGCATCGACAGCCTAAGCCCTGATACTGCTGACCACGAGTTTTAATAAGAAAACCATAATAAATAAGGGCTCTTTGTGAGCCCTTTTGCCGTTTGAGCTCGTTGTTATCACCCTTGTTGTCTATGTAGAGCAATGATATGAAGCCATACCTAATTTCTGCGCTAGCCGCGATCCTTTCTTCTTCTGCCATGGCTTACGATGTTAAGTCTGGTGGCAAAACCAGTGTTAAAAAAGATGGCGCGAATGCCTATTCTCTTCCTGCTGCCAACCTGCCGATGAGCAAACGCCTAGATTTTAGTGTGGGTAACAGCTTTTTCCGCAACCCTTGGGTACAAGCGCCAGCGTCAACAGACGCTCGTGATGGCCTAGGTCCGCTTTTTAACACCAATGGTTGTCAGAACTGTCACATCAAAGACGGTCGTGGTCATCCGCCAGAGAAAGATGATTTACATGCCGTGTCTATGTTAGTGCGCTTAAGCATTCCTGCGATGACGCCAGAACAAAAGAAAGCCTACATCAAAGACGGTGGCATACCTGAGCCGACTTATGGTGGTCAGCTTCAAGATTTCGCTCTGCAAGATCAAACGCCAGAAGGCAAAATCGAAATCACTTACACCGATGTCCCAGTGAAATTTAAAGACGGTACGACGGTGACGCTAAGAAAACCTCATTTGAACATTACCGATCTGGGTTACGGCGATATGCACCCTGATACCGAGTTCTCAGCACGCGTGGCACCGCCAATGATCGGCCTTGGTTTGTTAGAGAGTATTCCCGACGAAACGCTACTTGCTTGGGCTGATGAACAAGATGCCGACAAAGACGGTATCTCAGGCAAAGTAAATAAAGTGTGGGATATTGAGAGGGACAATTTCTCGATTGGTCGTTTTGGCTGGAAAGCAGGACAACCGACGCTAATGCAGCAAAATGCAGCAGCATTTAATGGTGATGTGGGTCTTACGAGCCATTTATTCCCAAATGAAAACTGTACCTCGAAACAAAGCATTTGTGACGACATGCCAAATGGCGGCAAACCAGAAGTGAGTGAAAATATTCTCGATTTCGTAGAGTTTTACAGCCAGCACTTAGCTGTACCTATTCGCCGTAATGTCAATGACCCTAACGTGAAACTTGGTCAGCAAATCTTTGCTGCGTCTGGCTGTGAAAGCTGCCACAAGACCAGTGTTAAAACGGCGAAACGACCAGAGTTACCAGCGCTTTCTGAGCAGCTTATCCACCCATACACCGACATGCTTTTGCATGACATGGGTGAAGGCTTAGCCGATAACCGTCCGGAATATCAAGCAAACGGCCGCGAGTGGCGAACAGCACCGCTATGGGGCATTGGTTATACCGAAGAAGTAAACGGACACACTTACTTTCTACATGATGGCCGCGCTCGTAACCTGATGGAAGCGGTGTTGTGGCACGGCGGCGAAGCTGAAACGGCGAAACAAAACGTCTTAGCACTGAACAAAAAAGAACGTGACGCATTGATTGCGTTTCTGAATTCTCTATAAGGAAGCAACCATGAAAAAAACACTATTAGTGAGTGCGATTGCCGCAACGTTAAGTTTGGTTGGTTGCCAATCGACCATCGTTTCGAGCTCTGCCAAGCCTGAGAGTACAAGTCATATTTCTCAAAGCGTGTACGAGGTCGAGTTTCAATCAGCTCAGACGTTTTTAGCGCAAACCACAGAACTTGAACAACGCTTCGCAGATTACTGCGCATCAGAGTCGAAAGATGATGCACAAGTAAAACAGCAGTGGCATCAAACGATGCTTGCGTGGATGGCATTACAAGGTCAAGAACGTGGCCCTGCTACGGCGCTGGAGCAAAGCTGGAATGTTCAGTTTTGGCCAGATAAAAAGAACACTACTGGTCGTAAAATGTCTGTATTGACGAAATCTGACCAAGCTTGGAGTGCAGAAGATATCTCCACCCAAAGTGTCACCGTGCAAGGTTTAGGGGCTCTGGAATGGCTGCTTTACGATAAAGCGTCGACCTTATCTAGCAACAGCAATACCTGTGTGACAGGCGTAGCGATTGCAGAAAACCTCGATAACAAAGCGCAGATCATCGCGGATTCTTGGGCAGAGAACCCTTGGAAATCGCTAGAGATGACGGAGTGGGAGTCTGAGTACATTTCACTGCTCTCGAATCAGCTTGAATACAGCATGAAGAAGTTGAGCCGACCGCTAGCGAAGATTGGTAAGCCTCGCCCGTATTTCTCAGAGTCATGGCGTTCAGAAACTTCGCTTTCAAACCTAAAAGCCAACCTTCAAGGGATGGAAGCGTTGTACTTTGCTAACGGAAATGGTTTAGATGCGCTACTTAGAGAGCAAGGCCATGCAGATCTCGCAGACCGTGTTGTTCATCAGTTTGAAATGGCGTTAGAAACTTGGCCAGAAGATAAGAGCTTGTTTGCTGCACTACAAACAAAAGAAGGCTATCGCATGGTGCTCTCTCAATACAATAAGCTAGAGCAATTGAAGTACCTGATTCACGAAGAAGTGGCGATCGAGCTTGGCGTAGTTATAGGATTTAATGCAACCGATGGTGACTGATCAAACCCGCCGAACCTTGCTGAAAGCCGCTCTATTCGGGGCGGCTATACCTATGATGCCATTTGGTTGTGCTTCAACAAGCTCACGTGAACCTGCGTTGATCGGCTGTTCTATCATTGGTCGAGATAAATTCGCAGCGGTGGTGGCGGATGAGCATGGTATGCCGCTATCTTCATTGCCGATTCCTGAGCGTGGTCACGGTGTAGCAACCAACCAACAAGGCCACGCCGTAGTTTTTGGTCGTCGACCTGGTACTTTCTTCATGGTGTTTGATTATCGCTCAGAGCAGATGATCAAACTGCAACTAGCAACGCCAAATCGTCATTTTTACGGACATGGTGTTTACTCCCATGACGGCACATTACTATTTGCCACAGAAGGGGAGAGGGGGACAAGCCGTGGGATCATTGGTGTTTATGATGTGCAGAAGCAATATCAAAAGATCGATGAGTTAACGGGTTTTGGTCTTGGTCCTCATGAAGTGATCATGATGCCTGATGGCGCATTAGCGATTGGCGTCGGTGGCGTACACACCAACGGTCGTGAACCTCTCAATCTTGATAGCATGAGACCTAGCCTGAGTTACCTTTCACAGGAAGGGGAGCTATTGGATCAAGTGTCTTTACCGGATCATAAGTTGAGTATTCGCCACTTAGCCCATGATGGTGCGGAAACCGTGCTTTGTGGTCAGCAATATCGTGGTGAGCCGGACGAGTATCCAGCCTTGATCGCCATGCACACGCGTGGTGGTGAAATGCAAGATCTTCAAGCTGAGCCTGAAGAGTGGGCGCGTTTCAATCATTACGTTGCGAGTATTGCAGCAACCGATGAATGGATCTTAGCCACTTCGCCTCCGGGCAGTTGTTATGGTATATGGTCTAAATCTACTGGCAAATTGGTAGAGCTAAGTGCGTTACCAGACGCTTCTGGTGTTGTGGTCTATGGCGATGAGTTCCGAGTCAGCTCTGGTGCGGGAAAAGTGGTAGAGCAAAAGCCCGAAGCGTCAAAAAGTACCTTCGCAAGCGGAGTACAATGGGACAACCATTGGTCGAGAATTATCTAGAAAGATCATTGAGTAATTACTTATAGAGGGTTTTGTTGTCGTTTTCGGCATCAGATTCTTAATTTTAAACCTGCAAGTTGTGAGATATTTGCCATACTTTTTATTATGGCAAGTAGCGCAAGGATCATTTCAGTGTTTGCTAGGGTTTTAATCATGACGGCACTTCTGGTGCCGTTTTGCAGCTTTTCCACCGTCGTTTCTCTCGAAGCTTCAGCGCAAGTCGAGCAAGAGGGAGCGGTACAAAAGCTGTCTGTAGAAAAAATGATCCATTATCCAGAGGTGATTGATCAACTGTATCAAAGCACCAATTACCGTTTGAACTGGGAAAATGAAAGTGATATTGAGCAGTTTCTTTTTCAAGTAAACCTGGTTGCTCTTGCGGATGTCACCGACGAATTCGAAAATCAACTTCACCGGATAAACCAAGTAAGGTGGCAGGGAGATAATCTCGACTTCGATTTAGTGATGACAGACTCACTCTTGATGTACCTTAGTTATCTTGAGCAACTCCCCGAAGAAGGGATTAATTGGCTATTTACAGACAAAGCCCATGTTACGTTACCCGCTCCTAGCATCGATACTTTATCGATTTTGAGTAATGAGATTACGGTTGGCAAACTTGGTCAGTTTTTGGCAAGTCTCCGGTCTCCATTACAAACAGATGATGCTTTCTACTCCGCCTATTCTTCGCTATCGGAACATTCTCAGTACCAATATCCTGCCTATCAACAAACTGGGCTAGCACGTGTTGGCGATATATTAGAAAACAGACCCCTATTGATTGAGCGAATGGAGATCGTAGGCGTAGATGTTTCTTACTTGGATTTAGTCACTGAAGAATATGACGAACAATTAGAGCTTGCGATAAAAGAGTTCCAGCGTATTCATGGTTTGAAAGAAGATGGCGTTATCGGCCCGAATACCATTCGATGGATCAACTTTTCTCCTCAAGAGCGATTGCATCTGTTGGCGTTGAATTCTGAGCGTTCAAGAATTTGGTCGAAAGAAAGGGATAATGTTGTCTTTGTTAACGTGCCTGGATACGAAGTCACGTATTGGCATGACGGTCAACCCTTGTTTGAGTCTAAAGTTGTGGTAGGGAGAGCATCAAGAAAAACGCCCATCATGTCGGTAGCACTGGATTCAGTTATTCTCAACCCAACTTGGAACGTGCCTTGGACTATCATGGTTAAAGACATTATTCCTAAAGTAAAACGTAATCCGATGTATTTGATTAACCATAACATTCAAATCATTCGGTCTTGGACTTCGAACGAAATTATTGACCCTACAACCATCAATTGGGCAACGGTGAATCCGAGAACATTTCCTTATCGTATGCGACAGGCGTCGGGCTTACAAAATGCACTGGGATTGTACAAGTTCAATATGCCTAACCCACAAGCTATTTATTTGCATGACACGCCAAGTAAGAACTTGTTTGAACAGGACAGACGCGCATTCAGCTCAGGATGTGTTCGTGTAGAACATGCAGACCAGTTAGCAGAACTTCTGTTCAAAACTCAGGGGTTGGAAGAACGTTTAGCGAAAAAGCGAGAAAGTTCTCGTCGGTCTAACACGTCAGTTCCTTTGGGAGAGCGCATTCAAGTACACATCATTTATCAAACAGCATGGTTGGAAGAGGGAACGCTTTACTACCGTGATGATATCTATAAGTACGATCACCGCAGTTGAAATCTTTAAGGAAAATTTACAAAACGAAGAATTCTCTTTTCGTTCAATAATTAAGCAATAATTACTGCATCTGAAAATCAAGATGGAGCGTTTTATGCATTTGACGTGACAAATGTGTTTGGTTAATGTCCACGACTTGTCTAGTTGTTGAGCACTGTATTTTGAAATGGTAAGTCGTAACTTTTCCCGCCGAGATTTCCTTAAAATGACCGCTGGTGGTGTGGTGTTGGCGTCTGCCCTGCCATCATTTTCTTGGGCTTCACTCCCTGACGAGCCACGTGCGCTGGCGATGAACAATCTTAATACTGGAGAGATCCTCGAAACATGCTATTTCGATGGAAAACGATACATTAATGATGAACTTCAAAGGCTGAATGAGTTTTGTCGAGACCATCGACGAAATGAGGTTCATCCCATGGATAGACGCTTGTTCGATCAAATAAGTCAAATTCAAAAGTTAATTGGTACAGAAGCAGAGGTGATCGTCATTTCAGGTTACCGTTCTCCTGCCACTAACGCCTCGCTGCGCAACGGGTCTTCTCGTGTAGCGAAAAAGAGCATGCACATGGAAGGAAAGGCCATTGATTTCCGTTTAGATGGCGTGAAGCTTTCAACGGTTCGTGATGCTGCATTAAGCCTAAAAGCCGGTGGCGTGGGTTATTATCCAGGTAGTAACTTTGTTCATATCGATACGGGTGCTGTTCGTTCCTGGTAGTGCCAGTTGAGACAAGGTTTCTAGTCTCAGAACGTCGTCGATTACCCACAGTTCAAAGCTTGAAGTCGCTAGGCCTTAGTGTCATAGTTGCGGCAGTTTTCACGCAAATTTATTCGGTATAGGTTATCTATGGCTCTGAAATACCAAGTTGTTCCAGTAACATCTTTCTCTCAAAACTGTTCTATTGTCTGGTGTGACGAAACCATGAAAGGTATTGTGGTTGACCCAGGCGGCGATGAAAAGCAGCTCGCTATGCTTATCAAAGAGCTGGGTGTTGACGTGGTAAACCTAGTGCTAACACACGGTCACTTGGACCACGTAGGTGGCACGGAGCCGCTGTCTGCACTGCTTGGCGGTACAGAGATTGTTGGCCCTCACAAGGCAGATAACTTCTGGTTGCAAGGTTTGGAAGGTCAGAGCCAAATGTTTGGTTTCCCGCTGACAGAAGCGTTTGAACCGCACCAATGGCTAAATGAGGGTGACACTGTCACTTTTGGTAATCAAGTGCTGAATGTATTCCACACACCTGGTCATACACCTGGTCACGTTGTGCTTTACAGTGAAGAAGCGCGTTTAGCGTTTGTGGGTGACGTTTTGTTTAACGGTAGCATTGGTCGAACTGACTTCCCACAAGGTGATTTCAATACGTTGATTAGTTCTATCAAAGAGAAATTGTGGCCTTTAGGCAATGATGTCACGTTTGTCCCTGGTCACGGCCCTCAATCGACTTTCGGTCATGAGCGTAAAACTAACCCGTTCGTTGCTGACGAGATGCCGCTTTACTAAAAGTGCGTGTACTAAGCATTATTCTGGCTCGGCGGCAGCTAAGTATCGCCGAGTCAGTCCCACAAAATCCTCAGCCTCACGATCTAGATCACTTGCTGATATAAATAGATCATAGCCATAAAAGCCTCTCTGATACTTCATCCGGTTGGCGAGCATCGCTAACAAACCTTTGTACTCAATCCCATTTCTGTTTATATACGGTTTAGGGTCAAGCACCATATCCTCAAACTTATCTTCACACTGATTTTGTTTTGCGCCTAAGTAAAGCAGTGCTCGCTGGCTGAGGAGAATTTCTGTCGCTATACGAGGGCAGATTGAATTTAAGTAGGGTGAGTAGTGTTTTAGACGAATACCGATCCAAGGTAGCGGTTGGTGCCACCCTTCCTGTTGGTAGCTACAAATACCGATTGACTCAATATTTCGCCATCTGACGACCCAACCTCCTTTAAAAAGGTGTTGCTGAAAGTGAGAAGCTGTCAGCGTAAAAGTGACTTGGCTTTTCTTAATCATCAAGATGGCGAAACCAACGATTGCAGACATCAAAATGACCGACAACATGGCTTGCTTCCATCCCGGAGAAATGGCAACCAAAAACAAAGTGATGAGTGCAACGAGCAACAAAAGTATTCTGTTGATAGGGGAGTCGGGTTTGAAATGTGAATTTGTTAGGTGCAGCGTTTCCATGCTTATAACCTCATCGAATACTTGTTCAAAAATGAGTGGGCAGTTTTATGTGCATTGATTTGCATTTAAAATAAAACAAACCTCTGTTTTTATACCCAGTATTCAATAAATCCGTTCATAAAATATCTGATTAAATAGTAGACGTTCTATGCTTTGAGCGCATTTTTCATCGCGTTTCGCCGCTAAAACCTACAAATTGCTTGTGAATTTTGGTATAAAACGCGCTTCAAATTTTCATCCCTGCTGAGATGCAGTGAACTGGAGAAATATTCAATGAGACTTGCTCATAAGCGTAAAGTGCAGATGAAACTGCAAAAACGCATTAAAGCGACAGTAGCAAACTTAGCTGCAGCACCTAAAGCAGTGAAGCCTGTTGCGGAAAAAGCAGTAGCACCTTCTGTTGCTGAAAAAGCTGTTGCGGAGAAAGTAGTAGCTGATAAAAAAGTAGCTGCAGTGAAAACAGTTGATGTTGCCCTTACTCCTAAGCAACAACAAGTATTAGACATCGTTATGGCGAATGCTGAAGGTATTAACCCTAAAGGCATCGGTCTAGCTGCAGGTCAAGAAGATACTAAAGCGGCATCATGGGCTACTGGCGCACTAAAGAAGCTTCTTGAAGAAAACCTAGTTCAAAAAGAGCAGTTAGCAGGTAATAAAGTTATCTACAAAGCAGTTTAATTACCGCTACCGTTCTAGATTGAATACCTCGGCCGATGCCGAGGTATTTTTTTATATTGGTATTGGAAATAATGCATTAAGTACTGACTTTAACACTACCAATAAGTGGTTTGTCACATTTTCTTAAATACTATGTAAATTTTTTGGCAGAAAAATACGTAAGTATTGTCTTTTATTTTTATTCATAGATAAAAATATAATTTATTGATTTTGCTATTATTAGTCTTTTGTCATGACGGTTTTCCTACGTACTTGTACGTAATACCTTAGGCTAATGCCTTATTGATGAATTACTCGCTTCCGTGTTCATGCCCATTTCGCATTAGACAACATTGTTACATCTTTTATACCGAATACAGCCAATCCTAATGAAATGGATGACAACAATAACCTTGGTGATAAAGGACGTGAACGATGAGTCTAATCCAAAAATCTTTAAAACGAGTGCTCAAAACAACCGCTGTCGCTGCCGCGATGGCACTCGCAGCGACTTCTGTAAACGCTGCTGAAAAAGTCTATCGTTTAAAGCTTGCTGAAACTTGGGGGCCTAATTTCCCAATTTTTGGTGATACCACAAAAAACATGGCCAAAATGGCGGAAGAGATGTCCAACGGACGTTTGCAAATCCGCATTGATTCCGCAAACAAGCATAAAGCGCCTTTTGGGGTGTTTGATATGGTTAAGTCGGGTCAGTATGACATGGGTCACTCAGCGTCTTATTACTGGAAGGGTAAGGTTCCAAACACACTTTACTTCACTTCTATGCCCTTCGGTATGTTGCCAACTGAGCAGTATGCATGGTTTTACTACGGCGGTGGTATGGAGCTGATGGAAAAAGTGTACTCTCCACATAACTTGATGTCTTTCCCTGGCGGTAATACCGATACTCAGATGGGCGGGTGGTTCCAAAAAGAGATCAAGTCCGTCGAGGACTTACAGGGTTTGAAAATGCGTATCCCAGGGTTTGCTGGTGAGATTTTGGCTGAGTTAGGTGCCAAGCCAACGAATATCGCCCCTGGTGAGCTATATACTTCTCTAGAGCGTCGCACAATTGATGCCTTGGAATGGGTTGGTCCATCGCTGGATCTACGTATGGGCTTCCACAAAATCGCGCCTTACTACTACACAGGTTGGCATGAGCCAGCGACTGAGCTTCAGTTCCTCGTTAACAAGCGTACCTGGAATCGTCTACCTGATGACCTAAAAGCGATTTTGCAAGTAGCCATGAAAACGGCCGCTTACGATATGTACACGCAATCGAAACACGAAAGTGGCAAAAACTGGGCATCTATTAAGTCTGAATACCCAAATGTTGAAGTAAAAGATTTCCCACCTGAAGTAGTAGCTGCGTTGCGAGAAGCAAACGATCGTTTGTTGAAAGAACATGCAGAAAAAGATGCTTTGGCGAAAGAGATTCAAGAGTCGCAAGCGAACTATATGAATCAAGTTCGACCATGGTCAGATATTTCGCACCGAGCGTACTTAAACAGTCAAGCTCAACAATAACGTTATGAAGCAGGCGATGCCGAGAGGTTTAGCCTGCTATCGAAGCCCAAGAAAACTTCATAATGAATGCTCCGCACCATAGCGGAGCGCATCTAAACGTTCCACGGAGTTCGGAATGAGAAGTCTTATTTATATTGAGCGATTATTTAACCGCTTTAGCGATTTCCTCGGATGGTTATCCAGCATCCTGTTTATTTTGTTGTTAGCAAACGTTGTGTACGACGTTGTCATGCGTTACGTGTTTAATGATGTGTCTATCGCATTCCAAGAAATGGAATGGCATCTATTCTCTGCCGTGTTCTTGCTTGGTGTGCCTTACGCAATTAAGTCCGGTAGCCATGTTCGCGTCGACATTTTTTATGAACGCTTATCTTACAAAGCACAATCCATCATCGACATCATAGGCACACTATTTTTCTTATTCCCTTTTTGCCTACTGGTAGCTTGGTTTGGTATTGATTTCGCCAAGGAGAGTTACGCGTTAGGCGAGACGTCTGGTGACCCAGGTGGCTTACCATATCGTTGGATTATCAAAGCGATGATTCCGCTGTCATTTTTCTTTATGGCGGTGAGTGGTATTGGATTGTTACTCCATTCAATCAACAAAATTGTCAACCCTCATCTCATCTATGCCGGTAATAACGGTAAGTCGTAAAAGGAAGTCATTATGATCGGTATAGTGATGTTTTTTGTTGCGCTCTTTGCGCTTCTATTGGGATTTCCCGTTGCCTTTACTTTTGGTGGTATCGCGCTGATTTTTGGTGTTTGGGCTGAAGGCATCGAGATGTTTGCTTTTATGCCATATCGAATTCAGTCCATTATGGAAAATACGGTGCTAATGGCCGTACCGCTGTTCGTTTTTATGGGGCTAGTGCTACAGAAAACGAAGCTTGCTGAACAGCTACTAGAATCAATGGGGCGTTTGTTCGGTGGCGTTCGCGGTGGTATCGCTATTTCTACCGTGTTAGTTGGCGCATTGCTTGCAGCTTCAACGGGTGTGGTAGGCGCATCAGTTGTTGCGATGGGCTTAATATCTCTTCCTGTGATGCTCAAGTACAATTACGACAAAGGTTTAGCGTGTGGGACTATTTGTGCGTCTGGCACGTTGGGCCAAATTATCCCACCTTCTATCGTGTTGATCTTGTTGGGTGATGTACTTGGCGTACCGGTAGGGGACCTATTTCAAGCTGCGATCTGGCCCGGTATTACACTTGTTGGCGCCTATGTGATCTACATTCTCATCTACGCGAAGTTGAACCCTCAAGCCGCACAGGCGATAGAGCGTGATGAGTCGATCAGTCGTAAACAAGAAGTGCTCACCGCACTGAAAGCTGTATTGCCACCTTTAGCATTGATCATCGTGGTATTGGGCTCCATCTTTGCAGGGATTGCAACACCAACAGAGTCAGCGGCACTGGGCAGTGCAGGTGCGATTATTTTATCGCTATTGTATAAACAGTTTAGTTGGTCGATGATTTATGATGCATCAAAAGAGACAGTTAAGGTAACCGCAATGGTCTTTGCGATCTTACTTGGTGCGACCGCCTTCTCAATGGCATTTACCTACACCGGTGGTGATTATTTAGTTGAAGAGTGGATGTTAGAACTGCCGGGTGAAAAGTGGGGATTCCTTATTATTACCATGGTGGTGATTCTGATTTTAGGTTTCTTTATCGACTTCGTTGAAATCTGTTTTATCATCGTGCCAATTATTGCGCCAGTCGCTGAATTGATGGGCATTAATATGACGTGGTTTGCGATTCTTATTGCGATGAACTTGCAGACGTCGTTCCTCACACCGCCATTTGGCTTTAGTTTGTTTTATCTAAAAGGTGTCGCTCCAGCAGGGGTTACTACGCGTGATATCTACAAAGGTGTGATGCCATTCATCGCGATTCAGATTGTTGTGTTGACGTCTTTGCTGTTTTTCCCAGGTTTTTACGGTATGAGTTAATCACTCGATAATAAAGAGATTTTGTGAACTGAGAGTTTTTACCTTTTGAGACAAGTTGTTAAGCTGTTAATTATGTCTATGCAGACACAATCGATTAGTTTGTACTGCTAAGATAGTAAGCTGTAAAGGCAGCGTTTCATGGAGGGAAGGGATGCCTCTCAAAGCAAAGTTAATTCTGCTGACACTGATACCCGTGGTATTGGTGTCAGCGAGTATCAGCTGGATCTCTATCTATCAAACCAAGACCCTTGGCAAAAGGGAGGTAGAGATCTTTCATCAAAACCTGATCCAATCAAAAGAAGCGGCGCTGAAAGATACGGTCGACGTCGCTTTTGACTCCATTTCTTACATCTACAACGATCCGACTTTAGAAGAGAGTGTTGCCAAAACGCGTGTGAAAGCGATTTTAAATCGTTTGAGTTATGGGTCGGACGGCTATTTTTTTGCTTATGATAAATATGGTACCAACCTTGTACACCCAGTTCTTCCGGAGCTTGTCGGGGAAAACTTACTCTATCTTGAAGACGAAAATGGCGATCGCTTAATCGAAGCTTTATTGTATCAAGCGCAATCAGGTGGTGGATTTCATCAGTACCTGTGGCAAAAGCCATCTACGGGTGAAGTCGTCCCTAAGCTTAGTTACGCTGCATGGCTCGATAAGTGGGAATGGATGATAGGGACTGGGCTGTATATTGAGGATGTCAGCCGAGAAGTCGCCAATATGCGCGCGGCAGTGAACAAAAATATCGAAACGACATTTTTCTCAGTCGTCGTGATCTTAGCGGTGACCGTTGCTGTAATCATTGTTCTCACTTTGGCGATCAATCTGCACGAGCATCGCCTCGCTGATAAGAACCTGAAAGAATTGGCACATAAAACCGTGATGTTCCAAGAAGATGAGAAAAAGCATTTAGCGCGAGAACTGCATGATGGAATCAATCAGTTGTTAGTCTCCAGTAAATGTCATTTAGACTTAATGAGTCATAGACTGGAAGACGAAAAACTCAAATCCCACTTAGATAAATCACAACGATCGCTCGTCACCGCGATAAATGAGGTGCGGCATATTTCTCATCAGCTCCGTCCAAGCGCCCTCGATGATATCGGTTTAGAAGCAGCACTGACGACCTTGCTACAGGACTTTCACTCCCATTCCGGGATTGATATCGAGAGCAATTTCGATACTCAGCAGCATAAACTGACTTCGGAAGTCGCAACGACGCTATATCGCGTCGCTCAGGAGTCTTTGAATAACATTGAAAAACATGCGCGAGCGAAAAAAGTAACGGTTACTTTGCAAAAAATGGGCAATATGCTGCAATTACTCATACGTGACGATGGGGTTGGATTTGTGGTTAACCATGCAGTGCACCAACAAGGGATTGGGTTAAGGAACATGCAAGAGCGTGTAGAGTTCATCGGTGGTGAATTTGAGCTAATGAGTGAGCTTGGCTTGGGAACAGAGATTACTGTGCTGCTTAATTTGGATGAAATAGTTTATGGATAAACCGATTAGTGTAGTGATTGTCGATGATCATCAAGTAGTATTGGATGGCTTCATGGCTCGTTTGGAGTTAGAGCCTGACATCGAAGTGGTGGGTACAGCAAGTAATGGCTTGGAAGCGATAGAGGTCGCAAAGCACTTGCAACCGGACGTCATATTGATGGATATCAGCATGCCAATAATGAACGGTATTGAAGCGACTGGTGTAATTAAAGAAGCGCGCCCAGAGAGCAAAATACTGATGTTGACCATGCACGATAATCGCGAGTACATCATGAAGGTCATGCAAGCTGGTGCCGTAGGATATATGCTCAAGGAAATATCGGCCGAGAAAATGGTGCAAGCAATAAAAACGGTGAACCAAGGCTCGACGTATTTCTGTGAATCCGTCACACAAACACTCTTTACCCAAGAAGTGGTGCCTGCCACGCAAAAAACGAATCCTCTCAGCCGCAGGGAAGAAGCGGTACTTAAATTAGTTGCTCAAGGAAACAGCAGCAAGAAAATCGCCACTTTACTCAATATTAGTTATCGAACGGTAGAGACGCATCGCCATAACATTAAGCACAAGTTGGACTTACATTCGACGGCAGAGTTAGCAAAATATGCGTTTGAAACTGGGTTGACTGAGTAGGAGAGTAGTGCCCGCAAAAAGCGAGCACGTGGGAGCTAAACTAATCGGCTTTGGTAATGCTACCAAGCTCTAGCATTGGAGCAACATCGATGTCCTCTGCATTCATCATCGTCGAGATGCGTTGAACGGAAGATAGTAGAAGGGATTGCTCCCATTCTTCCAATTTTTGGAATCGATTAATGAAGTGCTCTTGCAGCGGCGTTGGTGCTTGTTTTAAGGCTTCTTGGCCCTTGCTCGTAAGCACAGCATGCACTTTACGCTTGTCTTGAACACTGCGCTGACGCTCAACAAACTGGCCTCGTTCTAGTCTATCTAGAATGGTCGTTGCGGTCGCTTGGCTCATGTTAGTGTGGCTAGACAACTGTTTAATCGTCACGTTATCTAAGTCATTGATAGCGCGCATCAAAATCAACTGTGGAGCAGTCAATCCAGACTCTTTGCTCAGCTTTTTAGAATGTAAATCAATAGCGCGGATGATCTGACGAATCGAGACCAATACTTCTTCGTACTTTTCCAATTTATTCATCCAGTCTGTAGGGAACATTTATCGAGGCGACACTAACTTAAATGCGCCCTTATTTAAAGGGGGGAAATCAAAAATTACCTCTACAATTTTACGCCGTGTCCTCAATACCATTTTGTCGCGCCTTTTCGACAAAATAAGAAGAGCTAAAATTATTATAGCAATAAATGTTTGTGGTCTAACTATTGTAGTAGTGATTTGTTCTATCAAAGGCCGTAATCACACAGTGAAAAGTAAGTTATTGGATTTTTTAATAGCAAAAAGATAGACAAAAACGTGTCAAATGATAGGATCTTGCGCCTTCACGGAATGCAAAACGTATCGTGTTCGAAAGATTTTTTTGTTTGGTACGTAAAAACACTACAAAAATAGAGAGGAACGATGACAAAGGGTATAGATAAGTACAGTATCGATAGTACCGACTATACGGTAGGTCAGGACAACGTTCAAAAATGGGGTTTTGATGTTCATAACCCAGTTTTTGGTATTAGTGCAGGTTTAATTGCGCTGTTTCTTGTCGCTGCATTAGTTCTAGATGCACATACCGCAAAGACGGCACTTGATGGGCTGAAGTGGAAAATTATTGGTTCATTCGATTGGTTGTTCATTATTGCAGGTAACATTTTCGTTATTTTCTGTTTGGCGCTTATCGTCTCACCAATGGGTAAGATTCGACTAGGTGGTAAAGACGCTGTTGCCGATTACTCGTTTATGTCATGGCTTGCAATGCTATTTGCAGCTGGTATGGGTATCGGTTTAATGTTCTGGAGTGTTGCAGAACCTGTCGCTTACTTCACCGGTTGGTATGAAACGCCACTTGGTGTTGAGGCAAATACACCAGAAGCCGCGAGATTGGCACTGGGTGCAACGATGTTCCACTGGGGCCTTCACCCATGGGCAATTTACGGTGTTGTAGCACTTTCTTTAGCATTCTTTGCCTACAACAAAGGTTTACCGCTATCTATGCGTTCGATCTTCTACCCACTTCTGGGTGATCGTGCATGGGGTTGGGCTGGCCACATTGTGGACATTCTGGCTGTGCTTGCGACTTTATTTGGTCTTGCTACATCCCTAGGTCTAGGTGCGCAGCAAGCAGCAAGTGGTATTCATCACGTATTTGGTGTTGAGCCAGGCCTTGGCCTACAAATCGTCGTCATTACCGTTGTAACTTTGCTTGCTGTTGTTTCAGTGGTACGTGGTATTGATGGTGGCGTTAAAGTCATTAGTAACATCAACATGGTTGTGGCGTTCTTGCTACTGATTCTTGTTGGTCTTATCGGTTGGGCGGCGAGTTTAGGTTCGATTCCAACCACACTTATGGCATACGTAGAGAATATTATTCCACTAAGTAACCCGTTTGGTCGTACAGATGAGGCATGGTTCCAAGGCTGGACTGTATTCTACTGGGCTTGGTGGATTTCATGGTCACCATTCGTAGGTATGTTCATTGCGCGTGTTTCTCGCGGTCGTACCGTTCGTGAATTCATTACAGCCGTTCTACTTGTTCCAACCGCTGTTACTGTTATTTGGATGTCAGTATTTGGTGGCCTGGCGATCGAGCAAGTTGTTGATAAAGTAGGTGAGTTGGGCACGAATGGTTTGACTGACGTTTCACTTGCTATGTTCCAAATGTTTGATGTTCTTCCATTTGGTAGCATGCTTTCTATCATCGCTGTTGTGTTGGTACTTGTGTTCTTCATTACGTCTTCTGACTCTGGTTCACTTGTTATCGACAGTATCACGGCAGGTGGTAAAGTTGATGCACCTGTACTTCAACGTGTCTTCTGGGCATTCATGGAAGGTGCAATTGCGGTTGCTCTGCTATGGATTGGTGGCTCCGAGGCGGTTCAAGCTCTTCAGGCTGGTGCCATTTCTACAGCACTGCCATTTACCTTCATTCTGCTTGCAATGTGTGTGAGCTTATTGATGGGTATGAGAACAGAGCGTCAGTAATTCGGCATTTTATAAAACCGTTTGACTAACAATTAATCAAAAGGCCAGCAATTTGCTGGCTTTTTTTGTGCGGTTTTTATGACGCTCGAGACAAAAAAATGACACATGAAAGTTCATATTTTACAAAGAGTTAATGTGCTATTTTGTTTTTTAAAAATTAGTGAATAGTCGTAAAAAAGTGTGTAATATTCATGCACCTTAACTGTTCTCCCAACTCAAAAAACTATAAATATGAAATTATCATTAAAACAAAAGCTTATAGGCGCAAGCCTTTCTGCTGTTGTTGTGATGGCAACAGCACTTACTTGGTTGTCGGCTGGTCAATTATTTGATCAGACTCGTTCAGGTGTCTATTCACGTGCGCAAAGTCTTAGTACTACTGCGTCAGAGGGAATTTCTGATTGGGTCAATATCCGTAAAGATATTGCCACTGCGTTCAACGACTACTCGACCGAGCAAGACGTTGTTCCTTTCCTACAACAAGCTCGCAAGGCTGGTGGCTTCGATGACATCTTCCTTGGTACACCAAACGGTGATATGTACCGCTCTCATCCGGAGCGTAACCGTGCTGATTATGACCCTCGCACACGTCCTTGGTACAAGGATGCTGATGCAGCGGGTAAGCAAATCATCACCGCCGCATATCAAGACGCAATCACGAATGCACTACTTGTGACCATTGCTGAGCCAGTAATGAAAAATGGTCAGTTTGTTGGTGTTGTTGGTGCGGACGTACTGATCGATCAGCTTATCAGCGATGTAATTAACTTAGATGCAGGTGAAAACGCGCATGCGATGCTAATCGACATGAATGAAGGCACCTTCTTAGCGCATCCAGATAAAAGCTTGACGCTTAAGCCTATCACCAGTGTTCTAAAAGATTTTTCAGAAGAGGCAATTGAGCGTGCCGCCGATGAAGGTCGTATCGAAGATACGGTAATCAAAGGAAAAGAGAAGCTTTACTACTTCAATAAAGTTCCTGGTACGCATTGGATGTTTGCGATTGAAATGGATCGCGCAACAGAAGAAGCAGGTCATGCGGTATTGCTACGTGATCTATTGTTCACTGCTGTGGCGATCACGATTGTGGTTATTCTTGCAGTTTCTTGGCTAGTTGGCTTCTTGTTCCGTGACTTGAACCGCGTATCAAATGCACTGGAAGAAATTGCATCTGGCGAAGGTGACTTAACGCAACGCCTAGAACCACGCAGTGATGATGAAGTAGGTAAACTGGCGGAAAACTTCAACCGTTTTGTTGGCAACATGCACACAATGGTTACTAAGCTTAGCCACGTATCTTCTGCGCTTTCAGAGCAAGCACGTACGACAGCACAGCAAGCTGAGGAGCGTAGTCAGCGTATCTCTTACCAGCAAGATGAAATCAACATGGTGGCGACGGCCGTGAACGAAATGGCAGCAGCGACACAAGAAATTGCAGGTAATGCTGATAGCACGGCAAGTAACTCAGAAGAAGCGGTTCAAGCTTGTTCACACGGTTCAAGCCAAGTAACTCAAACGCAAGGCTCTATTCAGAACTTAGCGCAAGAAGTTCAAGTTGCTACTGATGTGATTCAAGAGCTAGAAGCACACGGAAATAGCATCAATACGATTCTATCAACGATTCAAGGCATTGCAGAGCAAACGAACCTACTTGCACTTAACGCGGCGATCGAAGCGGCACGTGCAGGTGAGCAAGGCCGTGGTTTTGCTGTGGTTGCAGATGAAGTCCGCGTATTGAGCCAACGTACTCATGCTTCAACGCAAGAGATTCAAGAAACTATCGAGATGCTACAAGGCACAACAGCCAAAGCGGTCGGTATTATGGGTGACAGTCGTCGTCTAGCTGATACCAGTGTTGATGATGCCAATGCGGCTGCAGCGAGCTTGACGCAAATCCACACTGCTGTTGAGCGTATCAGTGATATGGCAACGCAGATTGCTTCAGCAGCAGAAGAGCAAGCATCGGTAACCACTGAGATCACTCGTAACACTGAAGGTATTCGTGACGTGTCTAACGAGTTGTCAGTCGAAGCTCATCAAGCAGCAGAACAAGCTGCCCACCTGTCTGAGCTATCACACGAACTTGAACAAGAGATTCAACGCTTTAAGCTGTAATCTTGTCTCAACCTAAGTAAAAAGGAGCCATCTGGCTCCTTTTTTGATCGCTATTAAGCGTGAAGTATACTACAGCCAGAACTCACTGATGGGTTGCTCTTCACTGTAATGATGGGCGATTTGCGCTTGCAGTAGCTCTGCGGTAGCAATTGCATCGGTTAATGCATGGTGAGGCGTATAGTCTGGCAGCCCATAACGGCGTCGAGATTGCGCTAGCCGAACCGATTCTGGTTTTTTCCCTTTTAAACGCTCCCAGAGAGAGCCTGAACGTTTCTGTTGAATCGTTTCTTCAAGGTGCAGCGTATCTAAAACAGGAAACTCAATACCTTCCCCTAAACGGCTTTTGAGCGCTTTATCCAGAAACTCTCTCTCGATACGACGGTAATGAACAACAATGATTTTCCCGCTTAAGCATGGTAGCAGCTCGCTTAAGATATCGCCTAAGTCAGGTGCATCGATCAATTCGCTGTGAGTAATACCGTGTATAATGACTGAATCTTCATCGAGTGCACGCTGTGGACGTACCTTCCAATGACGCGAGTTACGTAGGAAAATTCGCTTCAGGTTAAACGGCACCAAACCAATAGTAATTATGTCATGTTTTTCAGGATTCAAACCCGTCGTTTCGAAATCTAACGCCACGAACTCCACCTCAGATAACGGTGTTTCTGGAGCAGGCGGCTTGTTGCTATAAAACGCAATTAAATTCTCATCCTTCGCCATCTCCAGCTTTTGTTCAAACTTCGTTGGCCACTGAATGGTTGGCTTCTGAAAGAGCTTTTTAATCATGCTAAACCTCACTTAAAGCTCTTGTTCGCTTGGTAGCGGAACTTAAGGAAATTTTGACCATTGCTTAGGATCTGGAATGCATCCTTTAGGTTGCGACGTTCAAACTCAGAGAGGTTTTCCGGTTCGATATTGTTATCAGGCTCAATGCCTAGTTCCACATCCGTCGCTTGGTGACGAATACGTACCATGGAAATAAATTCTAACGCGTCTTTTAAGTCTTGTGCTCGACCTTTTGGCAAAATGCCAGCATCAATAATGTCGTCAAGACGCTCAAACGAGTTCTGTGCACGTGAACCAACCGCCAGAGAGTGAACGCGAATTAAGTCGACCAGAGGAGCAGTACCGCGACGTTTGAGGTTGATGGAGTTGTTGTGTCTGCCATCTTTTTCCATCACGAAGTCTTTAAAGAAGCCTAGAGGTGGTGTTCTGTTTAGTGCGTTACGAGCCAAACACGCTAAGAAGCGGTTGTTCTTTCGAGCGCGACGAACAATAAAGCTAGTTAACTGTTCTGCCCATTTTAAGCGGCCATAGACGCCATCCAAGTCGAAAAAGATGGAGGCGTTGAGTAGTGCTTTCGGGTTCGGGTTATCAATCCAGTCAGCAAAACACTCTTCCCACTCTGAACGAGTCATGCGCCAGAGTGGGTTGGTTGCCATAATATCACCTGTGCAATATTTGTAGCCACAGGCATCTAACCCATCGCTGACGTATTTTGCTAGGGCTTCGAAGTATTTACCATGTTTCTCTTCTTGATAAGTCTCATCTAGAATGATGGCGTTATCTTGGTCAGTCACCAACAGTTGCTCATCTCGCCCCATTGAGCCAAGTGCAAGGAAACAATAAGGAATTGGCGGTGGGCCAAGCTCTTCTTCTGCCATTTCTAGCAGACGTTGTTTGAAGCTTCGGCCAATGACCGACATCGCGCTACCCACCATGTGAGAGTTGGCATCTTCATTGACCAAACGCACGAAGCTGCTTTTCACTTCTTCGGCAACAACGGCTAAATCTTCGATAGTCTGTTGTTGGAAAATACTACTCACCAACAACAACGAATTCTGAGATTCATAACGAACAATGTCGGTAGTTTCGATAATACCGATTGGTAATTGGTTTTTTACCACTGGTAGGTGATGTACGTTGTAACGCAGCATCGTTAACATTGCTTCATAGATGTAAGCGTTGTGGTCAAGAGACATGACCTCCGTGGTCATCACACTAGACACATCGTCCTGTGGGGACAAACCTTCAGCTAACACACGGGTACACAAGTCACGGTCAGTAATGATACCAAGTACTGGGGACTGTGGATCGTCTTCGTCACGAAGGAAATCTGGGTCGACGATAAGTAAAGCCGATACGTTGTCATTCGCCATTTGCTGCGCGGCTTGCTGGATTGTCTGACCACGATCAATCGTATGAGCATCGCCAGTTAGCAAGGTTTTCACTTTCGACGTCGTCAGGTCATTGGCGTCTTTGTTTTCTGAAATGGCTTGGCGTAAACGAGCGCTATTTTCAACTTCAACAAAATCCGCAAAGGAATCAAAGTTATCGTAAATTTCTTGGAAAATGTCACCAGGAATACAGTAGAGCAGGGTATCCTCAATGGCTTTTACCGGAAAGCGGACTTTGTTATTGGTGAGCATGCCCATCTGGCCAAATAGGTCACCTTCGTCAAGGCGGTTATACAGCTCACCTTTGCGTCGATAAACTTCAACAACACCGCTTCGCACCACGTATAAATCTTGGATATAGTCTCCAAAATGGATGATGGGGGTATCTTCTCGGTAGTACGAGATTTCGACACTCTCTGTCACCTTGTTTAGTGTTTCTTCAGGGAGTTCATTGAACGGGGGATACTTGGCGAGAAAGTTGTAAATCTCGAGAAGTTCTGCATCCATCGAAGGCGCCTTTTAGTTCGCAAATAATAAAGTAATCTTAACTTAGTTTTAAAACAGAGTCTTATCTGAACCGCGATTTTCGTGCTCAGTCATAAGATTCTGACATATCGCACGATAAGGGAGCTTCATTTTTACTACTATATGATCACCTCAATTGAAAAAGACGTCGTCGATATGTTTTCTTCGTGATGAATGATTAGCTCTTTGGCTGTTTCAGATCGTTATCACGTCTTTAGATTACGCTATTCTTTTTGAGCCAAGTAGCTCAGGCGATGGAATACAGTGTTTAGATAATTCTCATGAAAGGAAGTCGAATGGTGAGAAATTTATTGCTTGTTTCTTTAGCTGCTTTGCCGGCGATATCAAGCGCAGCGGTCATGGACCAAGCAGAAAAATTTGGGTACGAACACATTCATTTGGATGTTGGTGCCGGAACGACAAACGAAGAATGGTTAGATAACTCTAATGCGACCACAGTTGGACTCGGTGGTAACTATTTGTTTACTGAGAACTGGTTGTTTAATGTTGATTACTCAGCGCAGTTTTTCCATCCGGATGATTTTACTCTTCGCATTGACCGCCTTTTGTTTGGTGGTGGTTACCGTTATGGAGTTACAGAGCAATTCGATATCTACGGGATATATGGAATAGGCGCAATCAAAGCGAAAGCGACGGACGACAAAACGGATAATACGTTGTCTTCCGATAGCGAATTGATTCAAGCTGTAACTGTTGGGGTGAATTACTTGCTCAGTGAAAAGCTTATTGCGACAGCTGAAGTGGAGTTTAACCGTAGTGATATCGTTGATGAGAACAATTTTAAGATCGGTTTTAACTACCAATGGCATAAAGTCATCGGCACTGGTCTTTTTTATCAGTTTAGAGATACTGATTACAGCGGTGAAAGCTCAGATTACGTCAATGAAGTAGGGCTGAGTTTGAAGTTTGTCTACTAGATCGGACGGGTTCGTTTTTGGCGTTAAGTTAAAACAAAAAAGGTCAGCTTATGCTGACCTTTCCTTTTAATAAAGTATGCGACAGTCGATTATAAAACCGCTGCAATGCCTTTACACAGAGGGCCCATATTTGACTTCGTCATACCAGCAACACTGATTCGGCCAGAACCGACAATGTAAATACCGAACTCTTCTTTAAGGCGGTTAACTTGCTCTTTAGAAAGACCAGAGAAAGAGAACATACCATTTTGACGTTCGATGAAACTAAAGTCTGCGTCCACACCCTCTGCTTTTAGTGTCGCTACAAATAGTTCACGCATTTCTTGAATGCGGTCACGCATTTCTGCTACTTCAGCTTCCCATTCCGCACGCATTTCGGCGTTGCCAAGAATGTGAGTCACGACAGCGCTGCCGTGTGCAGGTGGGTTAGAGTAGATAGAGCGAATAATGGCTTTAACTTGAGAAAAAGCGGTTGTTGCGACTTCTTCTGACTCAGCTACTAACGTGAAGGCACCTACGCGTTCATTGTATAGGCCAAAGTTTTTCGAGAAAGAGCTCGCGACTAGGATTTCTTTGTTGTATTTAGCAAAAGTACGAAGACCTGCAGCATCTTCTTCCACACCTTTAGCAAAGCCTTGGTAGGCGAAGTCGAACAGAGGAAGCAACTTCTTCTCTGCGACAAGTTTCGCCAATGTTTCCCATTCTTCAGCTGTAGGATCGATCCCTGTAGGGTTGTGACAGCAGCCGTGTAGAAGCACGATGTCGCCTTCAGATGCAGATTGCAGATCATTTAGCATCGCGTCGAAGTCTTTGTCTTTTGTTTCAGCATTGTAGTAGCTGTATTGTGCCGTTTCGATACCAGCAGCAGTAAATACGCCGTTGTGGTTCGCCCATGTAGGATTGCTGATCCAGATCTTTACATCGCCTAGTTGACGTTTAATGAACTCGCCGGCAACACGTAGTGCACCAGTACCACCCGGAGCTTGCGCTGTTTTAGCGCGTTTTTCGTTTACAATTTCTGCATCAGAGCCGAAAAGCAGTTTTTGCACTGCAATACCGTACTCTGCTGTGCCTTCGATGGTTAGGTAAGATTTGGTTTTTTCAGTTTCAACAAGTGCTGCTTCAGCTTTCTTTACTGTCGCAAGAACGGGAGTTTCGCCTTGCTCGTTTTTGTAAATACCTACGCCAAGGTTAATTTTGTCTGCGCGAGCATCTTTTTTAAACTCTTCAGTAAGGCCAAGAATAGGGTCAGCCGGAGCGGCAACTACTTTTTCAAACATAATCTTCATCCATGTTAATCGAAGGGGTGTGCTAACATTTATACCTTTCAGCAATATTGGTTACAACCGTTACTGAAAAGAAAACCTAAAAAAGTTGCGATTTGAAACAGAATTCTAACATAACTAAAGTTTTTGCCATGAAAACGTTTGGTAGGCACAGAGTTTGAAGGGCATTTATGCCATGGTTGGAGAAGTTTTGCACACATCCCAATCGTTTCAATTCAGTGCTTTGCGTTAACACGTTTATAATTGTCTAGTGAGGATTTGTTGAGACAAAAACGCCCCACCAAAGGTGGAGCGTTTACTGTTAGAGTATGGATATCGGTTGGGGTTATTTCTTCAGATTGATTTCCGACTCAACCGCATTGGTTTCGATGTCAGGGTTAGAAGAAAGTTTTTCAGTCGCCCAGTCGTTCATATGCTTTAAGATCGCTTTTAATGCGTGCTTTTCGGTTGGTACTTCTGTCTTTTCAACTTCAAGTTTTTGCTTCGGATGCGTACCCGTCGCATCTTCCGCAACGTGTAGCCAATCTGGGTGCCAGTAATAAGGTTGGCCGGAAGGAGAGCTCCAAGAATGTACGCCGTTGGATTCACCTTTGTATTTAATATCTTCTTCGTTGTATTTCGCCATTATTGTTTTCTCTCATAATCCATGAGTTGAGGTGTGCATCACCATTACTATTTAAATGTAACAGATGTAATGAAAATTAATGTGATAACAATCGACTTATTTTGCCCTTTGAACGCTATAGAAGATGCGTACTTCTCATTCAGAAGAATTTACTATTTGGCAGGTTTTAGCTTTATTTGTGTTTAAAGCATACAACGATGGATTCGCCTACCTAATGCTATTCTTGAACGGTGATAGAGCCTAAACTACTCGTCATTCAAGTGTTTGAGAATCGCCGCTTTTGCATGCTCTTCTGTCGCTGTTTCTCCATCAGGGACTTCAAGGTCAGCCTTTTTGTGTTCACCCAAAGCATCTTCAGCGATATGCAGCCAATCAGGATGCCAATAATAAGGGGTGGTACTGCCAGGATGGTCCCAACTATGTACACCTTTATGTTTTCCGCGATACGAGAGATCGTCCATTGTAAAAACTTTCATCGCTTCCTCCTGATTTAAAGACAGTAGTTCGAAGTGAGTTTAACGCACTCAGTCCAACGTAAAACCTTGGCTTTTAGGTATTGCAAAGATGTGAGGCAATATGTGTGTAACGGTCAAAGTATGGGATATAAACGCTCACTTCGTGGCTGAAATATCTATTATAAGATTGATAAATTACGTTGCTAAATTGAATACTCCCATATCAGAATGCTGGCGCGAAGTATGCTATGGTGCGGCTGTAAGTGAAATGAGGGAAACATGAACCGATACCGTCAACTGGCTGAGCTGTTCAAAACGCAGATTCAGCAAAATACTTGGAGAGCAGGGGAAAAGCTGCCATCAGTGCGTGTAACAAGCCGAAACCATTCTGTCAGCGCAGGTACGGTATTACAAGCTTATCAGCTGCTCGAAGCACAAGGTTGGGTCGCAGCGAAACCTCAGTCTGGATACTTTGTTACTGCGGAGTTGGACCGCTTCGAACCGAGTTCTCCAGCCACTTCCGTTTATCGCTCCAGCATCAACGATGAACTTTACGACTACCTCAAAAATCAGGCCTCACCGAATGCGGTGAAGTTTGGCTCCGCGTTTCCAGACCCTGCATTGTTCCCATTAGAAGCGCTAAACCGCAACCTAGCCAGCTCAGGCAGGAAGATGGGGGCAGAGACGTTATTGGATAACTTGCCGCCGGGCTGTGAGTCTCTACGCCGTTTGATTGCTCAACGGTACATCCAACAAGGTATGGTGTTTACCCATGATGATATTGTCGTTACTTCTGGCGCATTAGAAGCGTTGAATTTGAGCCTTCAGGCCGTGACCCAGCCTGGAGATACTGTTGTAGTTGAATCACCGACGTTTTATGGCGCACTTCAAGCGATTGAACGTTTAGGTCTAAAGGCGATAGAAATAACGGTGGATCCGTTAACTGGACATTCAGTGGATCAAATTGAAGCGACTTTTGCCGGCAATGATGTTCGCGCATGTTGGTTAATGACTAACTTTCACAATCCAACAGGAACCTTATTAAGTGACGGGCAGAAGCAACGTATCGTCGAACTGGCTGACAAATACGATGTGTACTTGATCGAAGATGATGTGTATTCAGAGCTTTATTTTTCTGAAAAAAAGCCAAGCTCACTTAAAGCTTTTGATACACAAGAGCGCGTGTTGCATTGTGGATCATTTTCAAAAAGCCTTTGCCCTGGCTATAGGCTGGGCTGGGTGGTAAACAAACGCTTCAATGAGCAACTTCAAAAGCTGCAACTTATCTCGACGTTGTCAGGCAGTGCACCAATCCAGCAGGGTATCGCGCATTACTTGCAAAACGATAGTTATGATAGCCATCTTAGAAAACTGCGAAAGAATCTTGAGCAGCGGCAATTGGCGTTTATTGAACTGGTTGATAAGTACTTTCCCCAATCGATTCGTTACACGCAACCGGAAGGCGGCTATTTTCTTTGGATAGAACTGCCGAAAACAAAGTGCGGAAAAGCGATTTATCAGAAGTTATTGGAAGCGAACATCACTGTAGCATTTGGTCAGTTGTTTTCTGTCGCTCCAAATTATGAGAACTACCTGAGGCTTAATACATCGTTACCTGTAAATGATGAATTAGAACAAGCCGTGAAGACGGTCGGAGAATTACTTCATTAGCCAACTGTTTACCTGTTTTTTGCTCAAACTGTATCAGTGGACGATACCGAAGCTGTGTTTCAATCATGGGCAGACAACCATTTAGGTTAGGAGCCGTAATGAAAAAGCAGTTGGTAAAGCATGAACTTAGGTTGATGGGTGTTGCTATTTTTAGCGCATTTTTGTTGGTGTTTGCACATTTGATATTGGCGAAATCTTTTTCTCATATGGTTTGGACGGAATACACTGCTGCCGTTATCCCATTTGTGATGTTTGGCTTGTGTGTGGTTGGAGTAAAATACGCAGCGCGAGCAGATGAGGATGACGACGAAGATAACAACTAGAGTGCATACACCGGTTGCTAGAAAATCATTCGTACAAAATAAAAGACCTCCACATGGGAGGTCTTTTTAATTCGATATCACTAAAAAGTGATTAGAAGTTCGCAGAGCGAGGAGTACGTGGGAATGGGATCACGTCACGAACGTTGCCCATACCAGTTACGTAAGATACTAGGCGCTCGAAGCCTAGACCGAAGCCTGCGTGTGGCACTGTACCGTATTTACGTAGGTCGCGGTACCAGCTCATGTGTTCAGGATCGATACCCACTTCACGCATACGTGCATCTAGAATGTCTAGGCGCTCTTCACGCTGAGAACCACCGATGATTTCGCCGATGCCCGGTGCTAGAACGTCCATCGCTGCAACTGTTTTACCGTCATCGTTAGCACGCATGTAGAATGCTTTAATGTCTTTCGGGTAGTTCTTAACGATTACAGGTGCTTTGAAGTGTTCTTCAGCAAGGAAACGCTCGTGCTCAGAAGACATATCGATACCCCATTCAACTGGGAATTCGAACTCACGACCTGAATCAAGAAGGATCTGGATTGCGTCAGTGTAGTCAACTTGCGCGAAGTCAGAAGAAACGAACTGCTCTAGACGAGTGATTGCTTCTTTGTCGATGCGTTGAGCGAAGAACTCAAGGTCATCGCGACACTCTGCAAGCACTGCTTTAAACACGTACTTGAGCATGTCTTCAGCCAGTTTCGCTACATCATCCAGTTCTGCGAACGCAACTTCAGGCTCAACCATCCAGAATTCTGCTAGGTGGCGGCTTGTGTTTGAGTTTTCAGCACGGAAAGTAGGGCCGAAAGTGTAAACTTTGCTTAGCGCACAAGCGTAAGCTTCTGCGTTTAGCTGACCAGATACGGTTAGGAACGTCTCTTTACCGAAGAAGTCTTCGTTGTAGTCCACTTTACCAGCGTCAGTGCGAGGAAGGTTTTCCATGTCTAGCGTAGATACGCGGAACATTTCACCAGCGCCTTCAGCATCTGAAGCCGTGATCAACGGCGCAGATACCCAGAAGTAACCTTGCTCGTGGTAGAAGCGGTGGATTGCTTGAGATAGGCAGTTACGTACACGTGCTACTGCACCTATTACGTTTGTGCGCGGACGTAGGTGCGCAACTTCACGTAGGTACTCGATTGAGTGACGAGTTTTTGCCATTGGGTAAGTTTCAGCATCTTCAACCCAACCAACCACTTTAACGTCAGTGGCAGCAAGTTCGAAGTCTTGACCCTTTGCAGGAGATTCAACAATCTTACCAGTTACTTCAACAGAGCAGCCAGTCGTTAGCTTTAATACTTCGTCTTCGTAATTATTAAGATTATTTGGGACCACGGCCTGAATCGGGTCGAAACAAGAGCCGTCATATATGGCAAGGAAAGAGATTCCAGCTTTGGAATCACGACGTGAACGGATCCAGCCACGAACAGTCACTTCGCTGTCTACTGCTAGCTGACCTTTCAATACGTCTGATACAGGCGCGTAAGTCATGTTTTCAATATTCTCCATTGAGGTAAAAATTCAACTCAACGCTTACTTAAAGTACTTGTCTAATAACATTTTTGTTCAAAAAACAAGCTAAGCGCTGAGTTGGGTAGCATTTTACAGATTCAACGAGACATATTACCTGTCAATTCGCTCGCATCAACCTTTATATTCGTTTTGATGGGGAGAATCTCTCTATTTATTCACTCTTTTGTGCTCTGAAAGTGTGAATTGGTTTAGTAATTGCTCTAAACGTTCGGATAGATGCTCTAAATCAACACTAATATCACGCGTGTGCGATGCTGATTGCGATGTGTCGTTAGCATGCAGTGTGATCACATCTATTTTAGATTGAATATGCTGACTTACATCAGATGTGGTTTGCGTCTGGTTTTGGATATCTTCTGCATGTCTGAGCACTTGGCGCATTTCGTCAACAACGTTATGCATTGTGGCTGATAGTGCCTCGACATCGACAGAGCGTTGATGAGCAAACTGGCAGACGGTATCAACAGAAGTTAATGACTCTTCACTTCCTTGCTGGAATTGAGAAATGATATGTTCAATATTACCAGTGGCTTCAGCCGTCCTAGAAGCCAGGTTACGCACTTCTTCCGCGACGACCGCAAAACCGCGCCCTTGCTCTCCGGCTCGGGCGGCTTCAATAGCAGCATTCAACGCGAGCAGATTGGTTTGTTCTGCAATACCCTTAATAACCACAAGAATGGACGACACTTCTTCGGTTCTTTGATTTAGAGAGCTGATTTTTTCCCGTACAGTATCAATGTTACTTACTAGTTGTTTGATGTCTTCACTGACGTTGTGTGCTTGACTTGCACTATGAGTGGCGACATCAACGGTGTGATTGACCAAAACAGTAGCGTTGTTAGTCGAGTCCTCAACCGCAGTTTGTTGCTGCAACATATTGGTGATATTACTTTGTACTTCGTTGGTCTCTAGCTGTTGGTTATTGGCCGCTTTATCTGTGGACTGCGCGACAGCAGTTAGTTTACTCGCGGAGTCGGCAAGTGAGTGAGAGGTGTCTTGCACACGTTCTAAGCTTTCGGAGACCGTGTCCATGAATGAATTGATGGCTGTAGAAAGTTGGCCCACTTCATCCTGTTGGTGATGCATCAGTCGTTGAGATAGATCTTTACTATGGCTCACATTCGACATGAATTTCGACGTTCTTTGAATTGGTCGTACAATGATTTTTTGAATCAAACTCATCGTTATGATGAAGCCAACAAATGCGATTACGGCCATTATTCCCATCGCAAACATAGCCTGTTTACTGATCATTGAATTGACATGATTCATGTTGTATTCCAAGCGAATCGCGCCCAACACTTCTCCTGCTGGTGCAGCGTGGCAAGAAACGCAGTTGGTGCCACGGTAATTTTCGCTCGATTTCATTGGTAGCGCGACTACTAACCCTTTGCCCCAATCGGCTGAGATTGGTTCAATCACCAGTTCACCATTCAACGCTCGTTGATCAATATCATCGACAGGCTGCTGGTTTTGTTGCCCAGGTCCGTAAAGTTTGGTCACAGTATCAGCTCGCAACACGCGAACTGCTTCAATGCCTTCTTGGGCTAGGGCTTTTTGACGTAAGGTTTCTTTTTGCGACATGGTGCCCGTAAGCATCATCATATTTAGGCTATCGAAATAATTGCTAGCCTTATCATGGAGTTGTTCACTAAGAACATCATTGATTAAGGTTTTTTGTTGATGGTATTGGTAAGCCGTAGAGGCAGCTAGAACGCAGCTGAAGACAGCAATTAACGCCAGTAAGAGCTTAAAAGTGATAGTTGAGCGCATAAATTTATAAGTGTAATTGGAACGAACTGCACAATATTAATGTGCACAAATGCGCACTGCGAACAACGAAATGAATGATTGTGACCCCACACATGTTGGGGATATGTAATTGTGATGTGAGTGCTGTGTAATCAAATGTTTGGCGCGTGACAGAAATACGACGCTTTGGTGTGAGTGATAGCAAAGAGGCCGGGAACCAGCGGAAGTTTTTGCTACGCTTGTATGGGGTAACGCTTGTCTCTTGGCAGCGAATTCCTTAGTATTGCCTGTCTTTTTAAAGCCTGAGAATCAAGATGAAAACAGAATTATACAAAGAGTTTATGTTCGAAGCAGCACACCATTTGCCACACGTACCAGAAGGTCACAAGTGTGGTCGTTTGCACGGACACTCTTTCCTTGTTCGTCTTTATGTAGAAGGTGAAGTTGATCCACATACAGGTTGGGTAGTGGATTTTGCAGAGATCAAAGCTGCATTTAAACCAATTTACAATCGCTTAGACCATTACTACCTAAACGACATTGAAGGGTTAGAGAACCCGACTAGCGAAGTGTTAGCAAAATGGATTTGGCAGCAGCTTAAGCCAAGCTTACCACTGCTAAGTAAAGTAGAAATCAAAGAAACGTGCACAGCGGGTTGTATTTACAAAGGCGAATAAGTCACTTTCTGTTGAGCATTAAACAAAGGCAAGCGAGAAGCTTGCCTTTGTTGTATCTGAATGGCCCAATTTTGATTATGCTTCACCAGCTAGCTTAATGGGTGTCGTAGAATCCATTCTTTTTCATTATCACCCAATGTTGTTTCCTCTGTATTAATGAATCCGCACGCATCAAGAAAACTGATAGCGTATTGCTGACTTTGTGGGACAGTGGCGCAAAGAGAGGTGCTTTTAGGGTTAATGGTATACGCATAAAGGAACAGTTTACGCAATGCCTCACTCCCAACCCCTTGACGTTGGAAACGTTGATCAATCATCAAGTACTTAAGCTCCAGTTCGTATCGTTTAGCAAACGGCGCATGTTGGGAGAAACCTTTATCGATAACAAGATAGCCTACTAATAGATCATCAGAATAAATCGTAAAGAACGCCTCTGACTTACTACGTTTTTGATAAGCCATTTCAAACGGTGTAAAAAATCCTTTTTGCTCTTCTTGCACATCCAATTGCATCAAACTTGAAAAATCTTTCAGTTTGGTGGGTTTAATCGCAATCATCGCTCAATCACAAATTGGCGGCATACCTTTATGCCACCACGAGTTTTTATAGAGTATTAGATCTATTTTAAGTAACTAACCGAGTGAAGAAAAGCTAGCAATGAAGAGGGTAATAATAACCTTGGTGAATATAGGCGCCCAATGTTGTGAGTAAGTGAGCACTGTCTGCCGTTTCTACGCCTTCAACAATGACCGTGCAGCGATACGTATTGCCCATAGCAATTAACTGACGCAAGGTTTCTATCTTTTTATCATCAGATTTTAGGCCAATAACAAATTCTCGGTCGATTTTGAGGTAGTCCGGATTCAGCTTGCTGATAAGCGCCACGTTATTATTGCCGGTGCCAAAGTCATCAATACTGATTTTACAATCCAGAGCTTTTAGTTTTGCGACATTGCCATAAATCTCAGAGGTATAGTACATCGATGCATTTTCTGTGATTTCGATTGTCAGCAAACGGCAATCCCGATTAGATAGCTCTCTATATAGGATTGAAAAGTTACGCCCTCGCAGCAAAGAAGGACAAACGTTAATGCTGATAGGGATGGGCAACGCTTTTTGTTTGGTGTAGATGGAATCAATCACCAGTAAGGTATGAGTTAGCAGCAATCCATTGCGGATCAGTGTTTCAATAAACCGTTGCGTATTTTTTACCTTAAACCGGGAGAGGGCTTCGTAGTGCACAATCTTTTGTGCCGAAGTGTTATAAATCGGCTCCAGTTTTATTTTGAATTGTCGAATTGCGCACAAGTAAGCCATAAAGGCTTGTAGGGAGCGGTGACGCAGTATAATGAGAAAAAGTAAGCTCAGTAGAATGATACTTTGAAACGGTCCAGAGATGTAATACACCTCTTTATAGCCACTATTCTTTACGTGATAATTGAAAAAGCGTTCATTGGTGTTACCAATCTCTAACGACGTTCCGGTATTCGTTGATAGCTTCATACCGGAAAGAAAAAAACGTGAAATATGATTTTCAACATTGTCGGATAAGTTAATGTTTTTAACACGAACCAAAACAGTTGCGTTATTTAAGTCAAATGATTGGGTCGTGTAATTGTTATTGTTACTCCACTCTTCAAAGGCTTTTTTGCTGACGGGGACAACGGTTTCTGGAGTGACTAAGCATCGAATATTGAAACGATCTAGCATCATGCTCGATTCCACCAACTTCACATTATCAAATAGTGACTTCAGTTCGCTTTCATTAGCAAAGCAACTCCTGCGGGAAAGGTTCTCTGCAATTTCGAAGGCGTTATCCAGATAATTATGTTTAACGATGCTGTTTATCGCGTAGTAACAGATAGCAAAGAAAATGATCGCAGTGATCAACACAACCCACATTGCTTCTGAATAGATCTTTTTATTACGCAGGCAAATACGAAGCGCTTTGCGAAGACTATTGGTTGTGTATTGATTGATCTTCTGTTGATGTTCGATGCCATTCTGATGGTTGTTTTGCATAGTAAAAGGGATGAAGTATCCGGTCCGGTGAATGTTTTCGATAATGTTTTTGTTAGTGGTTAAATGTTCTTCCGTGAGCTTGCGAAATTTCTTTCTTAGAGCGGCCACCGCGTTTTTAAAGCCATTTTCAGGCAGTGTCATTTTGTATTGTTGAGTGATTTTGCTTTCTATTAACCGCTGACTAATCGGCGTATTTAAACTGCCGTATGTGGCGATAGTTGACAGAATGGCGTACTCATTTGGGTTGACAGGAATGGAGTGGTGGAGTGACTGATTGAGCTCTAGAGATATTTCGTTTTCGGACAAGCAAACGCAGATTTGGTTTCCAATTTCAAACCTAATCATGTGTTGATGTGCTCCAAGTTTAATTTTTGGCTACGTTATCAATAAAGCTAGGGAAGAGATGTGATTTTTTACTGAGATATCCATAATATTTGGATATATTCAACGTTTTAGGTTTTTTTTACTTGTCCTGATAACGCATTTTCCTGGGTTTTTTAGGTATAAAAAAACCCGAGCATAAACTCGGGTTTTGATTGGTATTCAGAAAGGCGTGTTAGCAAATCACTTTGATTGCTAGACCACCTTGAGATGTTTCGCGGTATTTCGCGTTCATGTCTTTACCTGTTTCTAGCATGGTTTCGATAACCTTATCTAGAGAAACAGTTGGAGCTGAAGAGCGACGTAGTGCCATGCGAGTAGAGTTGATTGCTTTTACTGCCGCAATACCGTTACGCTCAATACATGGAACCTGAACCTGACCTGCAACTGGGTCACACGTTAGACCTAAGTTGTGCTCCATCGCGATTTCTGCTGCCATACATACTTGCTCTGGGCTACCACCCATAAGCTCAGCAAGGCCTGCTGCTGCCATAGAACATGCCACGCCAACTTCACCCTGACAGCCAACCTCTGCACCAGAGATAGACGCGTTACGCTTGTAAAGACCTCCGATTGCGCCAGAAGCTGCAAAGTAACGGATGTAATCTTTTTCAGTCACAGTTTGGATGAACTTATCGTAGTAAGCCAGTACCGCAGGGATGATGCCACACGCACCGTTAGTTGGTGCTGTAACAACGCGGCCACCTGCTGCGTTCTCTTCGTTTACTGCGAAAGCAAACATGTTTACCCAATCAACAACAGACATTGGGTCGTTTGTTGTCTTTTCTGAAGTAAGTAGCTGCTGGCGAAGTGCTGCTGCACGGCGAGGCACACGCAGTGGACCAGGCAAAATACCTTCTTCATTCATACCGCGATCCATACACTCGCGCATTGTGCGCCAGATGTTTGCGAAATAAGTACGAGTTTCTTCATCTGAATGAAGCGCATGCTCATTCTTCATGGTTAGTGCGCTGATGGACAATCCACTTTCGTGGCATTGGTTAACCAGTTCCTCTGCCGTTGTAAACGGGTAAGGTACTTTTACTGGGTTTTCAGCTTCTTTACCGAAATTTTCTTCATCAACGATGAAACCACCGCCGATAGAGTAGTAAGTTTTTGAGTACGCCTTTTCGTCATCAATCCAAGCGTGGATCTGCATGCCGTTTTCGTGTAGCTCTAGGTTTGTTTTGTGGAAGTTCATTCCACCTTCACGTGGGAACGATACTGTGTGACAGTGCATGCCAACAGGAAGGCGTTCAGTTTCTTCTACACGAGCGATAAAGCCCGGGATAGAATCGATATCAACTTTCTCAGGAGTGTTGCCTGCAAGACCCATGATGATAGCAATATCTGTGTGGTGACCTTTCCCTGTCAGTGATAGTGATCCATAAACGTCAACGGTGATTTTAGTGATGTCGCGCAGTTTTCCCATTGCACGAAGATCATCAATAAACTCTTTACCCGCTTTCATTGGGCCTACAGTGTGTGAGCTTGAAGGTCCAACACCGATTTTATAGATATCAAAAACACTAATCATATCGATTACCTCAGAAGAAAGCCTCCCAAGGGGAGTTGGGAGGCTTAATTTTATCGTTATATTTTTGGATTAATCATACTGCAACGGGCAGAGATGATTAAAGAGCGCCGTAGATTACAGAACTAATTGCAGCAAGACCACAGATTGCTGTGAAAATTTGCACAGGTGCTGAAGTTTTGTACTTAGCCATCGCAGGAACTTTTTGCATTGCGAAGATTGGCATCAAGAATAGGATTGCCGCAATCATCGGTGCACCCATTGTTTCAATCATACCTAGGATGCTTGGGTTAACGATAGCAACGATCCAAGTTGTGATTACAATGAAGATTAGAGACATCTTCTCGATCTTGCTTACTGGTGATTTTGAACGAGATTTCACTAGACCAACTAGACCTTCGTGCGCACCTAAGAAGTGGCCAAAGTAGCTAGAGGTGATCGCTGCGAAAGCAACCAATGGACCCATGTAAGAGATCAGTGGAGATTCATGCACGTTTGCTAGGTAAGAAAGAACAGAGATGTTTTGCTCTTGCGCTGTTGCTAGTTGCTCTGGAGACAGAGAAAGTACAACAGAGAAAACGAAGAACATAACAAAGCCCATCAGCATCATTGCTGCGCCACCAGTGATAGTGTCAGTTTTCTTAACTGCGTCATCACCGTATACACGACGTTGCTCTTTAGAGAACTGAGAAATGATTGGGCTGTGGTTGAAAGAGAACACAATAACAGGGATTGCTAGCCAAACGATAGCTGGCATTGCACCCCAGTCAGGCGACACTTCCATCATTGAAGTGTTCCAACCAGGAATTAGGTATACAGACAGTGCTAGTAGGATGAACACGAGAGGGTAAACCATTGCTGAAGTTGCTTTCAGCATAAGCTCTTTACCGAATACTACGCCTGCTGTCATTGCAGCAATAAGTGCACCAGAAAGTAGCCAGCGAGGAATAGATTCCATGCCCATTTGGTTAACTAGGAAAGAGTCAACTGTGTTTGTGATACCAACACCGTAGATAAGTACGATTGGGTAGATAGCGAAGAAGTAAGCGAACGTAATAAGGTTTGCGCCAGTCTTACCAAAGTGCTCTTCTACTGTGTCGGTGATGTCCGCTTCAGGGTTTTTCGCAGAAAGAACGAAACGAGCTAAAGATTTGTGTGCGAACCAAGTCATTGGTGCTGCAATTAGGGCTAGGATTACTAATGGCCAGAAGCCACCTGCACCTGCTTTAATAGGAAGGAACAGTACACCTGCACCTACTGCCGTACCAAAAAGGGACAGACACCAGGTAAAGTCTTTGTAAGAAAACTTACTAGACGATTGTGCGGTAGAAACCGCAGAAGTAGTTGTATTCATTTTTTAGTTACTCATTTTGGGAACAGGAAATAAGTCGGGAGTAATTTTGCAAGATTTTACACTAGGAAAATTAGATCTAAATCATTTATTGCTTACGCTTATTGAATGATATGTCAAAAACCTGCTTTTTATCACGAAAATGATGTGCTACTCGTGATTTCTGCTAATGAGTAAAATTAGAAAAACTTATCAATAGGGCTGTTTGTATAAATTTATTTCACCGCAAGCGTTTGCGGTGAAAATGGAAAATTAATCTAATGTGAATGAATGTTTATGAAGCAACGTTTTATTAATATTGATGCGCATAATGATCGCGCCTATAAAAGCACCGATATCAACAACTGTTTAATGTGAAATAATATGTTTTTGCATTGATTCGATAATTTGTGCCGTCATGCCCCAGATGAAATGCTGTCTATATGGGATAGCAAATACACGATGACTGCTTCTTTTTAGGTCAAATTTGGTGCTATACAATTTTTTGGGGTTCAGAATATGGTTGGCAGGAACCTCAAAAACTGACTCTACTTCATTTGGGTCAATATGCGTTTTATATTCCGGAGAAACAAAAGCCAAAAAAGGTGTCACATTAAATTGACTAATCGTTGGTAGTGTAGGCAGTTGACCAAACACATGAATATGCTCATCTTCTATCCCAACTTCTTCTTTGGTTTCTCTTAAAGCGGTATTCACGAGCTGAATATCTTCCTGCTCATATTTGCCACCGGGAAAGCTGATTTGTCCCGGATGATGGCGTAAGTGGGCTGCACGCTTAGTCAGAATGACTTGTAACCCGTCATCGCGTTCCACAAAACCGATTAAGACTGCCGCATCTCTCAGGGACTTTTCTTTCATCCATTTCAGTCGTGCAAGGGACTCTTTGTGGTAGCCCGTTGGAAGCCGAAATTGAAAGTTCTGTAGTAAATGAGTTTTGTCGATAACCAAACTGAGTCCTTATTTATCGTGCCTAACCATTATCTATTATACTCAAAGACGGCAAAGCGTATGGCGTTATCGTTACTGGTTACCAAATAAAGCATTCGCATTAAAACACTCGCCAGCACTTTCCCTCTTTGTGTTGTGTGTCTCACTCTGCTTGAACATATTAATTTGAAACTTATAAGGTTATACACCATTCTTTATTTTAGGACGTCACTATAGGGCAAGTATTGGCCAATGAAAGGGATTATTTTCACCGAGTTCATGGAGTTAGTGGAAGAGAAATTCGGTCTTGATGTGTTAGACCAAGTTCTCGACCTTTCTAACGATGAAGGTGTTTACACCGCTGTTGGTAGTTACGATCACAAAGACTTGGTTAAGTTGATCGTGAATCTCAGTAAAGTATCTGGTGTTCCCCCCGAGCAACTGCAAGAGGTGTTTGGAGAGTGCGTCTTTTTGAATTTACTTCGCTCTATTCCTAGTCACGCCAGTTTGCAACAGTGTGAAACGACGTTTCAATTTGTTCGCCATGTTGAAGACTTTATTCATGTCGAAGTTAAGAAGCTCTATCCTGATGCTAACCCTCCGCAATTTGATTTCATTAGTGAAAACCAATCCCAATTGGTATTTGACTACCACAGCGCAAGATGTATGTCTCACGTATGCTTAGGATTGATAAAAGGTTGTGCTGCACATTTTGGTGAGGTAGTTCATATCAAACATCAAAACCAGTCAGAAGATGGCAGCAAAGTACGTTTTTGGTTAGAGGCTCAATAAGAACGATATGACGGGAAGTTCCTCATTAGAAAGGAAACTCAAACGAGAAGTTGCATCAAGAAAAGCAGCTGAGCAGCTGTTGGAACAGAAAAGCTTAGAGTTATATGAATCCAACCAGCAACTCAGTGTTGCATTGAAAAAGTTAGAGCTGAAATCTAAAAAGGATCTTCGTAAGTTTGAGTTTGAAGAGCAAATTGATGCCACGTTGATTAAGTTCGGTCGTACTTTTTTATCGAGCACGTTCGATGAAGCAATGATAGCGAGCTTTATTGAGCAGCTCACTTCTAACTCGATCATTTCTGCGGCTTACTTGTTTCTTGACGCTACAAAGCTGAGCTCATTGCGTCGTCATCACTTTGGTCACTTACAGCTTCGTCATAACAACGAGATTTTCACCACTCCTAATTGGCAGGGAGAGAATTTGCATTTGCCAGTTATCATTGATGGGGAAACGGTTGGGGAGTTGATTTTCTCTGTGTTGCAAGATCAAATCGATCAGTCTTTTATTTCCAAACAGATGGAGCTCGTGTCTGACTTAGTTCATGGTGTTATTGGTCGACACTTAAGTTTAGAGCGAGAGGTCGAGCTGAGAAAGCGGGCTGAGGAATCAGAAAAAGCGACGAAGGAGTTTGTCGCCATGATTAACCATGAGCTGCGAACTCCTCTCAATGGCGTATTGGGTAGTGCGGAGTTATTGAGTCGAACCCAATTAGAAGAAGAGCAGCGTCAATACTTGAGCAATCTGACTCAATCAGGGGACTTATTGAGAGTTATCATTAATGATCTTCTTGATTTCAGTAAGATGAATGCCGGTATGATGGAAATCATACATAAAGTCTTTGCCTGGGAGGAACTTGAAAAAGCCATCATGGGTGTATTTGCAGCTAAGGCTGCGGAAAAACGCATCCATTTCTCTATCGACAAAAAGCTGGGGATCCCGGAATTTTTAGTCGGTGACTTAGAGCGCATTACACAAATTTTGGTTAACTTGGTGGGAAACGCGATTAAGTTTACTCACTTGGGTGGCGTCGTGTTACGGGTGGAATGGCTTAACGGCACGGCTTATTTTGAGGTTGAAGACACTGGTATTGGCATCCCAATAAAAGCACAGCCGTCACTCTTTGATCCATTTGTCCAAGTTGATCGCTCAGCGAAACGCAGCTTTGAAGGCTCAGGTTTAGGTCTCGCGATTTGTAAAAATCTCGTGGATTTGATGCAAGGTCAAATTAGCTTTGAGAGTGAAGAGCGCAAAGGCACAACTTTTAAAGTTGCTATTCCTCTTGATGAAGGGCAAGCACAAGGCACAGCAGAGGGGGAATTGGTCACCATAGAGCGAAGCGATTTAGCAGGACGCTCAATATTAGTGGTTGATGACATCAGAATGAATCAAGTCATTGTTACTCAAATGCTGAAAAAACTCGACATTACACCTGATTTAAAAGCCAACGGAAAAGAAGCATTAGAAGCGGTGAAAAGTAAAGACTACGAACTGATATTCATGGACTGCCGAATGCCTGAAATGGATGGTTATGAGGCGACGATGTATCTGAGAGAGCGTGGCTTTACTCATCCAATTATTGCATTAACCGCTGGCACTACCATCGAAGAGCGTCAAAAGTGCATTGATTCAGGCATGGACGACATCCTCACTAAGCCGTACACCGCAACCGATATCGAACAGATTATGTGTAAGTGGCTTGAGCAGTAGACGCTGCCTCTTAAAAAGTATGTTTGTTGGCCAACGGCTAAAAGCTAAAGTACATGCAAATAAAACACACAAAAAAACGCACCACACTGGATAATGCCGATCATTTAACGATGTTTTTTGGGTCATTCTAGCGAGCCTTGGCGAGACTAAGAATCTAGTAGCAGCACGATGAGCGGGTAATGAAACAAATTTGACCACAAAGTGCTTGAATAGAAGAACCTGTATCACGCTCTTTCGTCGCTGTGCAGGGTGATGAGATACAGAAATATGCCACTCGCTGTTAAACGAGCGGCATTATCCGTTCTGGAGGCATTTTAGATTGTTTTCGTCAATAGCATTAAAGCGACGTTGTCCGCGGTTGAAATCTACGATTGCAGCGCTGGTAAAATCTTTGAAAGCTTGTCCAACGTTTCTTGATACTCAGAGGCGCAATCGCTATCTGCCACGACGCCGCCGCCTGCCCAAGCGTAAAGTTTGTTTTGTTCCGCTACAAGAGTTCGGATAGTAATGCTGGTGTCCATACGACCATGGCGTGAAATGTAGCCAATACTGCCGCAATACGCGCTGCGTCGATGCGGCTCCAGTTCTTCAATGATCTGCATTGCGCGAACTTTAGGTGCGCCCGTAATTGAACCGCCTGGAAAACACGCTCGCAGCAAATCCGCAGGAGCGTATTGTTCATCCAAATTTGCACGAATGGTGCTCACCAAATGATGCACGGCAGGGAAGCTTTCAATATCGAACAGCTTTGGAACGTGAACGCTACCCGGTGATGCAACTCGACCAATATCATTACGCAGCAAATCGACAATCATCAGGTTTTCTGCCTGATCTTTTTCCGCTGTCTGCAAGTCATGGGCATTAGCGTTATCTTTCGTTGGATCTTCGCTGCGTGGGCGAGTACCTTTGATTGGTTTTGTTTCAATGACGCGATCTTTGAGCTCTAAAAAGCGCTCTGGAGAGATACTCAAAATCGAAGACTCAGGCATACGGATAAACGCTGAGAATGGCGCTTGGTTGGCGGACTCCAATTTCAGATACGCTTGCCACTCGCTGCCTTGATACGGTGCGTTAAAGCGCTGCGCCAAATTGATCTGATAACAGTCACCGCTCAACAAGTATTCTTGCACCTTGTCAAAGCGAGTAGCGTAGCTCTCTTTCGTCATGTTTGACTGCCAATCACCAGACAAAGCGAAGTCAACGGTTTGTTCTGCTTTTTGCTCGTTTAACCACTGCCAAGCTTGCTCGATATTCTGACCAACTAGGCATGCTTTTTTAAGCTTGTGGTCAACAACAACGGCCCATTCATACAGACCTACCGCCATATCCGGCGTGTTGAGATCTTTTTCTGCCACTTCTGGCATCGTTTCTACGCGGCGACCTAAATCGTAACTGAAGTAACCGAGCGCACCACCAACAAAAGGCAAATCCAATTCTTTATTTAACTCTACGTGAGGAAGCCACTGTTCTTGCAATTGATGAAGCAGCGTGAATGGGTCATCTTGAGTTGAATAGGCATTCGATGGCGTTTCAACTTGTGTGTTGTCGGCAGTGGTTTCTAACGTTGCAATCGGGTTGGCGACCAACACATCGAAGCGGCTATCGATATGCGTTTTTGATGCAGAACGCAGCAACATCGCCCAAGGTAGGTGTTGAATGCGAGAAAAAAGGTGAAGAGCAAACTCTGGTGCGTATTCCAACGCTTTAAAATCAATGAATTGATTGTCCATGTTGTTCATTTGTGTAATTTGTGACAAAGAGATCGTTCACTGCATGGCATGTCATGGGCAGCAAGAGTATCATATTCCTCTGTGTAGCCAAACTCCCTCTATTCATAGGGTTTTGAGATGGTTTACAAGTAGGCAACTTCAGCATTTCGTGTGTCGATATCAGCCGTTCGACAATTGTTTATAAAAAACGAAGCTCAAAAGAGCAATAAGCTTAACAAACACGATTGAAGCCAAGCCAATAATGGAAGCATAACTATAACGAGGCATGTAATGACGGTAATACGCAAGCAGGATGTGATCAGCAGTGTCGCTGATGCGCTACAGTATATTTCTTACTACCACCCGCTAGACTTTGTTCAAGCTCTTGAAAAAGCCTATCACCGCGAAGAGAGTCAAGCCGCGAAAGACGCGATTGCTCAGATCCTAATTAACTCCCGAATGTCCGCAGAAGGTCACCGTCCAATTTGTCAGGATACTGGTATTGTGACGTGTTTCGTCAACATCGGTATGGGCGTGCAATGGGATTCGACCGACATGACGGTTCAGCAGATGGTAGATGAAGGTGTTCGACAAGCGTACACGAACCCTGATAACCCGTTGCGTGCGTCAGTACTTATGGACCCTGCTGGTAAACGTATTAATACCAAAGACAACACGCCTGCCGTCGTACATATCAACATGGTTCCGGGCGATAAAGTTGAAATTCAGATCGCTGCGAAGGGCGGCGGTAGCGAAAACAAAACTAAGATGGTGATGCTAAACCCATCTGATGATATTGCTGAGTGGGTAGAAAAAACGCTACCAACAATGGGGGCGGGCTGGTGTCCTCCTGGCATGCTTGGCATTGGTATCGGCGGTACGGCTGAAAAAGCAGCGGTATTGGCAAAAGAATCTCTAATGGAACACATCGATATTCAAGAGCTTATTGACCGTGGCCCACAAAACGCAGAAGAAGAGCTTCGTTTGGATATCTTCAATCGCGTGAACAAACTTGGTATCGGTGCGCAAGGTCTTGGCGGTTTGACGACTGTTGTCGACGTTAAAATCAAAACTGCGCCAACGCACGCGGCTTCTAAGCCTGTTTGTTTGATCCCGAACTGTGCGGCGACTCGTCACGTACACTTCACGCTTGATGGTAGCGGCCCAGCAGAGCTAATACCACCTAAACTAGAAGATTGGCCAGACATTACTTGGGAAGCGGGCGAAAATACGCGTCGCGTAAACTTAGACACAATTACTAAAGAAGAAGTACAAGAGTGGAAGACAGGCGAAACGGTTCTTCTATCAGGTAAAATTCTGACTGGTCGTGATGCTGCGCATAAACGTATTCAAGGCATGCTAGATAATGGCGAAGGTCTACCTGAAGGCGTAGATCTAAACGGTAAGTTTATTTACTACGTAGGCCCTGTCGATGCAGTTGGTGATGAAGTCGTTGGTCCTGCTGGCCCAACAACATCAACGCGTATGGATAAATTCACCGATATGATGCTAGAAAAGACCGGCATCATGGGCATGATCGGTAAAGCTGAGCGTGGCCCTGCAACGGTTGAATCTATCAAGAATCACAAAGCGGTTTACCTAATGGCTGTCGGTGGCGCTGCGTACTTGGTGGCGAAAGCGATCAAGAAAGCTCGCGTTGTCGCATTTGAAGATTTAGGTATGGAAGCGATTTACGAATTTGAAGTTGAAGATATGCCAGTAACAGTGGCTGTCGACTCAAATGGTGTTAACGCGCACCAAATCGGTCCAGACACTTGGAAAGTGAAAATTCAAGAGATGGAAGCATAAGGCAAAGGGCAATCTTGCTGCGTCTCAGTAGAGAGAATGTGACAAGGTGCTGATTTACCTAGCAAACAATTGACAAAAGTGCAGCGAAACCTGCACTTTTTGTCTATATAATTAAGGATATAAACCTTTAGGCATAGCAATCAAACGTTATGCGAACAATAATTAGGAGACGGCATGCCTCGTTTTATTCAGATTCTACAAATTATTCTTGCTGTAGTGATAGGTGGCTTTGTTGGCTATGACTTGATTCTTCACGGTATCAGCATCTTTGATGAAAAGTACGTAACCATCACATGTGTGTTGTGGTTGATTTTGGAAATCGCTCTATTTGTTATCTATAAGTTGATCGAAGACGACTAGGCTTAAAGAAAGCGGGTTCCTGTTTAACATAGTAATCAGCGCATATAGAGTTACTAATGCTGTAGATTAAGTAAGCCTCTGAACCACTCAGGGGCTTTTCTTTTTTTAATACAGCATCAAGCCGGATGTTTTGTTCATCTTTTATTAAGGTATATAAAGTTAAACTCATAGAATTCGGGATAGAACAGTATTCATAGATCGAAATTCGAAGTCGCTGACAACGTTGTTTTAAAGTGGAGTAAGATAAAGAAGCGTAATGAAGAGAATAAAGAAAGAAGTTAATGACTTTATCAACAGAGGTATGGACTCTAATGTTCGAATTGCTGTCACCGGACTTTCTCGTGCCGGTAAGACGGCATTCATCACGTCATTAGTGAATCAGCTTCTTCATACTGCAACCCATGACAATTTGCCTCTTTTGACTGCGGCTAGAGATAAGCGCCTTATTGGGGCGAAGCGTGAGCCTCAATCGAATATGATGGTGCCACGCTTTGCTTACGATGAGGCGATGAGCCAAATTCATGCGACTCCACCTCAGTGGCCAGTACCGACACGTGATGTGAGTGAGATTCGCTTAGCGCTCAAGTACAAACCAAATAAAACCACGAAAAAGCTGTTGAGTAAAACCGCAATTTTAAATGTTGATATTATCGACTATCCAGGAGAGTGGTTGCTCGACCTGCCTTTATTGGACATGGATTTTGCAACGTGGTCGCAAACTCAGTTTGATGCACTTAAAGGCCAGCGTGGCGATTTAGCCAAAGCTTGGCTTTCTGAACTGGAGAAAGTGGATCTCTTTGCAGAAGTGAATGAGAAACTACTTGAGAAAGTTGCACACACATACACCGAGTACCTTCATGCTTGTAAAGACGTTGGCCTTCATTGGGTTCAGCCTGGCCGCTTTGTATTACCTGGTGAACTAGCAGGTGCGCCGGTGCTACAGTTTTTTCCGTGTCGTGCTGATTCGGAAAGCAAAGCGCCCAAGGGCAGTAACTTAGCGATGCTAGAAGCCCGTTTTCAGGAATACCAACAGAAAGTAGTGAAAGCGTTTTATAAGCATCATTTTGCGACCTTCGATCGCCAGATTGTACTGGTGGATTGTTTGCAGCCTCTCAATGCCGGTGATGAAGCGTTTTACGACATGCGCCAAGCGCTAGAACAGATCATGCATAGCTTCCGTTATGGTCGTAGTAGCTTTTTGCGTCGTTTGTTCTCACCAAAAATCGACAAAGTGTTGTTTGCTGCTACAAAAGCGGATCATATCACGCCCGATCAGCACCCAAATTTGGTGTCTCTGCTCCAACAAATGGTGCATCCAGCATGGCAAACGGCAGCCTACGAGAATATTGAGATGAGCTGCATGAGTATCGCTTCCATCCAAGCAACCACGACGGGGTTTATTTCCTCTGGAGATAAGACCATCCCGGCGTTACAAGGAACAACATTGGGTGGTGAGCCGATGACTATGTTTCCCGGAGAGGTGCCGAAAAAGCTACCAAATGCAGCGTATTGGCAAAACAACGGGTTTGATTTTACGTCGTTTCGTCCGATGCCCTCACCGAATGATGAGCCAATGAAGCACATACGCTTAGACAAAGCATTGGATTACCTGATTGGAGATAAATTGAAATGAGTGAGTTGAAGCAAAAACAAGTTTTCTCTAAAAAGGTAATGGAAAAAGAGCAGCAATCGAATCAACCGGAGTTGACGGCGCAGCAAACATTCGGCGAAAAAGAAACATTTGTACCTGTTGAAGTTAAAGAAGCGCACCAGGAGACCGAACAGGAATTGCAACTCGAGCATGTCATTCGTCCAAAATCGGGCAGAAAATGGCTCGCGACTGGCGCATTTGCAACTTTTGCTGGTCTGGTTGGCTGGCAAGCGGTGGACTCGGTTATAACCGCAATTCAGGCTTCTGATTGGCTAGCCTTAAGCTGGACGGGGTTTATTGCTGCGATCGCTTCGCTTGGTTTAGGAGCTATGGGTAAAGAGCTTTGGAAACTGCGAAAACTACGAAATCATTTTAGTGTTCAAGAAGAAGCAGAAGCACTTGTTAATAGTGAGAGCGTTGGGAAAGGGAAAGCCTTTTGCGAAACCGTAGCAGAACAAAGTGGTGTGATGGCAGAGAATCCGGGCTTTGATCGTTGGCAGAACAGTATTAACCCTGCTCATAGTGACGCTGAAATTCTTGATATGTATGACTCGATGGTGGTGAGCCAACAAGACAAGTTGGCAACGAAAATCGTATCACAGCACGCAACCGAGTGTGCGGCCCTAGTCGCCGTGAGCCCTCTGGCTGCCGCTGATATGTTGCTGGTGGCGTGGCGAAATTTCAAAATGATCGACAACCTCTCCAAGGTATATGGGGTAGAGCTAGGTTATGCATCTCGCATCAAGTTACTAAGAGCGGTATTTGTCAATATGGCGGCGGCTGGTGCCAGTGAGCTCGCTATTGATGCCAGTATGGATTTGATGTCGATGGATCTTGCTGGCAAAGTTTCTTCTCGTGCGGGGCAGGGACTCGGTGTTGGTATTCTAACGGCACGTTTGGGCTTGAAAGCGATGACCTTATTGCGTCCACTACCCTGGTATCCTGACCGTCAGGTTAAGTTGGGCACCATACGCAAGGCAGTGGCGGCGAAAGTTGCATCAATTACGATGAAACCGTAACGAATATCAACTTTGATGGATAGGATTGCTTGACGCCATTCCAAGCATGATAGAAACTACTGTCAACTTTTCCTGACAGTTGTGAATTGGGATATTTTAAGTGCGTCTTGAAGTCTTATGTGAAGATCGACTCGGCTTGACCCGAGAACTGCTCGATATTTTAGCGTCTAAAAGCATCGACTTACGTGGTATCGAAATCGATATTAGCGGTATTATCTATTTGAATTGCCCGGATATTGATTTTGATACGTTTAGTGAGCTGATGGCTGAAATCCGCCGTATTCCGGGGGTGAAAGACGTACGTAAAATCCAGTTTATGCCGATGGAGCGCCACAATACGGAGCTGCTCTCGTTAGTTGATAACTTGCCCGATCCGGTTTTTGCCATTGATCTTAAAGGTGCCGTAGACATGGCGAACATGTCTGCACTTTCATTGCTTGGCCTTCACAAGCAAGAAGTGATTGGTACTCAAATCGGTGCTTTGTTACCAAGTGTTCGTTTCTCTCGTTGGTCTGAAGGTGTTAATGGTCGAACGCGGGAAAACCTTGTGATTGATGGCTTGGACTATGTTCTAGAGTTGATGCCCGTTTATATCCGAGACGAAGCGCAAAACTCGACTCTAGCGAGTACTCTAATGACGATTCGCTCTAGTCAGCAAGTTGCCAGAATTGAAGAAGCACTACCGCTGCATAATCCTCTGGGTTTTGAGCACTTTGTTGGTATATCGAACCGTCATAAAGCACTAATGAACCAAGCTAAGAAGCTGTCTGTGCTTGACCAACCATTGTTGATTGAGGGCGAAACGGGGACTGGTAAAGAAATGCTTGCTAAAGCTTGCCATAGCCGTTCTAGCCGCGCGAGCAAGCCATTCCTAGTTTTGAGTTGTGCTTCGATGCCTGACGATGTAGCAGAAACTGAACTTTTTGGTCATGCGCCGGGTTCATTTAATCATGAACAAGGCCACAAAGGCATCTTTGAGCAAGCAAATGGCGGGACGGTATTTCTTGATGAAATCGGTGAAATGAGTTCGCACCTTCAAATCAAGCTGTTACGTTTTCTACAGGATGGTAATTTCCGTCGTGTCGGTGCAGAAGATGAGATGCATGTCGATGTTCGTATCATCGCTTCAACAAAACATAACCTTGCCGAGCTTTCTGAAGCAGGAATGTTCCGTGAAGATTTGTATTATCGTCTCAACGTACTTACGCTCAGCATTCCTCCGTTACGTAAGCGCTCAAACGACGTTGCACCATTGCTTGAGTTGTTTGTGGCGAAACATGCTCAACAGCTTGGGATTGATAAGCCAGAGTTTGATGATGGTCTAGTTGATGCCCTTGCAAATTATCAGTGGCCAGGAAACATGCGCCAGCTGGATAACATGGTTCTTCGAGCGCTCACGGAAATGGATGGTGATATACTAAACGCGGATCACTTCAATTTACCTCAGCCTCAGTCAGTCGGCGCTGGTAGTGCAACGCTTAACATCGACGGTTCTTTGGATGAGATCATGCGTGATTATGAATCTCAAGTTCTGGAACGTTTGTATCAGTCATTCCCATCAAGCCGCAAGCTTGCTAAGCGCTTAAATGTATCGCATACCTCAATCGCTAATAAACTGCGTGATTACGGTATACGTAAGAATTAATCGAATTGAACGAAAAGACGGAATTAATCATTTGTAATGGAAGATAACAGCTCATCTATCGCCGTTCATAAGTTGGACGGTGACTTGCTTCTTCGTACCGCTGAAATCGGTGACGCAGATATGATTGCCGAATATTTTCAAGCGAACCGAGAATACCTGAAACCGTTTGAACCGAAACGTGAAGAGGCTTTTTTCTCAGTGAACGGTTGGTTGCAAAAGCTTGTCAAGCTCAATGAGCTGCATCGAATGGGATTGGGGTATTATTGCCTTTTAGTCAGAGCCTCTTCGGGTGAAATGCTAGGTACGATATCCTTTAGTAGTTTGAGTCGTTTTCCTTTTTATTCTTGTAACGTCGGATATTCTCTCGCTGAAAAAGCGCAAGGGTATGGTTATATGCGTCGTGGATTAACCATGGCTTGCGACTACATGTTTAACGTTCAGAAACTGCATCGTATTCAAGCTGGCTACATGCCTCACAATAAACGCAGTGAAGCTGTGCTACAGCATGTAGGGTTCAACCGAGAAGGGTATGCAAAAGATTACCTTTTGATTAATGGTGAGTGGCAAGACCACGTTCTAACGTCGCTTATTAATCCGAATTGGCAGCCAGAAGGACGATAGTATGGAACGATTGGAAAAGCAGTTAGCACTTGTAATCGAGCTCGATAAACTCAAAAGCATTTTGCGCCGAACTCGAGTTAAAAGTGCTGAAGGGCGCCTCGAAAATAGTGGTGAGCATAGTTGGCATGTCGCACTGATGGCAATATTGATGGAAGAGCATGCGAATGCACCTGTTGATATTTGCCGAGTGATGAAAATGTTATTGATACATGACGTAGTAGAGATCGACGCGGGCGATACCTTTGTTTATGATACTGCTGCGTCTCAAGAGCAAGCTGAAAAAGAAATTAGAGCGGCAGAGCGCTTGTTTGGTATGTTACCCAGCGATCAGGAGCAAGAGCTATTGGCGCTTTGGCATGAATTTGAAGCCGCGCAGACCGATGATGCTAAGTATGCAAAAGCACTCGATCGGTTAATTCCAATGCTCTTGAACTACCATAATAATGGTCAGAGTTGGAAGGAACATGGTGTCTCACGCGAACAAGCACTTACCATTAATAAACGAATTGAATTTGGCTCTGTTACCTTATGGGACAAAGCGAAAGAGTTGATTGAAGAAGCCACAGAGAAAGGTTGGCTGAAATCGTAATAAAGGAGACTGAATGTCTTATTTGCCTTTGGATGAATACCAAAGAAAATGGATTTTTACGCATCAGTCGATGCCTGTGCCAGAAGAAGATTTGGCTTTTATTAAGCCGATGAGCCAAGCCCGTTCAGCACAATTTTGGAAAGAAAATATCAGTGCTCAAAGCCCTGATATGGATAGACTTAGTTCCCAAGACTGGCCAATGAATGAGGCGAATTGGTCTGAAACTGTGGATTGGATGGCTGCGTGGGAGTCGGATGATCCTGACATGCCAGCGGAAGTTGAGGCACATATCGATTGGCAAGACGATGTGACCGTTTACTTTTGCTACGAGAAGTACAATGTCATCGAAACGAAATGGTCTATTTTTAAAAAGCACTGGAAGAACTTTCTCTTTTATGATGATGGTCCGATACTAATAGGACGTCGCCGTTCGCAAGCACTTTGGTTTGACTCAAAAGGCAATGTGAAACTCGGTGTTCGTCAATAACGAGTTATAAAGCAAAGCCACCTTTCGAGGTGGCTTTGTTTTTCTAAAGGCTGGATAATGGACTCAACACACCGCCAGCCCCGCGCTCGATAACGTGAGTATAGATTTGCGTGGTTTTTACATCAGTATGCCCTAATTGTTCCTGAACAGTTCTAATGTCTGCGCCAGATTCCAATAAGTGCGTGGCAAAACTGTGTCTTAGTGTGTGGCAAGTTACAGTTTTCTCAATGCTTGCGTCGCTTGCCGCGCGCTTTACTGCTCTTTGTATTGCGCTTTCATTGATATGATGCCTTCTGAGTTCACCAGTGTCTCGATCTGCGCTTAACTTTGTTGATGGAAACAAAAAGTGCCAGTTAAAATCTAGCTCCGCTTTTGGGTATTTACGTCGTAAACCTTCAGAGATGTATACGCCCGCATAACCAGGCATGTGCCTATCTTTAAAATAATAGTTTCTTGCTAAATTAACTTGAGCTTTGAGTGGTTCATGCAGTTCTTTGGCTAATGTGACTGTACGATTTTTACCTCCTTTTCCTTGCCAAACGCGAACTGCACCATAATCATAATCGATGTCTTGAACTCTTAAGCGTAAACATTCCATAACTCGAAGCCCGGAGCCGTAAAGCAACTGAATATGGAGTCTATACCTCGGGTCGATATGCTGAACGAATCTTCGGATCTCCTCCCTGGATAACACAACGGGAAGTTTCTTTTCGGTCAAGGATTTCTGAAATCTCATATCAAGTGATAGTGGGGTTTTGAAATAATCACGATATAAAAATGATATTGAGTTCAGCGCCAAAGCTTGCGTTTTTACCGCAACTTTTTCTTCTACCGCTAAGTAACTCAGAAATTGAATGACATCATCTTCTGCTAGTGTTGATGGGTGAGCAAGCTGGTGAAAAGTGATAAAGCGTTTTATCCAAAATAGATAACTTTCGATAGTTTTATTCGCATAATGACGAGTAAGCATGTGCTCTTTTACACTAAGTAAAAACTGACTTTTCATGATAAATTAACCTGTTTATTTATACAGCACCCTTAATGTATCACCACTTTTGAAATTAGCGTGCTGTGCGCCGACTAATTGCGCGCGCTACCACACATATTCATACTGTTTTTCTATTTGTTTCATACATATAAGTGCTACGATTGATAGCGCTTTTGATAAGAAAGAAGGCGGTAGCCTGCCAGAAAAACGGCAAATTGCCGTATAGAAAGCGTTAGGCATCAAGGAGAAAAAATGGCGAGACAAGATACACGTTTAGAGTCAGAGGGTGCAGAGTTTCTAGTCTTAGGGCAGTTGTTGATCCATAGAATTTCAGCTTATAAAACATACACAAATATGCCTGGTTATGACTTAGTAGCTGTTAATCCAGATTCTCATAAATCTGCGAGAGTTCAAGTTAAGAGTAGATGGAGAACGGGTGCATTGGGTTTTCCAATTAAAAACCTTGAATCTGACTTTGTCGTAGCTGTATTTCTAAATCGTGGCTCAAAAGACAACAAAAAAGAAATACTGCCTCCCAGATACTATGTGTTCCCAATTAGGTTAATTCATGAAGCTCCTCGCAGTGCAGATTGGGGGAAAGTAAGCATTAAATCCATACCAAATTATGAAAGCTATGAAAACAGATGGGATCTTATCGATTCTTTTTTGTTGACAGAAAATGCCTAACAAATTGTTCAAGAGTGATTCGGCACGCGTGGCATTTTTACTATGCGTTGGTTTTAGTGGTTAGGGTGGTATGCGGAAGCTTCGGTATTGCATGCCTCACACCTTAACAAGGCGTTATGTTAAAGGAGAATTATGGAACGTTCCATTTTGCTAGAAAGGGCATTGTCCAATTGTGTTGATTTTGTACGTCAGTATGTATATTACTTGCGCCTAACAGAAAGGAGAAATGAATTTCCCGACTTGGTTCATACGTATATACATAATAATTTTATATGTATGGCTGTATTTAATTGGAGTCATGCTTTTGGACATCACAACGATGTTTTGCATTTTCGTAATGTGAGTACAGATGGTGATCAATTCAAAGAAGATTTATTGCGACGCTTAGAACTTGATAATGATGGCTGGAAAGCATATTGGGAAGAAATGAAAGCGTTTCGGGATAAGCGAGTTGCCCATATAGATCCAGATCCTCAAGTAAAAATTCCAGACTTGGATAAAGCATATGTATGCATAAGTTATTATTATCATTCATTTGTTGGTGAGCTTAAAAAGTTAGGTGGTTATGATGTATTCCCTGATAACTTAGACAAATTTAGCGATACTTTGCATAAGAAGTACGAGAAAACAGTCATCAGCCTACTATCAGGGTTTTAACATAACAAACTGTTTAAGAGTGATTCGCAACGCGTGGCATTTTTACTATGCGTTGCGTTTAGTGTTTAAGGTGGTATGCGGCGGCCTTTGTATTGCGTTGCTCACACCTTA